>JAWVFH010000022.1:0-3270 GCA_033856255.1 Solirubrobacterales bacterium | reverse complement strand
GGGCTGTGTGCGTGGCGTTTGCCGGCGACCTTGGGCGATCGAATCCGCCTGTCAGCCGACTTGGATAGCCCGCGCCTGGCGAGCCGATCTAGGTGATCGTGTAGAGCGGCCCGTCGCCGCCCTCGGGGGTCGTCAGGCGACCGCCCTTGGCGGTGATCGCGCCGCACTGGACGCAGTTCGTGTAGTTGACGATCACGTCGACCGGACCGGTCTCGGGCGCGTCGTCGGGGATCTCGTAGACGCCGGCCGGGCACATCCACTTCCAGGTCTCCGCGATCTCGCGGGGGACGTGCTTCTGCACGCGGATGTGGTTCGGCGCGTCGTCGCGGGTCGCGTTGCCCGTGATGAACACGCTCGAGAGCTTGTCGAACGTGTACTTGCCGTCGGGCTTCGGGTACTTCTTGGCCGTCTTGCCCACGAACACCGGGATCTCGTCGTTGCGGTGCCAGCGCCAGCGGCCGCCCGGGAAGCGGCCCTTGGTCGCCGTCATGATCCCGCTCAGCGGGGCGCCCGTGAGGAGCCCCTTCTGCAGCGGCTGGCGGGCGTTGCGCATCTGGTAGAGCTCCTCGCCCGTCTCGGAGTTCTCGATCGCGTCCTCGTAGGCGGAGAAATCGCCCGAGGCCTTCTTCAGCGAGGCGTAGATCGTCTCGGCCGCGAGCATCCCCGAGTTGATGCAGTGGTGGACGCCCTTGAGCGCGAGCGTGTCGACCATCCCGCCGGCGTCGCCCACGAGCAGCGCCCCGGGCATCGTCAGCTTCGGCATCGACCAGTAGCCACCGCCGGGCAGCGCCTTGGCGCCCCAGGCGACGCGTTCGCCGCCCTCGAGGATCTTGCGGACCAGCGGGTGCAGCTTGAAGAGCTGGAGCAGGTCGTGTGCCGACGTGGTGGCGTCGGCGTAGTCGAGCTCCACGACGAAGCCGATCGAGACCAGGTCGTCGCCCGTCTTCTCATTCTTCATCGGGTAGATCCAGGTGCCACCGATCTGGCCGTTCTTCGACGAGATCGACAGGGGCCACGGGCCGAGCGTGTGGATCAGCCGGTCGAGCGGCTTCGGGACCTTCCAGACCTCCTTGACGCCCAGCTCCCAGACCTGGGGCTCGCGGCCCTCGGCGAGGTCGAACTCGCGGATCGCGGCGCCGGTCAGATGGCCCCAGCAGCCCTCGGCCAGGACGGTGGCCTTCGCGACGATGTCGGTGCCGGGCTCGAAGTTGCCGAGCGGCTCCCCGTCCTTGCCGCGACCCTTGTCGCCGGAGCGGACGCCCTTGACGGCGCCGTTCTCGACGAGCAGGTGCGTCGCCGCGGTCTCCGTGAGGATGTACGCCCCCGCCTCCTCGGCCTGCGCCTGCTGGTAGCGGGCCAGCGCGGCGACCGAGATCACCTCGTTGCCGTGGTTCTTGAAGTTCGGCGGGGTCGGCACGCGCAGCGCGCGCTTGGCGGTCGGCGTCAGGTAGACCGCCTCCTTGTCGACCTCGCCGAACGCGAAGCCCTCCTTGCGCCAGTCCTCGCGGGACAGGTCGGGGAAGAGCCGCTCCAGGGCCCCGGGGCGGATCACGGCGCCGGACAGGTTGTGCCCGCCGCACGTCTTCGCCTTCTCGATGACGGCCACCGGAACCTCGCCGAGCTTCTCGAGTGTCTCGGGGTCGTCCGCCAGCAGCTGCAGCAGCCGGTTGGCGCAGGCCAATCCGGCCGTGCCGCCGCCGACGATGGCGACCCCGACCTCGATGACCTCGTCCTCGCCGTCGACCTCGCGCTTGATGAACTCCGCGGGAGAGTCGACGGGCGGCGGGTAGGCGCTGGGCGCTGTAGCGCCATTGCCGTTTCCGGTGGCGGCCATGGTCCTAGCTTCCCTTCTTGGCCTTCACGGCCTCGGTGAGCTTCGGCAGGATCTTGTTGAGGTCCCCGATGATGCCGAGGTCGGAGAACTCGAAGATCGGCGCGTTCGAATCCTTGTTGATCGCGACGATGTTCTCGGACGACTGCATGCCGACCTTGTGCTGGATCGCGCCGGAGATGCCGGCCGCCAGGTACAGCTTCGGCGACACGGTCTTGCCGGTCTGACCGATCTGTGCGGCGTACGGGTACCAGCCGGCGTCGACCACCGCGCGGGTGGCCGCGACGGCTCCGCCGGTGAACGCCTTGGCGAGGTCCTCGCACAGCTCGAAGCCCTCGGCCTTGCCGAGGCCGCGGCCGCCGGCGACGAGGACGGTGGCGCCCTCGATGTCGACGTCCTCGCCGCGCTGCTCGCCGCGCAGCTTCATCTTGGCCTTCAGCGAGAAGGGCGAGAAGTCGACGCTCAGCGCCTCGACCGCCGCCGTCCCGCCACCGGTCTCCTTGACCTCGAACGCGTTCAGGCGCCCGATGACGATGCCCTTGTCCTTGTAGTGGATCTCGGAGATCGAGCTGTCACCCAGGATCGGGCGCTCGGCGACGAGCTTGCCGTCCTGCACCGTGACCCCCGTGACCTCCATCGCCACGCCGGCGCCGAGGCGCGCGGCGAGCCCGGCGCCGATCTCGAAGCCGAGCAGGCCGCCGCCGAAGACGGCATAGCCGTAGTCGCCGGACTCGAAGGCCTTGGCCATCGCGTCGACGACGGGCTGGGCGAGGCCCTCCGGGCCCTCGGCCTTGAGGACCTTGGTGGCGCCGTAGTTGCCCAGCGTCCCGCACAGGTCGTCGGTCAGGTCGTCGCCGCCGAGGACGATCGCGTGGGCTTCGCCGCCGAGCTCGCCGGCCAGACGGGTGCTCTCGGCGACCGCGCCGAGTGAGTTCTTGTTGAAGGCTCCGTCCTTGTGCAGGACGTAGACCAGGATGTTTGACATGAGTTCGTGGTCTCCTAGATGAGCTTGCGCTCGTCGAGCCAGTTGACGATCTTCTCGACGGTCTCGGCGGTGTCCTCGTCCTCGATGATGAGACCGGGCTCCTTCTGCGGCGGCGCCTTGGCGGCGGTCCAGACGGCCTGGCTGCCGTCGGCGCCGACCCTGGCCGCGTCGATGCCGGCGTCGCTCGTGCCGAGCGTGTCGATCGGCTTCTTCTTCGCGCCCATGATCGCCTTCAGCGACGGGTAGCGCGGCTCGTTGATCGCGTCGCCGACGGAGATGACCGCGGGCAGCTCGACCTCGACGGTGTCGTAGCCGTACTCGGCCTGGCGCTCGCAGATGAGCTTGCCGTCCTCGACCGTGATGTTGATGACCTGCGTCAGCGACGGGGCCTGCAGGTGGTCGGCCACGACCGCGCCGATCGTGTAGCACTCGCCGTCATCGGACTGCTGACCGA
>JAWVFH010000021.1:0-22116 GCA_033856255.1 Solirubrobacterales bacterium | reverse complement strand
GGGGGGGGGCGCCCGGGGGTTTGTTTGGGGCCCGGGGCCCCACGCCGGCTGCCTTGTACTACAGCTCGATCTCGTCGAACACCAGCCCGGCGGCCGTGACCGTGACATCGGCCTCGTGGATGACGGTGCCGGCGGTCAGATCCGCCGCGGAGCAATCGTCGCCTTCGTCGCCGTTGTCGCCGTCGTCACCGTTGTCGTCGCTGCCGTGGCTGCGGATGACCCGATCGTGGCCGGGACCGTCATCGCCCTGGTCGTCCCCGACGTCGTCCCCGACGTCGTCGCTGTCGTTGTCATCCCCGTCGTCGCCCTCGTCGTCGGGCTGCGTCGCGTCGTCGTTGTTGCAGTCGATCTCCGTGTCGGCCGTGACCTGGCCGGTGACGGTGCCGCCGCCGAAGAGGTTGATCACGAGCGTGCCGGTGGTCGAGTCGAACGAACCGACCGTCCCGGCTCCCTCGTCACCGTCCTGGACGGCGTCGTCGTCCGTGTCGGGGTCCTGCGGGTCGAACTTGGCGCGGAACTCGCCGCGGTTGGCAAGGCCGTCGCGGTCCTGGTCCCTGCGGGCCTGGTTCTTGTCGAGCGAGAGCCCATGCCGGGCCTCCCAGCGGTCCGGGATCTTGTCGTGGTTGCGGTCCTTGGAAGCCGCCGACGCCGGTGCGCCGATGACGACGGCCATCGCCAGGGCTCCGGCGCCGACGGCGAGGGCCCGCTTGGTCAGGATTGAAAAGTTCACTCGTCCTCCTTGAACGTGCTGATCGGTATCTATTCGGGTGCTCGGGGCTTGAACACGAGTGAGCGGCAACAATCACGGACGGATTTCATGCGGCTACAGTCCGCGCCGATGGACCGGAGCGTGGCGGTGATCCTGATGGCGGCGGTCGGCGGCCTGATCGCCCTGCAGCCCGCGATCAACGCCGGGCTCGGGCGAGCGACGGGGAACATCGCCGCGGCGCTGGTCTCGTTTGCGATCGGGACCCTGGTGCTGGCGGGGATCGTCGTGATCGCGGGCCAGGCGGGCGGCCTCGGCTCGGCCTTCGACGTCCGCTGGTACTACCTGCTCGGCGGCCTGCTCGGCGCCGCGTACGTGTTCACGGCGCTGGTCACCGTGACCACGATCGGAGCCGGGGGCGTGGCCGCGGCGACGATCACCGGGCAGCTGACGCTGGCCGTGATCATCGACAGGCTCGGCATCCTCGGGCTCGAGCAGCAGCCGATCACGGCCCAGCGCGCCGCCGGCGTCGTCCTCCTGCTCGCGGGCACGCTTCTAATCGTGCGCTGACGGCGCCCTGATCGTGCGCTGATGCTGCACCGCGGTATGTGACACCGCTGGGTGTTGCATTCGGCCGGCGGGCCAATTACGATCCCGCGTGGGGAAGTACGGGTGAGGAAAGGGAGTGGGTACATGGGCGTCTCCGCGAGCCGCGATCGGGTGACCGCGCTGCTCTGGCTGGCCTTGCTGTTCGCGCTCGCCCTGCCGGCGAGCGTGCAGGCCTCGCCCCCGCACGCGCCAACGCCTGAGCCGGGCGCCGCGGTCGACCTGCTGCCGCGCCCCTGCGCGCTCGAGGGCAACGACCCCTACGAGAAGCGCACCTACAAGCTCGCGGGTTGGCAGGGCCCCGACTACGAGCGCTATCCCGGCGACTGCCAGCGGCTGCGCTTCTCCTACGGGCCGATCGTCGTCAAGCCCGGCCAGAACGACGTCCTCGTCGACCCGATCAAGATCGAGAAGCCGCTGCGCGACGGCTACATCACCCGCTTCGAGCCCAACCTCGTCCTCCCGGACGGCACCGTCCCCCCGATCGAGCAGGTGCACCTGCACCACGGGACCTGGCTCTCGGCGACCGACTACGGCCGCGGGCCGTTCTTCGCCGCCGGCGAGGAGAAGACGGTGGCCCCGTTCCCGACCGGCTACGGGATGCCGGTCAAGGCGAGCGACGTCTGGTTGCTGCTCTACATGGTCCACTCGGCCGTGCAGAAGCCGATGACCGTCTACATCACCTACGACGTCGACTTCATCCCCCAGGCCGCCGGCGACCGCCTCGGGATCAAGCCCGCCTATCCGGTCTGGCTCGACGTGCGGCCGGGCGGCTATCCGGTCTTCAACGTCCAGCGCGACTACGGCGGCCACGGGACCTGCACCTGGCCGAAGCAGGAGTGCGCCGGCTTCGACCCCTGGGGCAAGACGATCGTCGGCCAGGGCTCGCCCGGGAACGGCCTCGGCCAGGACCTGACGCTGCCGGACCTCGGCGACTCGTTCGGGCAGATCCAGGACTTCACCGGTGGGACGCTGATCGGGATCGGCGGCCACCTGCATCCGGGCGGCCTCGAGAACGAGATCGACCTCGTCCGGGACGGGCGCTCGAAACGGATCTACACCGGCCGCGCGGCCTACTGGAAGCGCCGCGGCCCGCCGAAGATCGGCGGCCCGCCGACCTCCTGGGACTTCTCGATGCGGGTAACCGGCGCGCCGTACTGGGGGGTGCGGGTAAAACCCGGTGACGTGCTGCGCAGCAACGTCACCTACGACACCACGATCCAGTCCACCTACGAGGACATGGGGATCGCGGTGGCGCTGCTGGCGCCGGACACGCCGGACGGCACGCCGACCGCGCCCGGCGTCGACCCGTTCAAGGCGCCGGTCGACCACTCCCCGACGTGTCGCTCCCGGGGGCTGAAGGCGAAGCAGCCGACGCTCTGCGACCAGGCCGGGATCGTCACCCACGGACCGCTGCCTGAGAACGACAACTACGGCGGGCCGGAGGGCGAGTGGAACGCGACCGCGGGCGCACCGACCGGCAACGTCACGATCGCCGACTTCCTCTACGAGCCCGGTGATCTGAGCACGATCTCGATGAGCGGGGTGCCGACCGTGAAGCTCGGCGACACGCTCGGGTTCACCAACCTGGACGGGGCCGCGATCTACCACACGGTCACCTCCTGCGCGTTCCCCTGCCTCGGCCAGACGGGGACCTCGTTCCCGGTCGCCGACGGGACGACCAGCGACGGCCGGTCGCTCGACTTCGACTCCAGCGAGCTCGGGATCGGGACGCCGGAGATCGGGCCGGCGAAGCAGACCCTGAACTGGGGCCTGCCGATCACCGAGCAGAACGGCTACAAGCCGGGCGAGATAGTCACCTACTACTGCCGCATCCACCCGAGCATGCGGGGCGCGTTCGAGGTCACCAAATGATCAACTGGAAGCGCAACGGGCCATCGGCCACCTCCAGCCCCTCCCGGTTCAGCTGGCAGGAGCTCTCGGAGGACCTGCCGGTCGACGTGATGCCGTGCTCGAACGACGAGTACTTCCCGGAGACCCCGACCGTCGCCCAGCGGGCGATCATGGACATCGCCAGCCGCGAGACCGAGCGCGTGCGGAGGAAGTTCGGGATGACCCGCGCGCAGTTCGTGCGCACGGCCGCGGCGACCGCGATCGGCTTCTGGGCGGTCGACCTCGTCCGCATGGGGCGCTTCGGCACCTACGGCTACGCGCAGGCCGGGATGAAGCGCCCCGACGCCTGCGACCTCGAGTGGGCGGGCCGCAAGGGGCTGGAGACGATCCGCAACCTGCCCGGCGAGTTCATCTTCGACGTCCAGTCGCACCACGTCGATCCGGACGGGATGTGGCGGGTGTCGAACCCGGCGTTCGAGGCCTTCTTCAGCGCGGTGTGGCCACAGGCGCGTGACGGCGGCGAGGCCGACCCGATCGCGAACCTGTCGCGCTTTCATTACCTGAAGGAGGTCTTCCTCGACTCGGCGACGACGATGTCGGTGCTCTCGGTCGTCCCGACCTCGCCGGACACGCAGAACCCGCTGCCGCTCGCCGAGGCCTCCGAGACCGTCCACACCGTCAACGAGCTCGGCCGCTCGCGGCGCTGCGTCATGCACGCCTTCGTGATGCCGAACCGGGGCGGGGGCGGGATGACGACGCCGGACGTGAAGCCGACCTACCTCGACGAGGAGCTCCAGCTGATGATGGAGCGCGCGCACCAGTACAAGCACATCCTCCGCGGCTGGAAGACCTACTGCGCCTGGGGCGACGTCCCCAACGCCAGCGGCTGGTTCCTCGACACCGACACCGGCCAGGCCTTCCTCGAGCAGGTCGTCAACGTCAGCAACACGGTGAAGAGGATCCCGCCCGTGGTCGCCACCCACAAGGGCTTCGCGCTGCCGGGGTTCGATCAGCGGGCCGCGACGCCCCGCGACATCGGGCCGGCGGCGCGGCAGAACCCCGGGGTGCGCTTCCTCGTCTACCACTCGGGCTACGACATCGGCGACACGCAGAAGCCCTACCCGGGCGACGACGTCGCGGTCTCGAACGTGAACAAGGTCGACGCCCTGATCAAGAGCCTGCGCGAGAACCAGTGGGACGCGACCCGCTTCCGCAAGAAGGGGCATCGGTTCGGCAACGTGCCCAACGTCTACGCCGAGCTCGGTTCGGTGTGGCGCAACACGATGAACGACCCCGACCAGTCGGCCCACCTGCTCGGCAAGCTGATCACCTACGTCGGGCCGAAGCGGATCGCCTGGGGGACCGACAGCCTCTGGTACGGGTCGCCGCAGCCGGAGATCGTCGGCATGCGCAAGTTCGAGTTCACCGACGAGGGCAAGGAGCTGTATGGGCTCCCGTACGGGCTCGAGGGCGACGTCGAGGACCCGACCCGCAAGGCGCCGTCCCCGGACCGCACGATCCGCAACGGCATCCTCGGGCGCAATGCCGCCCGCGCCTATGAGATCGACCCCGACGCGCGGCGCCACGAGATCCACTGCGACGACGTCAACAAGGTCCGCGAGGAGGGTTACCTCCACGGCAAGCGCGGCGACCAGACCGAGTCGGCGCCGCTTGCCTCGCACCTGGCGCCTGGGGCGCGGACGCGCCGCGAGGTGATGAAGGGCCTGCTCGAGTCGGAGTGGTCCCCGTGAGACCTGGTCCGGGGGTGATCGTGGGGGTTGCGCTGGCGCTTGCGCTGCCGGCCGGCGCGGCTGCGGCCCAGCCGGCAACGCCGCCGGCGGAGAAGGCGACCTGCGCGACCGCCGATGTCGGCGGCGGCGACTGGCCCAGCTACGGCCACGACCTGCGCCAGAGCCGCTATCAGCCGCACGAGAAGCTGATCTCGCCCGCCGACGCGCCGCTGCTGACCCCGTCCTGGAGCTTCTCGACCACCGACTCCGGCGGCGAGGGCGACATCACCGGGACGCCGGTCGTCTCCCGCGGCTGCCTCTTCGTCGCCACCACGGAGGGCTGGGTGTTCGCCCTGAACGCCGACACCGGCGAGCCGGTCTGGAAGCGCCACGTTCCCTACGGGGGAGGCGTGAACGGCTCGGTCACGGCTCAGGGCGGGAGGATCTACGTCGGCGTCTCGCGGCTGGCCGCCGCCGAGGACTGCCGCGGGGGCGACCCATGCATCGGTCCCTACGTCGTCGCCCTCGACCGGCGCAACGGCAGGGTGCTGTGGGCGACGCGGTCGCTCGACCAGCAGCCGGGCAGCGACCTCTACGGCAGCCCGATGGTCTTCGAGCACACGCTGATGTCCGGCGTCTCGGGCGGCTCGGCCGAGCTCGGCGACGAGGCCGACCGCTACGCCTTCCAGGGGTCGATGCTGTTCCTCGACACCCGCAGGGGCAAGCTGCTGCGCAAGACCTGGACGATCCACTCGCCCAGCCAGCAGGACGAGTTCGCCGGCGCCGGGATCTGGTCGACCCCGGCGATCGACCGCCGGGCGAAGGTCGCGTACGTCGGCACGGCGAACCCGTTCAAGCCACAGGCCGAGCACGAGCACAGCGACGCCGTGGTCAAGTTCGACCTCAACCGCAAGCACGGCGCCTTCGGTCAGATCATCGGCTCCTACAAGGGGATCATCGATGAGTACGTCCCGGCGCTGTCACAGCTTCCCTGTTACGACATCCCGGGCAACCCGGCGCCTTACTACCCGCAGGGAATCGGCTCCTGCGGCGACATCGACCTCGACTTCGGCGCCGCCCCGAACCTGATCACCGGCCCGGACGGGCGCAAGCTGGTCGGCGCCGGGCAGAAGTCGGGCGTCTACCACGTCTTCGACGCGAAGACGATGGAACCCGTGTGGACGCAGATCGTCGGGCCGCCGACCGCCGTCGGCGGGATCGTCGGCTCCACCGCCTACGACGGCAAGGCCGTCTATGGGCCGATCACGGTCCCCGGCTACCTGTGGTCGCTCGACCAGCAGGGCTCCTACCGCTGGGCGGCGCCGGTCGGCGACGGCGTCCACTGGGGCAACCCGGTCGCGGTCGCCAACGGGATCGTCTACACGGTCGACCTGACAGGCTTCCTCGACGCGTACGACGCCCGCAGCGGCGCGCCCCTGGCGAAGCGGCCGCTGCTGCTCGGCGGCACCGCGAACCCGGCCTCGCTGTCGTGGGGCGGGGTGAGCATCGCCCGCCACCAGATCTACGCCTCGGTCGGCATCCGCGGCCTGCCGGAGGGGCACGTCGTGGCCTTCGGCCCGGGCGGAGCGGCCGACGTCGGCGGCGACGTCTCCGACACCGTCGGCGGCCTGGGCGGCGGCGGCGGTGGTGGTGGTGGCGGCGGCGGCGGCGGCGACTCCGCGGGCGGCGATCCGCCGATCATCGCCGGGCCCGGCGCGTCCTCGAGCAGCTACGCGACGCCGGTCGCGACGACCAGCGTCGGCGGCTCGATCGAGTTCGTCAACCTCGACGTCGCCAAGCACGACGTCACCTCGGTCGAGAAGGGGCCGGACGGCAGGCCGCTGTTCAACACGCCCCTGGTCGACCTCGGTGAGCGGGCGCCGATCGAGGGGCTCGACCGGGTGACGTCGGGGAAGAGCTACGAGTTCTTCTGCTCGATCCATCCCGGCATGCGCGGGACGCTGACGATTCGCTGACGGTCAGGCGGCGGCGCGCAGCGGCTCCGCGACCGGTCGCTGCGGTGCTTCTGCGTAGGAGGGGGGCGCGATCCGCAGGTAGTGGTCGAAGGACCAGCGCACGAACGACTCGCGCTCCATCCCGCGCAGCGCGGCGGCGAGCAGCCGCGGCGGCACCCGCGGCACCAGCCTCTGCGTGCGCAGCATCCACTTGAACTTCCACTCGTGCTCGGCCGAGAACGCTCCGTAGCCGCGCAGCGCCTCGGCCGCGGTCGTCGTCCCGGCGAGGACCTGCCGCAGCTGGCGGCCACAGGCGATCCCGAAGTAGAACGCGGTCCGGATCCCCTCCGCCGTCAGCGGCAGGCAGTGACCGGCGGAGTCGCCGACGAAGAAGATGCCGTCGGCGGTCGCGTCGCGGAGCTTGTGGGGGATCCAGTTGCCCTGATAGCGAACCGCCTCCGATTCGAGGTCCTCGGCCAGGCGCACGGTCGGCTCCTTGACGTGGAACCGGGGGTCGAAGGAGCCGACCCCGATCCGGACCTCGTCGCCGGCGGGAAAGCTCCAGCCGTAGCCGGCCGGTACGTAGCCGCGGTCGATCCAGATCTCGAGACGGTCGCTGGAGTCGTGGGGGTGGACCTCGAGCCCGCGCGAGAGCGGCGCGTCGGGGGGCTGGTAGCCGCTGCCGGCCAGGACCCGCTTCCAGCCCAAGGCGTCGACCACCAACGGCGACGAGAGGTCACCGCGGTCGGTGTGCACGACCTGACCGCTGCGTCCCTCGACCTTTGCAGTTTCAAACTCCGCCTCGCTCTGGTCCCAGAGCAGCTCGCACAGCTGGCGGTAGTCGAAGGTGGAGAAGGTCCAGGGGAGGCGGAAGTCGACCGTCGTGTGCGGGGTGTGGACGACCAGCGTGTCGAACGTCTGGCGGATCGAGTCGCTGACGCCCATCGCCTCCAGCCACCCGGTCGGCGCCGCGCAGGCCGAGGTCTGGCGCTCGCCGATCTCGTAGCGATCGACCACCATCGTCCGCGCGCCCGAGCCGGCCAGCTCGCGGGCCACGGCGAGCCCGGCGAAGCTGGCGCCGCAGATCAGGACGTCGTACTCGCCCTCGAGCGGAGTCCGCTCGGCGCCCCGCTTTGTCGCCCGCGTCGGCATCGATTCGCGAGGGTACCGGGCTTGGAGACCAGGCAAACCGGGGGTAGGGTCGGCATCGATGCGACGGATCCCGTTGGGCGTGCTCGTACTTGGCGCGATCGTGGCGCTGGGCGGCGTCGCGCCCGCCGCCGACTTCGGAGTCCCCTGCGCGACGAATGCAGAGGCGGGGACCGCGTTCGCCGAGGGCGTCAACTGCCGCGTCCTGGAGGTCGATGGCTACCCCCGCGAGTACCTGGTCTACGTGCCGGCCAGCGCGTCGGCGAGGATGGGGGCGGGCGAGCTGGTCCCCCTGGTGCTGATGCTCCACGGGACGAGCGGCGACGGTGAGAAGTTTCTGAAGATCTCCGGTTGGAGGGAGAAAGCCGACGCGGGCGGATTCATCGCCGCCTTCCCCACTGGCCTGACGTACCGGGTCCTCGAGCCGGGCGAGCCCCCGACGACGACAACGAAGTGGAACTCGTACGACCTCGCGAGCCACATCGACCCCGCAGTGCAGCCGGACGGCTATCCGGCGGGTGCGCCCTGGCCGGCCGACGACGTCTCCTTCCTGCGCGGGGTCGCCGCCGATGTGGCAACGCAGCTGCCGATCGATACCCGCCGGATCTTCCTCTCGGGCTTCTCCAACGGCGGCGAGATGTGCAGCCGGATCGGTATCGAAGCCTCCGACCTGTTCGCGGCGGTCGGCTGCAACGCCGGCACGCTCGAGACCGTTCACCGCACCACCACGGGCCACCCCAACATCCCGATGACACTGGTGATCGGGACCATCGATCCGAAGGTGCTCGCACGCATCCAGGCGGTTGACCCGAGCTATCGCGAGATCCCTTTGGACCCGGGAGAGCTCCAGAACACCCCGGTGATCAGGGACATCGTCCCGACCGTGCTGACGTCGCTCGCACTGGCCGACCGCCCGGTGGACGTGGTGACGAAGCCGACCTACACCGAGTTGACCTGGCGCACGGGCGCCGCCGGCAACACGGACGGCAACCTCTTCCGGTTCTGGGTTCTCAAGGGCGTCGAGCACGAATATCCGAATGGGACGAACAACCCGCACAAGTTCGTCATGGCCGACGCCTACTGGGACTTCTTCAACGAGCACCCGTTGACGGTGGAGCCGCCCGATCTGACGCCGGACACCAAGGCGCCCAACACGAAGATCAAGAAGGACCCGCCCAACCGCACCGACGCGCGCGAGGTCACCTACAAGTTCAAGGCCGACGACGCGGGGGCGACGTTCGCGTGCAAGCTCGATCACAAGGGCTACAAGGACTGCAAGTCGCCCGACAAGCTGCATGTGAAGCCCGGACAGCACACGTTCCGGATCCGGGCGAGGGACGCGGCCGGCAACCAGGAGGAAAAGCCGGCGAAGGACACCTTCCGCGTGGTCCGCTAGCTCGCGGCCGTTCCCGGAAACGCCGAAGCCCCGCCAACGGGGCGAGGCTTCGGACGCCTACGAATCCGGGCCGATCAGGGCCGCGGGTGGAGTCGCTAGTGGACGACCTCGCAGTTCGCTGCGACGTCGTCGTTGCGGCTGGCGCGCACGACATCGTGCTTGCCGGCGCCGCAGCTGATGTCGTCGGCGCCCTGGCCCTGGGCGACGATCACGTCGTTGCCCGAGTTGCCGTTCAGGTCGTCGTCGCCACCGCCGCCGTCGATCGCGTCGTCGCCGGGGCCGCCGTTGATCACGTCGTCGCCCTGGTCGCCGCAGAGGTCGTCGTCGCCGTTGTCGCCGTCGATCTCGTTGTCGCCGTCGTCACCGTCGATCTGGTCGTCGGCACCGGAGCCGTTGAAATCGTCGCCGTGGCTCTTGTCGTCGCCGACGTTGTCGCCGTCGCCCCCTTCGTCGTTGCCGTCGATCTGGCAATTCTGGACGTCGCCCTGCTCGTTGCCACCACCGCTGTGGTCGTCGCCCGAGCTCGCCCGGGCGATGGTCAGGCCCGCGAAGAACACGCCGATGGCCACCAGCATCGCCGCCAGGACCAGATGTCGCTTGAGAGTCATGAGTTCCCTTCAGTTCACCGGATGCGGGCGGATTACCCACCCACGGTCCCTGTAACACGCAGCGACAGCAAGGATCACGCACGAGTGCGGCGCGCTTTTCCCTATCATCAGCCGCCGTGTCCGCGACCGACACAACGACCGACGCTGCCACCGAAGCGCCAGCAGGCCCGCCGCCGGCGGCCGCCAACGGCGGCTCCACCGACCTGCTCATCGAGGTCGACGGCAAGCTCGTCCCCAACTACGACGCGACGATCAAGCCCTTCGAGGAGGGCGACGTGGTCGCCGGCGAAGTGGTCAGGATCGACAAGGACGAGGTCCTCGTCGACATCGGCTACAAGTCGGAGGGCGTTATCCCGGCGAACGAGCTCTCGATCCGCCGCTCGGTCGACCCCTCGGAGGAGGTCTCGCTCGGCGAGCAGGTCGACGCCCTCGTGCTCACCAAGGAGGACCAGGAGGGCCGCCTCGTCCTCTCGAAGAAGCGCGCCCGCTTCGAGAAGGCCTGGCGCAAGATCGAGGTCGCGGCCGAGACCGGCGAGCCGGTCGAGGGCAGCGTGATCGAGGTCGTCAAGGGCGGCCTGATCCTCGACCTCGGCGTCCGCGGCTTCCTGCCCGCGTCGCTGGTCGACATCCGCCGCGTCCACAACCTCGACGAGTTCAAGGGCCAGACGCTCGAGTGCAAGGTGATCGAGCTCAACCGGAGCCGCAACAACGTCGTCCTCTCGCGCCGCGCCGTCCTCGAGGAGGAGCGCAAGGAGGTGCGCGAGCAGATCCTCGGCCGCCTCGCGCCCGGCCAGGTCGTCGAGGGCAAGATCTCCAACATCGTCGACTTCGGCGCCTTCGTCGACCTCGAGGGCATCGACGGCTTGATCCACATCTCCGAGCTCTCCTGGAGCCACGTCAACCATCCTTCGGAGGTCCTCGCGATCGGCGAGACGGTGCGGGTCAAGGTGCTCGACATCGACCGCGACCGCCAGCGGATCTCGCTCGGGCTGAAGCAGACCCAGGAGGACCCGTGGCAGACGGTCCTCAACGAGTACAAGCCCAACGACATCCTCGAGGGCAAGGTCACGAAGGTCGTCGCCTTCGGGGCTTTCGTCGAGATCGTCCCCGGAGTCGAGGGCCTGGTCCACATCTCCGAGCTCGCCGAGCACCACGTCGAGACGCCGGGCGAGGTCGTCCAGCCCGGCCAGGAGACGTGGGTGCGGATCCTCGAGATCGACGAGGAGCGCCGCCGGATCTCGCTCAGCGTGAAGCGCGCGCAGGCGAACGACAACCTGCCGCTTCGCGACCTGATCCCGCCTGAGCTCCAGCCCGGCAACCAGCCGCCCCCGGCGCCCGAGGCCGAGGCCGGCGTCCCCGACCTCGACCTCTCCGAGGAGGTCTTCTCCGAGCCGCCGCCGGAGGCGGCCCCGGTAGCTGAGGAGGCGGCCCCGGTGGCCGAGGAGCCCGCCCCGGTGGCCGAGGAGGAGCCGGTGGCCGAGGCCGAAGCGGAGGCCGCCGATCCGGAGCCGCCGGCGGAGCCGGTCGTCGAGGAGGCGGCCGAGGAACCAGCCGCGGACGACGCGGCCCCCGCCGAGTCCGAAGAAGCCTCTTGAGGCGAGCGCGGTGGCTGCCGCGCCTGAGCCCCAGCGCACCGCCGTCCTCGGCCTGACCGGGGCGATCGCCGCGGGCAAGAGCGAGGCCCTCGCCGCCTTCGGGCGCCAGGGGGCGGCGACGATGTCCGCCGACGCCGTCGTCCACGATCTGCTCGCGACCGAGCGAGTCCGCGACCTTCTGGTCGGGCGCTGGGGGGGCGAGGTGGCCCCGGACGGCGAGGTCGACCGCGCCCGCGTCGGCACGATCGTCTTCGAGCGCCCGGAGGAGCTGACCTGGCTGGAGGCGACCCTGCACCCGCTGGTCGGCGAGCAGATCGTCGCCTGGCGCCGCGGCCTCGATCCGGCCACCGCGGTGGCGGTGATCGAGGTTCCGCTGCTCTTCGAGACCGACCTCGACGATGTCTTCGACGCGACCGTCTGCGTCGTCGCCCCGGACCCCCTGCGGGTCGAGCGGGCCGGCGCCCGCGGGACGCTGGACCTCGAGTCCCGCGAGCGCCGTCAGCTGTCTCAGGAGGAGAAGGCGGCGCGGGCGACCTACGTGATCGAGAACGACGCCGGGCTCGACGAGCTCGAGCGGCGGGTCGGGGCGCTGGTCGGCGAGCTGACTGCGGAGGGCGACGGGGGTTGAGCCGCGCTCGCAGGCTCGTCATCGCGGCGGTGGGGGTGGCCGCCCTCGCGCTGGTCCTCGCCAAGCTCAACGTCGATGAGGCGATCCGCGAGGTCACCCTGCCCCTGCGCCACGACGACATCATCCGCCAGCAGGCGGAGGAGAAGAACCTCGATCCGGCGCTGATCGCGGCGGTGATCAACGAGGAGTCGGGCTTCGACGAGCATGCGCGTTCGGGCGCCGACGCCCGCGGGCTGATGCAGGTGACTCCGGAGACCGCCCAGGCGATCGCCGACGAGAGCGGGGGGGTCGCGTTCACCGTCGATGACCTCGAGGACCCGCAGATCAACATCAGCTACGGCTGCTTCCACCTCCGCGAGCTGCTCGATCAATACGACGGCAACCTGATCGCGGCGCTGGCCGCCTACAACGCCGGCAGCGGCAACGTCGACAAGTGGGGCGGAGCCGGCCTCCAGCTCGACGACATCGAGTTCCCGGAGACCCGCGCCTACGTCGAGCAGGTGCTCGAGAAGCGCGACCAGTACCGCGACAACTACGCCGACGAACTGGGTCTCTGACGGGCGGTGGACCTGCTCGTCGCCTGGCTGCTGTTCCCGCTCCTGATGCTGGCGCTGTGCGCCGGCACCGGCCTGCTCGTCGACCGGCTGACGGGCCGCCGCCTGCCGGCGCCGCTCGTGGTCGTCGCCGGGTTCGCGGTGATCGTCGTCGTCGGCCAGTTCCTGACCCTCGCCGACGCGACCGCCGAGGCGACGACCCCGGTGGTGGCGGTGCTCGCCGTGGCCGGCTTCGCGCTTGGGTCGAGGGGTCGCGAGGGTCCGCTCGAGCTCTGGGGCTTCGCCGCCGCCGCGGTGGTGTTCGCCGTCTACGCCGCGCCGATCGTGCTCTCCGGCGAGCCGACGATCGCCGGCTTCATCAAGCTCGACGACACCGCCACCTGGCTCTCGCTCACCGACCGGATCATGGAGCACGGGCGCGACCTCGACGGCCTGGCGCCGTCCAGCTACGAGGCCACGCTGCATTTCAACCTCGGCGAGGGCTACCCGGTCGGCGTCTTCGTGCCGCTCGGGATCGGCTCGGTATTGACCGCGACCGATCCGGCCTGGCTGATCCAGCCCTACATCGCCTTCGCCGCCGGGCTGCTGGCGCTCGGGCTCTGGTCGCTCGCCGGGCTGCTCTCGGCTTCCTCCGGGCTACGCGCCGCGACAGCCGTGGTCGCCGCACAGCCGGCGCTGCTGTTCGGCTACTACCTCTGGGGCGGCGTCAAGGAGGTGGTCGCCGCCGCCCTGATCGCCGGCTTGGCCGCGCTCGCCGTGCGGCTGCGAGACCACGCGCGAGAGGCCGCGGCCCTGGTGGCGCCGGCGCTCGTAACGGCCGCGCTGGTCGGCGTCCTCAGCGCCGGAGGCTTGATCTGGGCATTGCCGCCCCTGCTTGCCGCCGCTGTCCTGGTCGGGCGGCGGATCGGTACAGCGGCGACGGCCTGGCGCGCGCTCGGGTTCGGGGCCGCCGTCGCCCTGCTCAGCCTGCCCGTGATCGTCGCCGGAGCGCTCTTGCCGCCGACCTCGTCGCCGCTCACCGACGGCTCGGCGCAAGGCAACCTGATCGCGCCGCTCCAGATCGCCCAGGCGGCGGGGATCTGGCCTTCCGGCGACTTCCGCCTGACCCCGGACCACGACCTGATCACCTACCTCCTGATCGCGGTCGTCTGCGCCGCCGCCGCGGCCGGCCTGCTGTGGTCGATCCGGCGCCGCGACCCGGGGCCCGCCGTCTACACGCTGGGTGCCCTGGCGGGCTGTGGCGTGCTCGTCGCGCTCGGCTCGCCGTGGGTCGGCGGCAAGGCGCTGGCGACCGCCTCGCCGGCGATCCCCTTCGCGGCGATGCTGGCGATCGGATCGCTCGCGACCGGCGGCCGGGCGTTGGTCGGCGCGGCGCTCGCGGTCGCCGTCGTCGGCGGGGTCGTCTGGTCGAACGCGCTCGGCTACGGGGGCGTCAGCCTCGCCCCGCACGGTCAGCTCGCCGACCTCGAGCGGATCGGCGACCGGATCGCGGGCCAGGGTCCGACGCTGATGACCGAGTACGAGCCCTACGGGGTTCGCCACTTCCTTCGTGATGCCGACCCCGAGGGGATCTCCGAGCTCCGCCGCAGGGTGGTCCCTCTCAGCAGCGGTGCGATGGTCGAGAAGGGCGGCTCCGTGGACACCGACCGAATCGATCCGGCGGCGCTCGGCGTCTACCGGACCCTCGTCCTTCGGCGCTCGCCCGCCCAGAGCCGTCCGCCGTCGCCGTACCGGCTGATCTGGCGCGGCGACTACTACGAGGCCTGGCAGCGGCCGGCCGGCGACGACCTGCTCCCGGCGCGGCTGCCGCTGGGCGGCCGCTACGACCCATACGGCGTTCCGGACTGCGAGCGTGTGCGGGCGCTCGCCCGGCAGGGTGACCTGGTCGCGGCGGCGGGGGAGCGGCCGTTGGTCTTCGACAAGCCCCCGCGCGTCCCGATCCCCGCCACGCCGCGTGCGATCCAGGTCCACGCCCGGATCCGGCGCGCCGCCGAGTACGAGATCTGGCTCGGGGGCTCGCTGAGGCCGAGCGCCGAGCTGCTGATCGACGGGGAGCCCGCTGGTGATGTGCGTCACGAGCTCAACAACCGCGGCCAGTACGTCCGCCTCGGCTCGGCCGCCCTGACGCCGGGGGAGCACCTGGTCGAGGTCCGGATCGGCGACGCCGACCTGCATCCGGGCAGCGCCGGCGACTCGGGCACGCTCGGCCCGCTGGTGCTCAGCTCCACCGATGCCGCGACGACGAGGCTGGTCGACGTTGCCGCCGCCGATGCCGGGAGCCTGTGCGGGAAGCCATGGGACTGGATCGAGGTCAGGGGATGAACGGCGGCCGCGGTCCCCTGCGGATCGCGCTCGCGGTCGGCGTCGGCCTCGTCCTCGCCGACTCCTCGGTCGTCGTCCTCGCGCTGCCGGAGATCTACCGGCAGCTCGACGTCTCGGTGAGCACGGTCACCTGGGTCCTCGTCGCCTTCAACCTCGTGCTCGCGCTTGCCGCGGTGCCGGCGGCCGGGCTCGCCCGCCGGCACGGGCCGGCGCGGGTGGCGCTGGCCGGGATGGTCCTGTTCGGGGCCTCGGGCCTCGTCTGCGGGCTCTCGGGCGCGATCGAGCCGCTGCTGGCCGCCCGCTGCACGCAGGCAGTCGGCGGAGCGGCCGCCGTCTGCGCCTCGCTCGAGCTGCTGCCGGCGGTGGTCGGCGACGAGCGCCGTGCCGCCACCGTCTGGGCCGCCTCGGGAGCGATTGGCGCCGCGCTCGGCCCCGGGATCGGGGGCCTGCTCACCGAGCTGATCTCGTGGCAGTCGATCTTCTTCATCCAGGTGCCCGTCGCGGCGGCCTGCGCGCTCGCCCTGGCCGGCCCGGCTCGGGCGGAGCGCTCACGGGAGCGGGTCGCGGCCGAGGTCCACGCGGCCGGGCGCCCGCACGTGGGCGCGAACGCCGCCCTCGCACTGGTCTCCGCGGCGCTCGCGGCGGCTCTCTTCCTCGTCGTCCTGCTGCTGATCGAGGGCTGGCGGCTGAGCCCGATCGGCGCCGCCGCGGCGGTGACGATCACCCCGATCTGCGCCCTGGCGGCGGCGCCGCTCGCGGCGCGGGTCGAGGCCCCGACCCCGCGGGCGGCGGCCGGCGCGATCCTGATCGCCGGCGGGCTCGCCGGTCTCGCCCTGCTGCCGGCCGCCTCGGTGGCGCTGACGTTGCCGCCCCAGGCGCTGGTGGGCGCCGGGCTCGCCCTGACTCTCTCGGCGCTCACCGAGGCGGCGCTGGCCGGCCGCTCGCCGCAGGCGATCCACGGCGGCTGGACGATCGCCGCTCGCCACGCCGGCGTCGTCGCCGGGCTGCTGGTGCTGACGCCGGTGTTCACGGCCAACCTCGAGACCGAGCGCGCGAACGCCGAGCAGGCCGGGATCGCCGCCCTGCTCGACGCCGGCGTATCACCCGGCGCGAAGCTCGGGCTGGCGAGCCGGATCTCCGACGAGATCGCCGCCCAGGGCGACAAGGTCCCGATCGTCGGGCCGGCGTTCGAACCACTGCCCACCGACCCAGCGGAGCGCGCCGCGACCGTCTCCCTGCGGACGGCGATCGAGGACGAGATCGACAGCGCCGCGACGCACGCGTTCACGGCCTCGTTCCTGATCGCCGCGGCGTTCGCGCTCGCCGCCCTGATCCCGATCGGGCTCTCCGGCCGGAGGATCGAGCTGTGAGGGGGCAGGTGCTGGTGATCGGGGCCGCCGTCGCCTCGCTGACGCTCGCCTTCGTCTACCTCGCCGCCGGGGGCGGCAGCTACGAGCCGACCCCCGTGGCGGACCCCTGCCAGCCGCGCGCCTGGACCTCGCCGGACGATCTCGCCGACGACGCGCAGCAGTTCTTCCTCTCGGCGCTCGACGGTGCCGCCTGCGAGCTCGGGGTCTCGCGCGAGGAGCTCGCCGCCGGGCTCGCCACCGCGGAGGCGCGAGACCGCTTCGCCGCCGAGCACGGGATCGACGACCTGCGGCTCGAGTTCGCGATCAGGGCCGGCGTCGGGCGGGCGATCGACGACGCGCAAGCGGCCGGGGCGCTGAGCCCGCTGGTCGCGACCGGGCTGCGCGCCCTCGCCAACCGCCTGCCGGTCGAGGAGACGATCGCCCTGATCGGCGGCGCCGAGGATGTGTTCAGCGGCGCCGGCAGCGTGCTCGGCAACCTCGGTGACCTGCTCGACCAGGCCGGGGGCCTGATCCCGTAGGCCGGACCCCTCAGCGGTGGGCCAGGAATTCCTCGACCGCCGCGTGGGTCTGTTGCGGCCGCTCCATCTGAGGAACGTGCCCGCAGTCGAGCTCGAGGTGACGTGCCGCGGGCAGGACTCGCTCGACGTGCCGCATGAACCCAATGGGCACCAGGTTGTCCTGGCGCCCCCACACGAACATCGAGCGCGGCGCGAGCTGCTCGAGCCGGCTCCAGAACCCGTCCTCGCCATGCGGCTCGTCACGGAAGATGTTGCGCGCCGACTCATAGAAGGCAAACCTGCCGCTCGCGGTGCAGTAGGTGCGCAGGAACTCGTCAACGCCGGCGGCGGTCCAGCCACCCGCCCCCCCGCCGACCAGCCGCCTGACGATGGGCTCAATCAGAGCCCGCGGCGTGGGCTGGATCAGACCCAGGCGGGAAACCGGGAGCTGCAGCAGCCAGGCGAGGGTCCGGTCGTGACGCAGCCATGCCATCGCCGGGCTCAGCAGCACCAGGCCCCCGACGCGCTCCGGTGCGCAGAGCCCCACCTCGAGCGCGACCCTGCCGCCCATGCTGTTGCCGATCAGGTCGGCGCGGTCGAGTCCCAGCGAGTCGAACAGGCCGATCACGGCCTCGGCGAACCAGGGGGCGTCGTAGCGTCCGCGCAGCGGCTTGTCGGAGTCGCCGAAGCCCGGCAGGTCGATCGAGATCACCCGACGCGACGGAGCCAATGCGGCGATCGTCGTCAGGAACGAGGCCTTGGTCCCCCCGAGGCCGGGGATGCAGACCAGCGGCGGCCCATCCCCCGCCTCCATGGTCGAGATCCGGCCGTGGGGGGAGTGGTGAGACGCGAACCGCAGACCGGAGGTGAGCTCGCCGCCGGACGTCGCCGCGATGAAGGCGATTCCGAGGTGGAGGTTGTGGCGCACCCTCAGCCGGCGCGCCTGAAACGCCGCCATGCCCTCGCGGCCGTCGAGGGCGATTCGTCGCCAGGTCGCGTCGTCGGCGGAGATCACGGCGTCGGGGCGTCCTTCGGCGACGGTGAGCTCGGCCCCATAGTCGTCGAGCCTGGCGTCCCACTCTCCGTTTGATGTGCGCAGCCTGATCCGCGCGGGTCCGTCGACCAGGTCGACCAGCTCGGCGCGGTAGCGCCCAATCAGCCCGTCGAGCGCCAGTGGCCGCTCGACGGACCCGACGGCGCCCGCGGTCAGCAATTCCATGCTCGCGAGCTGCCCGAAAATGGCGCCCCGTAAACCTGGACGCCTTCCCTGTTATGGCTCGACATCGTGGGGTATATCCGGGCGTGAGGAGCCGCGCGAAGGGGGTCGGGGCGGCGGCCAGGAATCCAGAGAGCAAGGGAGGGAACAAATGTTGCTGATCTGCCCAACGTGCGGCGCGAGCAGGAACCGAACCCGCCTGTCGATGCGCCTCGAGACCTGCGACCCGTGCGCGCGGAGCGGTCGTCAGGTCTACCTCGAGGTGGCTCGCCCCGGGCGGGATGCCGAGCCGCCGCCCTCGCGTCAAACCGGCGCGGTGCGAGAGGTCGCGGACTCGCGCTGAACTCCTGCCGCCCGACGAGAAACCGTCTCACGCGGCTACTCGGTCGCGCTCCAGATCCAGAGCGCGAACAGCGGCTGGATCGGCAGCCGCGCCCAGAGCAGCCACCTCGGCAGGCCCTTGATCGGGGCCCCGCGGTCCTCGACCTGGTCGGGCTCGAGCGCCATGTGGACGTTGGCCGGGAAAACGGCGATCAGCACACCGATCAGCCACCAGCGCGCGAGGCGGCGAGTCGGGGCCGGGGCGGCCATCAGGCCACCGGCGATCTCGGCGACGCCGCTCCATCGCACCGCGTCTTGGGCGGACATCGGCACGTAGTCGGGGACGATCGCCTCGTATTCCCGAGTGCGGACGAAATGCATGATCCCGGCGAACACCCAGAAGGCCGCCAGTCGAATGCGCGAGCCACCCATTGACCGATCGTCTCAGATCAGGGGACCTGGGCGCCCGCGGCCTGGCGGGCCAGCTCTTCGGTCGGCGCGAAGGCGATCGCGGAGACGTCGCCGGCGGTCGCCACCGAGGCGTAGCCGCCGTCGACTCTCCACGCCGGGCCTGCGAGGTCGTCGGCGCCGAGCCCGTCGGTGAGATACGCGCTCGCCGCCCGCTCGAACTCGAGCGCGTCGGGCATGCGATCGAACCGCCACTTCGCGACCAGCGCCAGGTCGGACCGGCACGGGTAGTCGCAGTTCGACGGCGCGACGCCGCGGCGCCAGAGCTCGTAACGGTCGCCGTCCCAGCCCCTCGCGGCCGCCGTTGCCGCCGTCGCATCCGCGCCCACCTCGAGCAGCTTCCCGGTCGCCAGCTCGCCGAGCACGTTGCGATCGGCGAGCCGCCAACCCCGTGTACGCAGAGGCGCCGGGTTGATCCGCACCGGATCGGGGAGCTCGTCACGCAGGTACTTGCTGGGATGGAGGACCTGCTCGGTCGTCTGCGGGGGGCGCGTCTCGAGCGCGTAGTCGACCAGCTTCCAGTCGCCGGACGTGGTCCGCAGCGAGTCGATGAACTTGCGCCCGCCGAGGTAGGTCCAGGTGAGCTGGTCGACGAACGCCTTCGGCACGTCGCCGGTGCCCTCGTCGATCGTCCCCGTGGCGGCGATCAGCTCGAGCGGGTTCAGATAGGCGCGCGCGTACTCGATCATCAGCTCGGTCGCCGATCCCTCGACCAGCGCCTGGCGGGCGAGCGCGGCGTCGTCGTCCAGCCTGCCGCCGCCGCCGATCCCGAAGTGCTGGTCCTCGAGCGCGTGGTTGAGCTCGTGGGCGAGCTCGAACTTGACTAGCGCCCGGTTCGGGGCGGCGGCATCGGAGACGATGTAGAGGCGCTTCGTCCTCGGGTCGTAGGCGGCCGCGGCGAGGTCCCCGGTCGAGGTATAGGCGGCGTGCAGGTCCTCGTCCGGTTGCAGGAGGCCGGTGATCGCACCGAAGGCGTTGTCGGCGCCGATCCCGAGGTTGCCGGAGTGATCGGCGAGCTCGCGCGCCCCAAGGCGATTCAGGAACGCGCTGCTGACGACCTCTGGCTTCGGCAGATGCCCGAACTGCAGATTCCGCACCCTGGCGACCCCGCGAGCGACGCCGGGCAACGAGCGGACGCTGATGCGTGCCAGGCGGTCCGCCTCGAGCTGCCCGGAGGCCGTCGGCCGGGCGACTTCGGCCGGCGGCTCGGGCCGTTGTGCGTCACCCGGGCCGGCGACCGCCAGTGCCCCGCCGAGCACCAGCAGGATGAGGAGTGAAAACACGAGATTCGCCCTGCCACGATCCAATGGATGCCGAGTATGACGGCCGCTATGTTCCGTCCGTGACGAAGTTCAGGCTCAACAGCGCCTATACGCCGACGGCAGATCAGCCGAAGGCGATCGATGGGATCGCCGAGGGGCTTGGCGCCGGTGAGGACTTCGTCACCCTGCTCGGCGGCACCGGGACAGGGAAGACGTTCACGATGGCGGGGGTGATCGAGCGCGTCCAGCGCCCGGCGCTCGTGATCGCCCACAACAAGACCCTCGCCGCCCAGCTGTGCAACGAGTTCCGCGAGTTCTTCCCCGACAACGTGGTCGAGTACTTCGTCAGCTACTACGACTACTACCAGCCCGAGGCGTACGTTCCGCAGCAGGACCTGTACATCGAGAAGGACTCGTCGATCAACGACGAGATCGACCGCCTTCGCCACGCCGCGACCGCCTCGCTGCTCGCCCGCCGTGACGTCGTCATCGTCGCCTCGGTCTCCTGCATCTTCGGGATCGGCTCGCCGGAGCTCTACCGGCGCCAGATGCAGCTGTTCAAGGTCGGCGAGTGGATCGACCGCAACGAGCTGTTCCGCAAGCTGGTCGGCATGCAGTACACGCGCAACGAGACGGCGCTCACCCGCGGCACCTTCCGCGCCCTGGGCGAGATGCTCGAGATCTTCCCGGCCTACGCCGAGTCCGCCTACCGGGTCAACCTGTTCGGCGACGAGATCGAGTCGATCCACCACTTCGACCCGCTGACCGGCGAGATCTACGACGAGGTCGACCACGTCGCCGTCTGGCCGGCGAGCCATTACGCGACCGAGGAGGAGACGCTCGAGCGCGCCGTGGTCGAGATCAAGGCCGAGCTCGACGAGCGCCTCGCCTGGTTCCATGAGCGCGGCAAGGACCTCGAGGCGCACCGGCTTGCGCAGCGGACCCAGTACGACATCGAGATGCTGAAGGAGCTCGGCTTCACCTCCGGGATCGAGAACTACTCGCGAATCTTCGACAACCGCCCCCCGGGCTCGCCGCCGCACACGCTGATCGACTACTTCCCCGACGACTTCGTCGTCTTCGTCGACGAGTCGCATCAGACGATCCCGCAGATCGGCGGCATGTACGAGGGCGACCGCTCGCGCAAGCAGACCCTGGTCGACTTCGGCTTCCGGCTGCCCTCGGCGCTCGACAACCGGCCGCTCAAGTTCGACGAGTTCCTGCCCCGGGTCGGCCAGCTGGTGATGCTCTCGGCGACCCCGGGCGAGTTCGAGCGGGGGATGTCGAAGCGGATCGTCGAGCAGATCGTGCGCCCGACCGGGATCGTCGATCCCGAGATCGACGTGCGCGAGACCCGCAACCAGATCGACGACCTGATGAACGAGGTCCGCCGCCGGGTCGACCGCAAGGAGCGGACCTTGGTCACGACGCTGACCAAGAAGATGTCCGAGGACCTGACCGGTTACCTGCTCGAGCACGGGTTCAAGGTCCGCTACCTGCACTCCGAGGTCGACACCCTGGAGCGAATCCAGATCATCCGCGACCTGCGGCTGGGCGAGTACGACGTGCTCGTCGGCGTCAACCTGCTGCGCGAGGGGCTCGATCTGCCCGAGGTCACCCTGGTCGCGATCCTCGACGCCGACAAGGAGGGGTTCCTGCGCGGCGAGACCTCGCTGATCCAGACGATCGGCCGCGCCGCGCGCAACATCAACGGCCGGGTGCTGATGTATGCGGACCGGGAGACGGATGCGATGCGCAAGGCGATCGCCGAGACCGACCGCCGTCGCGCGATCCAGGTCGCCTACAACCTCGAGCACGGGATCACCCCGGAGACGGTGCAGAAGGGGATCTCCGACATCGCCGAGTTCCTCTCGATGGA
>JAWVFH010000020.1:0-25961 GCA_033856255.1 Solirubrobacterales bacterium | reverse complement strand
CTTCGGCCGGCGGCGTGGTCGAGCAGCGCCTCGAGCTCATCAACGGCTTCTCGACCACCCTTCGCGCCTCGGCCGCTCAGGATCTGGCCGCCGACCCGGCGATCCACGCCGTCTCGCTGAACGCGGCGGTGACCAGCCAGGGCACGGTCCAGCCCGGCACGCTCGCCACCTCCTTCAACCAGTCGGTCCGCGCCAACAAGGCCTGGGAGCAGGGCTACACCGGCAAGGGCGTCGGCGTCGCGGTGATCGACACCGGGATCCAGGGCAACCTGCCCGACTTCCGCGTCTCGCAGTCAGACGCCAGCTCGCGCGTGATCGCCTCGGTGGTCACCAACCCGGCGGCGACGACCGCCAATGACACCTACGGCCACGGCACCCACGTCGCCGGGCTGATCGCCGGCAACGGCACCGACCGCCCGGCGGGCGATCCGCTCTACGGCCGCTACGCCGGAGTCGCCCCCGACGCCAACCTGATCGCGATCAAGGCCGCCGACGACGCCGGCAACTCGAGCGTCCTCGACGTGATCGACGGGCTGCAGTTCGCGATCGACAAGCGCGCCGACTACAACATCCGCGTTGTCAACCTCTCGCTCAAGTCCTCGGTCGCCGAGTCCTATAAGACCGATCCACTGGATGCCGCCGTCGAGGCCGCCTGGAACTCGGGCATCGTCGTCGTCGCCGCCGCGGGCAACTCCGGCAAGGCCGACGACGCCGTCTCCTACGCCCCCGCCAACGATCCCTACGTGATCACCGTCGGCGGCGTCGACGACATGGGCACCAAGGCGATCGCCGACGACTTCCTCGCCTCGTGGTCCTCTCGCGGCACGACCCAGGACGGCTTTGCCAAGCCCGACCTCCTCGCCCCCGGCGCCCACCTGGTCTCGACGATCCCGGCCGGCTCGCAGTACACGAGCCTCTGCCCGACGTGCGTCACCGACGGCTACTACTTCAAGGTCGGCGGCACCTCGATGGCGGCGGCGGTCGTCTCGGGCGGTGCCGCGGACCTGCTCCAGGCCTCCCCCGATCTGACCCCCGACCAGGTCAAGTCCCAGCTGGTCAGGCGCACGAGGCCGGTCTACAAGACCGAGACCTCGGCCACGCTGGTCGACGCCTCGGGTACGCCGGTCGAGTCGGGGGCCGACACCACGACCACCGTCGTCGGCTCCGAGCTGGCGCTCGACAAGGCGATCAACAGGGACCTCGCGAGGAAGAACGTCAACGCCGGCCTGACCCCGAGCTCGCTGCTCGATCCCGCCACCGGCCTGATCGACTACAGCCGCGCCTCCTGGTCTCGCGCCAGCTGGTCAGACGCCACCGACCCGCTGCGGGCCTCGTGGAGCCGCGCCTCGTGGAGCCGTGCGAGCTGGTCTCGCGCCTCCTGGTCGGCGACGCCGGAGTCCTGCCTGGACTTCGAGCGCGCCTCGTGGAGTCGCGCCAGCTGGTCGCGGGCCTCCTGGAGCCGCGCCTCGTGGAGTCGCGCCAGCTGGTCTGCCGACGGGATGTCGACGCCGGACCTGTCGGCCGAGGACGTGGCCCAGATCGACGCCGAGATCGCCGCGGCCAAGTCCGACTGCGCCGCCCTGCTTTCTGCGATCGACCCCGCGCGGGCGAGCTGGAGCCGGGCGAGCTGGTCGCGCGCCTCCTGGTCCACCTCGTTCGAGAAGTAGCTCACCACTCCTGACCTGCGCGCGCCGATGCTGCCATTGGTAGCGTCGGCGCCGTGCTGAGCAGGGGGAGACCGAGCCGCGGGAGATCGAGTGGCGCGTGGCTGCTCGCCGGGGCGGCCGGACTCGCCATCCTTGCGCTCTGCGCGCCGGCGGCGCCGGCCGGCGCGGCGCCGACGGTGCCGACCCGTTACTCGGTTGCCGGCGGCTGCTACTCCCTCGCCCCGTCCTCGGGCGGCGCGGCGATCGCCGACGCCTCGCAGCTTCGCTTCAAGGCCACCGACCTCGGCAGCTACATGCTCTACGGGACCGCGCGCGACTTCCTCGCCGCCTCCGGCGACACGGTCGGCCGGGCCGCGCAGCCGAGTCCGGCGGCGGACTGGGTCGTCGAGGGGGCGACCGGGTCGTTCACGCTCTCGCCCCGCTCGGCGCCGGACCAGATGCTCGCCGTCGGCGCCTCGGGGCTGGCGCTGATCCCCAGCGCCGGCGCCGGGCCCGGCGCCCAGTTTCGGTTCGTGCCGGCGACGGGGTGCGCGACCTTCCCCGAGGCGCAGCTCAACGTCAAGGGCCGGCCGGCGAAGGGGAAGACGCCGTACGGCGAGGTGCGCGGCCTGCTGGACGGCCACATGCACTGGATGACCTACGAGTACCTGGGCGGCAACTTCCACTGCGGCGAGCCCTGGGACCGCTACGGGATCACCGTGGCGCTCCCCGACTGCTCGACCATCGAGGGGCCGCAGGGCGCGGCCGCCCCGGTGCAGAACTTCCTCAACTACGGCGATCCTGCCCATCCGCACGACACCACCGGCTATCCGAAGCTGACCGAGTGGCGGCGCGACAACCTCACCTACGAGGGCACCTACTACCGCTGGATCCAGCGCGACTGGAAGGCGGGGCTGCGGCTGATGGTGATGTCGGTGAACGAGAACCGCGAGCTCTGCGAGCTGATGGCCAACCGCCGCACCAACTGCGACGAGATGGACACCGTGCGCCGCGGGGTCGCCGACATCGAGCAGCTGCAGGACTACGTCGACGCCCAGGCCGGCGGCCCGGGCAAGGGGTTCTTCCAGATCGTCCGCAACCCGTTCCAGGCCCGGCGGGTGATCAACGAGGGCAAGATGGCCGTCGTGCTCGAGGTCGAGGTCTCCGAGCTCTTCGACTGCCGCGGCTCCGACCCCGCGAGCTGCGACCGCGGGGTCATCGACAGCGGCCTCGACGACCTCTACAAGCAGGGCGTGCGGTCCTCGCTGCTGCTGAACAAGTTCGACAACCCGCTGACCGGGGTGCGCTTCGACGGCGGGCCGATCGGGGTCCTGATCAACGCCGCCAACCGCCAGAGCTACGGATCGTTCTGGAGCGCGGAGACGTGCACCGGCCGCGAGCACGACAACACGATCGAGAGCGGCCTCCCAGCCGGCAGCGCCGCCCTCACCGGGCTGCTGGCGACGCTGGGGGTGACGCCCGGCACCGCGCCGACCTATCCGCCCGCGCCGCACTGCAACACCCGCGGCCTCACCGGCCTCGGACGCCACACGGTGAGGCGGATGATGCAGATGGGGATGATCGTCAACCCCGACCACATGAGCCAGAAGGCGGTCGACGAGACGATCTCGCTGGCCGAGGCGCGCAACTATTCGGGGGTGATCTCGCCCCACGGCTGGATGGACCCGCGCAACTGGCCGCGGATCTGGCAGCTCGGCGGGCTCGCCTTCCCGGGCGCCGGCTCGGCCGAGGGCTTCGTCGACGCCTGGCGCTCCTACCGCCCGAAGGCGACGCCTTACTTCTTCGGCTGGGGCTACGGCGCCGACCTCGGCGGCCTGGCGACCCAGGGCGCCCCCGCTCCGGAGGGCTCGCCGAACGCGGTCACCTACCCGTTCAAGTCGCTCGACGGCGCGACCACGGTCTATCCGCAGCGCACCGGCGACCGGGTCTTCGACTACTCCAAGGAGGGCGTCGCGCACTACGGCCTCTACGCCGACTGGGCCAACGAGGTCGCGAAGACCGGCGGCCGGAAGATCGCCCGCGACATGCTCCACGGCTCGGAGGCCTACCTGGAGATGTGGGAGCGATCGGTCGGCGTTCCCAGCGGACGCTGCCAGTCGGCCCGCGGACACTTCACCGGCGCCGGCCTCGGGCGGCTGCGGATCGGCGCCGGCACGAAGCGGACCCTGATGCGCGCCGGCCAGCCGCTGCGCCGCCATCGGGCCTGGAGCTGGTGCGCGAAGGGCCACGGCAACGAGCACGCGACCCTCTCCGCGGTGATGACCCCCGCCGGGCGGGTGGCGCTGATCGCGACCAACGCCGGCGGCCAGCGCGCCCTGGGGATCGGCCGCGGCGCCTCGGTCAGGCGAGTGCGCCGCCACGCCGAGGCGATCGGCGGCGGCGTCTGGACAGCGAGCCTCGGCGCCCGAACCGTCGCGTTCGTGGTCCGCGGCGGGCGAGTGCGCAGTGTCGCGCTCGCCGGCGGCGCCGCGACGCGCAGCGACGCCTCGTTGCGCGCCTATCTGCGCCTCGTTCCCCGCCGGGGTGTCGAGGCGCGGCCGCATCGGGTGATCGGCGCCGCCCCGAGCCGGATCAGCCCCGCTCGCGCCGTGCCGCTGGCCGCCCAGCACGGTTCGCCGCAGTTCCCGTTCCTCTGCGGCCTCTAAGTCCGCGGCACCACCGATATTCGTCCAGTTCGCCGAAAAGGGCTAAAGGTTGTGTCGTGGTCGCAAGCTCGGAGGACTAAGATCGGCTAATGGGCAGGTCAGGCTTTCACGGCGCCTGGTTGCTGGGGGTAGTGACCGTCGGAGTCATGGCGTTCGGGGGCTCGAGCGCGAGCGCCGGCACGGTTACCTACGGGGTGGTGCCCCAGGACGGCGCCGTGCCCTCGCGCGAGGACGTCGAGCTGATGGCGAGCGGCGGCATCGACCAGATCCGGCTGATCCTGCACTGGCCGACGGTCGAGTCGACGCCCGGCCACTACGACTGGAGCAGCGTCGACGCGATGGTCCGCGAGACCAGCAACTACGGCGTGGAGCCGTTCTTCTTCATCTATGGGACGCCGAACTGGGCCGCCACGATCGACGGTCACAAGCACTGCGACCGCCGCGACTGCGCGATCTACGCGCCCACCTCTCCGAAGACGCGCAAGGCCTACGCCGCGTTCGCGAAGGCGGCGGTCCAGCGCTACGGCCCGGGCGGCGACTTCTGGGAGGTTCCGAGCGCGAAAGCGGCGCCGAGCAGGCCCCTGCGCGCGGCGTTCCCGGCGAGCACATCGGAACGGCTGATCCCGTGCCTGCCGATCCCGCTCCCGGGTTGCGAACCGACCCCGCCGCCGAACCCGCCGCCGCCGCCGGGCACGCCCCCGCCACCGCCCGATCCGCCGCCGACGCCGCCGCCGCCGCCCGACAGCCCTCCGCCGCCCCCCGACCAGCCGCCGTGCGGTTGCACGGAGGCTCATCCGATCCATGACTGGCAGCTGTGGAATGAGCAGAACTCGCCCAAGTACTTCGCGCCCAAGGAGGACATCGAGGCCTACGCGAAGCTGGTCAAGGCGGCCGGAACCGCGATCCACGAGGCCGATCCGCACTCCGACGTGATCCTGGGCGGCGCCTGGGGCCCCGCGTCGGCATCGAAGGTCGTCCTGCCGATCCAGCCCTATCTGAAGGCGCTGTACTCGTTCAAGGGGATCAAGAAGGCCTTCGACTCGATCGCTCTGCATCCGTACGCGGCCAACACGGGCGCCTCGCTCGACCAGCTGAAGGTCGCCCGCCAGGTGGTCAAGAAGGAGGGCGACCGCAAGGTCGGCACCTGGATCACCGAGATCGGCTGGGCCGCCGACGGGCCGAAATCCAACCCCTACGTCAAGGGCCTCGACGGTCAGGCGAAGCTGCTGCGCAAGACGCTGCAGAAGTTCGAGCAGAACAAGGCCGGCTTCCATCTCAAGGGCCTGTTCTGGTACTCGTGGCGCGACAAGGCCGGCGGCGACCTGATCTGCGAGTGGTGCGGGTATGCCGGCCTGCGGGCGCTCGACGGGTCGGCAAAGCCCTCCTGGGACGCCTTCTCGGCGATCGCCAAGGGCTAGCGCCAGCGCCTCCACCGCTTAGCCCACGCGGTGCGGAAGTTCCGCGACTCGTCCAAGGCGGAACTCTGGCATTCGCTTAGGGTCTATTGGGCATGACGGGACGTGCACGCCTCGCGCTGATCGCCTCGGTGCTGGTGGCAGCCGGCTTTGGCTATGCGCTAGCGGCTGTGACCCAGTCCTCGGGCGACGTCGAGACTGCGACCGTGACGACCCCCCAGCGCACCGCGTTCGCTCCGCCGCGTTCGCAGGCGGGCTCCATTGAGGAGGTCTTTTCCTACGACGACCTGGCGCAAATGCAGGCGACCTCGGATCTAGTGGTCAGCGGCACCGTCACGGCAATCAACCCGGGCCGCACGGTCGGCGGCTCCGGCGGCAACGACGGGCCAGCGGCAGCCGAGGAGTACGGGCAGCTCACCGGTGCGATTCAGTTCAACGAGGTAGTAGTGCACGTCGACGAGTGGCTGGGTGGTACCAGCGAGATTGAGCCGGGCTCCGAGATCGTCTTGGAGGAGGAGATGCCGGTAGCGGTGTTGGCGCCGAGCTCCGCGGTCGGAGACTCCGGCGTCTACTTCGTCATGGAAAAAGGGGACAGGCCCGGTGCTTACGTGCTCAGCGGGAGCCCGGCGCGTTTTCTGCGGACCGCTGACTCCGAAGCGCTGCTGAGCTCAAACCCGGAGATCGACTGGGCCGCCGAAGCCGCCAAGCAGCCTCTCGAGGAGCTCCAAGCACAGATCCGCAGGATCCAAGGCCGGGTCGACAGCGGCGAGATCGAGCCGGCTCGGTCTCCCTTCGATCGACACCGGGCGCGCGGTTAGCGAGGAAACCCGCCAACGCCGCCGCAATTGGCGAGTTTGGGTCGGATAGCGACCGAAAGTCGCCATTCGCCGATCGTTGCGCCTCCCGTAACGGACGCTAGGCCTCGAACAGCTCCGAGATCACGGCGAGCAGCGCCGCGTCTCCGCGCATCAGCTCGTCGCGCTGGCTGGCGCCCATGGCGAAGCCCGAGTGCACGGTGGCGAGCTTCTCCAGCGCCTGCGTCCAGTAGTCGTCGAGGGTGATCGAATCGGAGCGCTGGACGCCGAAGTAGTCGTCGTAGTCGCTCAGGGCCTGGTCGGAGCGGACCACGTTGTCGACGTAGGCGCGGTAGTCGAAGGACTCGACCTCGTGCTCGAGCCGCTCGACCTTCTCGCGCAACAGCGACTTGCCCGGGTGCAGGGAGTGGACGACCTCGCCGTGGTGGGCGTACCAGACCCGCTCGGCGGCGTGGAAGCGGTCGCTGAGCTCGTCGTGCCCGCTCTTCAGAGCCTCGACCATGTCGGCCTTGGCGTCCATCATCGCCAGGAACTCGCGTGACATGTCGCCGCTGAAATCGTCGCGCTCGGCCTCCATCGAGGGGCGCAGGCAGCGGTCGTACACCTCGGCGTCGAGGGCGCCGCAGAAGTAGAGGAGGGCGCCGCTGCCACGAATCAGCGCCTCGGCTCGGGCGAGCCAGGGGTCGGCCTCCGCCTCCTTGCCGGCGCCGAGCGCGGCGGTCACCCGCCCGCAGGCGTGGGCGAGGACCTGCCAGTAGAGGAACTCGACGTGGTGGCCGTGGCAGAAGTGAAACCAGGCGGCGCGATCGTCGTCGCCGGCGGCGTTGAGCAGCGGGCTCGTGTACGGCCGCTGCCAGGGCTGGCTCTCCTGGCCGGTGCTCGCCACCTCGCGCCGGCGGACGCTCGGGATCCGGCCGTCGAGCGGGAGGAGGATCGCCGTCGGCTGCATCTGCGCCAAGGTCGGCGACGATACCACCGTGACCGAGCGCCTGATCACGACCGGCCCGGGCACCCGCCCGCAGGCGTTCGCGGGGCGCGACTGGGCGCTGCTGGCGGCGACGGCGCTGATCTGGGGCTCGGCGTACCTGCTCATCGAGATCGGCCTCGAGGGGCTGGAGCCGACCGCGATCGCCTTCCTGCGCGTCGCGCTCGGCGCCGCCCTGCTGGCGGCGCTGCCGGCGGCCCGGCGCGGCGCGCTCGCCGGCCGCGACCGCGCCCGCGTGGTTCTGCTGGGCGTCCTCTGGCTCGCCGTGCCGCTGACCCTGTTCCCGGTCGCCCAGCAGTGGGTCTCGTCGGCGGTCGCGGGGATGATCACCGGGGCGCAGCCGCTCTTCGCGGCGGCGATCGCGGCGCTGCTGCTGCGGCGCCTGCCCGCGCGCGTGCAGGCGCTCGGCCTCGGGCTCGGGTTCGCGGGCGTGGTCGCGATCGTCGCCGCCTCGGCCGATCGCGGCGGCTCGAATCAGGCTCTCGGCGTCTGCCTGGTGGTCGTCGCGGTCGCCTGCTACGCGCTCTCGACGAACATCGCCGTGCCCCTGCAGCAGCGCTACGGGTCGCTGGCGGTGATCCTCCGCGCCCTGCTCGTCGCCGTGGCGCTGCTGGCGGTTCCGGGCCTGCTCGGGCTGGCGGCCTCGGACCCCACGGCCGGCAGCCTGGTCGCGATGCTGCCGCTCGGGCTGCTCTGCACGGGGCTCGGCTACGTCGTCTTCACCTCGCTGGTCGGGCGCGTCGGGGCGACGCGCGGCGCGGTGGCGATCTACTTCGTCCCGGTGGTCGCGATCGCACTCGGCGTCGCGGTGCGCGGCGAGGGCGCCAGCGCGGCTGAGCTGGCCGGGACCGCGGCCGTGCTGGCGGGGGCGTGGCTGACCAGCCGCCCACGTCGCTGACGGTACTGCTAACGGTTCGCTAACAGTTTGTTAATATGCCGCGCTCCTGCTGAGTCCCCGCCGCACATAGGCGGGGGACGGGGGACCCATCTGTAGGGGCGAATCGCGACCAGCACGGCCGTGTAGCGCTAGCTCTAAGCGCGAGCCCGTCAGCTAACCCCGGAAGCAACAGAGCGGAACGCACCCGGAACGTAGTCGATGACTCTGGTGACGAACGTAAAACCTCGGCTCCGCGCGACCGTGATCGCGCTGCTCGCCCTGGTCGCGGGCGGCGCGCTGGCCGCCGGCACGGCCGGTGCTGCCACCTCGGGCGGGGTCAGCACCGTGACGACCGGGGGCGGCGCTCAGCAGGGCTCGAACGCCCGCCTCAACGACCGGTACTCGAAGATCTGGACGGCCCGGGTCTCGCCGGCTGAGAAGCGCTGGGCGCACCGGACTTCCGAGTGCGAGTCGGGCGGCGACCCGCACGCGATCGGCGGCGGTGGCCTGTACCGCGGCGCCTTCCAGTTCATGCGGTCGACCTGGAAGGCCTCGCCGAAGAGCCCCGGTGGCGACCCGATCGCGTATCCGTACCGGACCCAGGCGGTGGTCGCGGTGCTGCTGATGCGCCGCGACGGCGCCGGCCCCTGGCCCGTCTGCGGTCACTGAACGGCCGGTCGGCTTTCCGTCCATTCTGCGCCCGCGGGGTTTTGACCCCCCGGCCCGGTGGTAAGTACCGACTGGCGCCCGAACACTGATCGGCGTCCACACGGAAAGGGGATTGATGAACTCGGCGACCATGGATACAGCTGTCGCCGTGAGCGATGCCGAGTTGCTGAGCCGGTACGCCGCGGCGCCCACGCCCGACCTCCAGCGACGGCTGGTCGATCGGCTGATGCCGTTCGCGCGCTCGCTCGCGCTGCGCTACAACCGCGGCGGCGAGCCACTCGACGACCTCATCCAGGTCGCCTCCTTCGGGTTGGTCAAGGCGATCAAGGGCTTCGACCCGGAGATGGGCCGGCCGTTCGCTGCTTACGCGACGCCGACGATCCTCGGCGAGCTGCGCCGCCACTTCCGCGACAACGTCTGGAACCTGCGCCTGCCCCGCGGGCTGCAGGAGTTCTGCATGCGCCTCGAGGCCGCGACCCAGACGCTCTCGAAGGAGTACGGGCGCACCCCGACCCCGGCCGAGCTCGCCGACCACCTCGAGGTCTCGGTCGAGGACGTGCTCGAGGGGCTGGAGGCCGCCACCGCGCGCAAGACGAGGTCGATCGACGCGCCGGTCGGCGGCGACGACGGAACCGAGCTGGCGGTCGTCGAGACGCTCGGCTCGGAGGACTCAGGCTTCGAGGCGGTGGACGCTCAGCTCGCCGCCGAGACAGCGGACCTCGACGACCGCGAGTTGATGGTCCTGAAGATGCGGCTCGAGCAGGGGATGACCCAGGCGGAGGTCGGCGAGCAGATCGGCGTCTCGCAGATGCAGGTCTCGCGCATCAGCCGCAAGGCGGTGTGGAAGCTCCTGCACGCGGTCCGCGGTGGCGACGAGGCCCCGGGGCCGGTCCCCCGCACCTCGGCCCAGCCTTCCTTCTAATACCCCTCCGGGGTATCGCCTACAATTCGCGCCAGGCGAGCGCGAAAGGAAGGCGATGAGCGAGACGGCCGCACCACCCGGATACCTCGAGGACAAGGACGACCTGCTGCGGCGGCTGCGACGGATCGCGGGCCAGGTCGGCGGGCTGGAGCGGATGGTCGCCGAGGAGCGCTACTGCATCGACATCCTCACCCAGGTGTCCGCCGTCCAGGCGGCGCTCGACAAGGTCGCCCTCGGGGTGCTCGACGACCACGCCCGGCACTGCGTCGTCGGCGCCGGCGAGGCCGACCGCGACGCGCGCACCGACGAGATGATGGGCGCGGTCGGGCGCCTGCTGCGCAGCCGTTGACCACCCGCCGATAGCGTACGCCGCCGCATGGGGAGGATGCCGACGACGCTGGCGATCGCGGTCGCGCTCGGGGTCGCGTTCGCCTGGCCGCCGACCGCCGCCACCGCGGCCGAGCCGGGGCCGGCCGAGATCCGCGACGGCCCGGCGCGCTTCGAGGTGATCTCGCCGACCCTGATTCGGCTCGAGTACGCGGCCGACGGCTCGTTCGAGGATCGCCCGACGCTGACCGTGCCCGCGCGAGGCTTCCGGCCGCCGCCGTTTCAGACCCGGGTCCACAAAGGGGTGCGCGAGATCCGCACCTCCAGCGTGGTGCTGCGCTACCGCCTCGGCACCGGGTCGTTCAGCCCCCGGAACCTGCGGCTGAAGATCGAGACGCCGACGACGACCCGGCGCGTGCGACCGGGCTTCCCGGCTCCGCCGCCGAGCCCGTCGAGCGCGCCCGCGCCTGCGGTCGTGCCGCCGAACCCTGACCCGGACCCGTCCCCGGTGACGGCCGGCAACCTCGGCGGTTGGTACCGCGGGCTCGACGGGCAGAGTGGGCCGGTCCCACTCCACGACGGCCTGCTCTCCACCGACGGCTGGTATGTGCTCGACGACACCACCTCGCCGCTGCTGATCGACGGGGGGCGCTGGTACGCCGAGCGGCCGGCCCGCGGCGACGCCTACCAGGACGGCTACCTGTTCGCCTACGGCGACGACTACGCCGGCGCCCTCGCCGACTTCCGCGACCTGACCGGGCCGGCCCCGCTGCTGCCGAGGAAGGCGTTCGGCAACTGGTTCTCGCGCTACATGGGCTACAGCGAGACCGACTACCACCACCTGCTCGACCGCTTCCGCAGCAACCGGGTGCCGCTCGACGTGCTGATCGTCGACACCGACTACAAGTGGCCCAACCACTGGGACGGCTGGCAGTGGACGCAGGTCTTCTTCGAGAACCCGAGCCGCTTCCTCAACTGGGCGCACTCGCAGGGTCTCGACGTGACGCTCAACGTGCACCCGTCGATCAGCACCGACGATCCCAGCTTCGCCGCCGCCGACGCGGCCGCCGGCGGGCTGATCGACGGCGGCGACCGCTGCCGCGCCTTCCTTCCGGACCCCGACGCTGTCTGCGCGGTGTGGGACTGGGCGCGCCCCGCCCACGTCGCCTCCTACTTCTCGCTGCACGCGCCCTTCGAGCAGGCCGGGGTCGACTCGTGGTGGCTCGACTACTGCTGTGACGAGAGCCGCGCCGTCGCCGCCGGGCTGACCCCCGACACCTGGATCAACGCGCTCTACGCCCAGCGCGAGCGCGATCGTGGCCTGCGCTGGCTGCCGCTGACCCGGATCGGCTCCTCGGTCTTCGACTACGGGGCGGCGAGCGCCGGCGCCTGGGCCGAGCACCGCAGCGCGATCCACTTCACCGGTGACACCTACGACACCTGGGCGATGCTCGACTTCCAGACCCGGTTCACCGCCGCCGAGGGTGGGATCGGGCTCCCCTACGTCTCCCACGACATCGGCAGCTTCCATGGCGACGAGCTGCCCGACGACCTGTACGTGCGCTGGATCCAGTCCGGGTTCGTGCAGCCGATCCTGCGGTTGCACTCCGACCACGCCCCGCGGCTGCCGTGGGAATACGGCGGCCGAGCGGGGGAGATCGCGGCCCTGTTCCTGCGCCTGCGCGAGTCCTACGTGCCCTACCTCTACACGCTCGCGCGGCAGGCCTACGACGACGGCCTGCCGATCGCGCGGGCGATGTACCTGGGCTGGCCCGACCGCAAGGAGGCCTACCGCTTCGACCGCCAGTACATGCTCGGCGACGAGCTGCTGGTGGCGCCGGTCGCCGCTCCAGGCGACCCGGCCCGCAAGCGGGTCTGGTTCCCGCCCGGCGACTGGGTCGATGTGTTCACCGGCGAGGTCCACTCCGGGCCGCGCGCCGAGACGCTGTCGGTGCCGCTCGAGCGGATGCCCGTCTTCGCGCGCGCCGGGGCGATCGTGCCGCGCCAGGAGTACTCCGACTACACCGGCCGCGGCGCTCCCGACCCGCTGATCCTCAACGTCTACGCCGGCGCCGACGGCCGCTTCTCCCTCTACGAGGACGAGGGCGTCGGCTTCGGCTACCAACGGGCGAGCTATGCCCGCACACCGCTGCGCTGGGACGAGGCCACCGGCGCAGCGACGCTGACGATCCGCCGCGCCCACGGCCACTACCCCGGCGAGCCCACAGCCCGCAGCTACAGCGTTCGAGTCTCGGGCGTCGAAGAGCCCAGCGGAGTGACGGTCGACGCCGGCGCCGGCGCGGCGGAGATCGACGACTTCAGCTACGACCCTGACGCGCGTCTGCTGACGGTCGAGACGCCGGCGCTGAGCACCCGCCGGAGCGCCGAGCTGGAGCTCGATTTCGCCGACTGACCGGCGCCGTATCTAGGCTTGCGCGGGTGCCGGGCCGTTTGCCACTCGCGCTGGCGCTGGTCGCGCTCGCCGCCTGCCCCCCGGCCGCTTCCGAGGCGGCCAGCTGCCGGTCCGCGCCCGGCGGCGGGCTGACGCTCGCGAACGTCGCCACCGACGGCGCCCGCGTGCGGGCGGTGGGCTCCGACGGCCTCGTCGCCGCCGCCCGCCGGCTCGACCGCTGGCGCGTGGTCGCGACGCCGGTCGAGCACGACCTGCGGGGCGTTGTCTTCAACGGCGAGCGCTGGGTGGTGATCGGCGACATCGGCACGATCCTCGCCCGCAACGTGGGCGCCTGGCAGGTCGCGAGCGGGATCCCGAGCTCGGGGCTGCGCGGGATCGCCGCGCGACCGGGCCTGGTCGCGGCCTCGGGCAGCAACTCGGTCGTCGTCACCTCCGCCGACGGCCTCACCTGGCAGCAGGCGGCGCCGGGCACGAGCGCGATCCTCTGGGGTGGGACCGCGGACGGGACGGAGCTGTTGCTCTCCGGTCAGGAGTCGACGGTGATCCACAGCGCCGACGGCGTCAACTGGGCGCCGCTCGCGACCTCACCCGCGCCGACCGACTCGACCGCGGCGCCGCGGCCGCTGCTCTGGCAGCTCGCCGCCGCGAACGGCGAAATCGTCGCCGTCGGCGACTTCGGCGCCATCCTCCACGGCACCCTCGCCGGCGGCCTGACCGCCGCGGCCAGCCCGACCGATGAGATCCTGCGCGGCGTCGCGGTCGCCGACGGGCGCTGGGTCGCGGTCGGGTCCGGCGGCGAGGTGCTGCTCTCCGACGACGGCGTGGGCTGGCGGCTCGGCAGTGCGCCGACCACCGTCGATCTGCGCGGGGTGGCGTGGACCGGGCGGCGCTGGGTGGCGGTGGGCGACCAGAGCACCGTGATCTCGTCGGCCGACGGGCGCAGCTGGCGAACCGAGGTGAGCGCGATGCCGTGCGCCCTGCTGGGGGTCGCCTACGGTGGCGAGCGCTTCGTCGCCGTCGGCGGGGCGGGGAAGGTGATGCTGTCGCGCGACGGCGCCGAATGGATCCGGCCCGAGCGCCCGACCGGCGCCGACCTCTACTCGGTTGACCACGGGCCCGGCGGCTTCGTCGCCGTCGGCTCGAGCGGCACGGCGCTGTCGTCCGAGGACGGCGGGATCTCCTGGCGACAGCGGCGCACGCATACGCGGCTCAACCTGCACACCGTCTTCTGGACCGGCGACCGGTTCCTCGCCGGCGGCGACCTCGGCCTCGTGCTCCAGTCCGCCGATGGCCGTCACTGGCAGCGCGTCACCTTCCCCGGGTTCCACTCGGTGCGCGGGTTCGCGACCGACGACAGCAGCGTGATCGCCGCGGGGGCCGGCACGGTCGCCAGGCTGGCACCCGGGGCGAGCGATTGGGACCTGGAGCAGGTCGGGTTCGCGCGCTTTCAGACGGGGGTCGCCGATGGGCCGCCCGGCTTCGTGGTCGTCGGCCACAACGGCGAGGTCCTGCTCTCGACCGACGCCGGCGAGACCTGGACCCAGGAGCAGACCGGGGTCGAGGTCAACTTCGACGCCGTCACCTGGACGGGAAGCCGCCTCATCGCCACCGGCGAGGGCGTCGCGATCGCCTCCACCGACGGCGTCACCTGGACCCCGGTGCCGCTGCCCACGCACCGCAGCGTGCGGGCGATGGCGACCCGCGGCCCGACCGTGGTCGGGGTGGGGGACGGCGGCACCCGGGTGCGGCTTCCGGCCGGATAGGGCCGGGTGGGGAGCGTTCGGGCGGAGGCTCGCGCGGCTACGCCGCGACCCACCCGGCGGGGTACGCCCCCGCCGGAATGTCCCCCGCGTAGTCGGGGAACCACCGCATCGCGACCCGCTCGGCGGGCCGGCCCTCGATCAGCGGCCTCAGATCGCCGACCGTGAGCAGGACCCGCAGGGTGGCGCCGATCTGCAGGTCGGCGGCGGTCGGGCCCTCGCCGTCGACGATCCCCTCGGCGGCGAACGCGTCGACCTGGTCGATCTTCGCCGGCAGGCCGACGAGGTCCTCTGCCAGCCGGGCGGCGGTGATCCGGTGGTACTCCCACCAGGTCGGGATCATCGAGATCACGCCGTCCGTGGCGGCCGGGTCGAGCGGACCGGCGCCGACGTAGGTGCCCATCGCCTCGGGGCGGAAGTAGAGCGCACCCCAGGGCAGCCGCCGGCCGAGGTCCTGGAGCTCGTCGTCTCCCCAGCGCTCCGCCTCGCGCACACGGTCGGCGATCGGCTCCGGAAACAGCGCCGGATCGGGCGCCATCTGCTCGAGCTCGGCGAGGATCGGGCGCGAGCCGTGCACGGGCCGATCGTCGATCAGCAGGCCGGGGACGGTCGTGTTGCCCTCGCCGTAGATCCGCGCCATCTGCTCCTTGTGGGCCGGTCCGGGCGTCAGGTCCACCCGCTCGTACTCGAGCCCCTTGAGCTCGAGGGCCGCCGCGACCGTCATGCACGGGTGCGAGGGCGCCAGGGCGTGAAGCGTGAGTGTCGCCACCGGGCCAGCCTATTGAGGACCTCTCCCGATAGGTGATCGCGCACCCGGGGGATAGGTCCTAGGATCGACGGTGATGGCGGACCTGATCGCGATCGAGGACGCGGACGGCGTCGCCGTCGTGCGGATGCAGCGCCCGCCGGCGAACGCGCTCTCTCCTGAGCTGCTCGCCGAGAGCGCCGTGGCGATCGAGAGGCTGCGCGAGCAGCGCCCGGCGGCGATCGTAATCACCGGCTCGGGCGAGTTCTTCTCCGGCGGCGTCGACCTGAAGCTGGCGCCGACCCTCTCCGCCGACCAGCAGCGCGGGATGGTGGCCGGCATCAACCGGCTGTTCTTCGACTGGTACGGGCTGCCCCATCCGGTGGTCGCGGCGGTCAACGGGCACGCGGTCGCCGGGGGGCTGATCCTGGCGCTCTGCGCGGACCACCGCGTCGGCGCGGCGCGGGCGAGCTACGGGCTCACCGAGCTGCGCGTGGGCGCCCCGTATCCGGGCGCGGCCCTGGCGGTGATCCGCGCCGAGCTCGACCGGGGCCCGCTGCGGAGGCTGGTCCTTGGCGCCGAGCTCGTCGGCGGCGAGGCGGCGCTCGAGCTCGGGCTCGTCGACGAGCTGGCCGAGGACGTGCTCGAGGCCGCGCTCGGGGTGGCCCGCCGGCTCGCGGCCCTGCCCGCGGGAACCTATGAGACGGTCAAGTCGCAGCTGCGGGCGCCGCAGCTGGCGCAGATGCGCGAGGCGCTGGAGCGCGATCCGCTCACCGACGGCTGGCTCTCCGACGAGTCCGCGGCCGCCGCCGCGGCCGTCCTCGACCGCTAGCTCGTCAGCAGGTGCTCGGCGCCGGCTCGCCGGCGAAGCGGGCGCCGAGGTAGTCCATCGCCCCGGTCGCGCCGGAGACGACGAGACTGACGTGCTCGCTGGTGTGGTCCTCGACGTGCTGGACGGTGACCCCGGCGTCGCAGAAGCGCTGGACGAGCAGCCGGGCGGGCCCGATCGGGGCCAGCTCGTCGGCGACGGCGTGGTACTCGTAGACGGGCGCCGATGGCGTGCCGCGGAACCACAGCGGGCTCATCTTGCGCAACAGCCGCTGGACCGCCGGCAGCTCGAAGACCGCCGGATCGGTGGCGAAGTCCTCGATCCGCGCCCCGGGGTACCTCTGGACTGAGTCGTTGATGCAGTCGCTCTGGCTGTTCGCCACCGCCTCGCGGCCGAAGTCGCTGAGGTACTGCTGAACGTCGACCGCCGGGTAGGAGCGGTCCGCGCCGACCAGCCCGATCGCGATCGCGCCGCCGAAGGGCGAGCCGCTGAAGGCGCGCATCACGGCCTCGATGTCGGCCGGCGTCCCGCCGAGCGCGACCCCGGCGAAGTGAAGGTCCGGGGCATAGCGCGGCTGCAGCTGCGCCGCCAGGGTCGAGGCGAGGGCGCCGCCCGAGTAGCCCCAGAGGCCGACCGGGGTCCGCTTGCGATCGAACCCGGCGGGCTGGAAGCGCAGGGTCGCGCGGACGCCGTCGATCACGCCGCGCGCCTCGCCCTTGGCGCCGAGGAACTCCGAGCGCGGGCCCTCGTAGTCCGGCGCGACGATCGCCCAGCCCCTTTCCATCGCGACTCGCATCGCGTTCGCCTCGTTGGCGGAGTTCGATCCTCCCGCCTCGAACCCGGCTCTGAGGCCGTAGGAGGGTGAGCATTTGGATCCCACCCCGTCCTCGGCCGTCTGGTAGGAGACCAGCGGCCGCGGGCCGGGGCCGGTCGAGGCCGCGTCGGGGATCATCACCGTCGCGACGTAGGCCGACGGTCTGCCGTGCACGTCGAGCGTCTTGTACTTGACCTGCCAGGCGGTCGCCGGAATCCGGACGCCGCTCGCGTTCACCTCGACCTGGCGCGAGTCGAGCACCTTGCCGTTCGGCTTGCCCTCCAGGCGGCTGCGTTTCGGGATCGCGTAGAAGGGGTCGTTCTCGGGCAGCGGCACCGAGTCGGCGAGCGCCGGCGCCGCGGCGGCGAGCAGCGCCGCGGCGGCGATCGCGACGGCGAGGATCCTCGGCATGCCGAGAACCGTGCCCGATCGGCGGGAGCGATGCGCCGGTTCCTGGGGGGCCTAGACCGCGACGCGGTAGTCGCCGGGGTTGATCCGCCGGGTTCGGCGCCGGTACTCGAGCCAGGGGCCGGGCCAGTTGTTGGTGTTCTCGCCCTTCGAGTTCAGGTACCAGTTGCCGCAGCCGCCGGTCGTCCAGACGGTCTTCTCGCTGCGCTCGGCCATCTCCGCGCGCCAGCGCTCCTGCGTCTCGGGACGCAGGTCGATCCAGCGAAAGCCCCCCTCGCGCAGGCGCCGGATCGCGTCGAGCACGTAGTTGAACTGCGACTCGAGCGTGTAGGGGACCGATCCCGAGCCGTGGTTGGTGTTCGGGCCGTAGAGCACGAACATGTTCGGAAAGCCCGAGACAGTGGTCCCGAGGAAGGCCTCGGCGCGCTCGCCCCAGACCGCGTTCAGCTCGCGGCCGTCGAGGCCGTGGATGTCCATCGGGGCGACGAAGTTGTGGCTCTCGAAGCCGGTGCCGTAGATGATCACGTCGGTCTCGCGCTCGACCCCGTCACAGCCGACGATGCCGCCGGCTGTGACGCGCTCGACGCCGCCGGCGATCAGCTCGACGTCGTCGCGCAGCAGGGTCGGATACCAGTCGCTGGTGAAGAGCACGCGCTTGCAGCCGATCGTGTAGTCGGGGGTCGCTTTGGCGAGCAGCTCCGGGTCGTGGCCGAGCCGGCGGTTGCGCTCCCAATCGGCGACCTTCTGGAACGGTGCCAGGACCGCGTGGTGACCGGTGAAGCCGTAGGTGCCCATCTCGAAGAAGGCGAAGTTGCCCAGCCGGCTGGCGGCGACGCGCACCGGGAAGCGCTTGAACAGGCGGCGCTCCCACTCGGGGTACAGGCGGTCGGACTTGGGCAGGATCCAGGGCGCCGAGCGCTGGTAGATCGTCGTCGAGCCGGCGACCTTGGCGACCTCGGGGATGAACTGGATCGCGCTCGCCCCGGTGCCGACGATCGCCACCCGCTTTCCCTCCAGGTCGAGCTCGTGGTCCCACTCGGCCGAGTGGAAGGCCGGGCCCTCGAAGTTCTCGATCCCGTCGAGCCGCGGGATCGCCGGCCGGGTCAGCTGCCCGCAGGCGGTGACGAGGACGTCGAACTCGTGGCGCTCGCCGCCGTCGGTGACCAGGGACCAGCGGCCCGCCTCGGCGTCGAAGCCCGCCTCGGTCACCTCGGTGCCGAACCGCAGGTGGGGCGTGATCCCGTAGTCGCGGGCCGTCTGCTCGAGGTAGAGGAGGATCTCCTTCTGCGGGGCGTAGCGCCGCGACCAGTGGTGCCCGGGGGCGAACGAGTACGAGTAGAGGTGCGAGGGGACGTCGCAGGCAGCGCCCGGGTAGGTGTTGGCGCGCCAGACGCCGCCGACCGAATCGCCGCGCTCGAAGATCGTGAAGTCCTCGATCCCTGCCTCACGCAGCTTGATCCCGATCCCGACGCCGCCGAAGCCGGCGCCGACGACGCCGACCGAGAGCTCGCGACTTGCCCCGTTGCTGCTCGCCATGACGCGTCAGACGATATTCGGTGGGAGGATCGGGGCCAATGGTGATCGGCATCCCGGCAAAGCTCGGAGAGGCGGCGGGAACGCTGCGCGCCCTGGTCGCCACCGGCGTGATCCGGCCCGCGCGTCCCGATCACCTCCTGCGGCTCGGTCTCGCCCTCCGACGCTGGGACCGCAGCCCGGCGGCCGGGCTGGCGGCGATGGCCGAGCTCTACGGGGACGAGCCCTATGTGATCGACGAGCTCGGCACGCTCAGCTTCGGCGACGTCGAGCGGCGCACGAACGCGCTCGCCGCCTCGCTTGCCGCCGACGGCGTCGCTCCCGGCGAGGCCGTGGCGCTGATGTGCCGCAACCACCGTGGCTTCGTCGAGGCCGTGCTCGCCTGCTCGAAGCTGGGCGCGACCTGCGTGCTGCTGAACACCGACTTCGCCGGACCGCAGCTGGCCGGAGTGATCGAGCGCGAGCGGCCGGTGGCGGTGATCTGCGACCAGGAGTTTGAGCCGCTGCTGATCGAGGGCGGCGCCGGGGACGTGCACCGGCTGATCGCCTGGATCGAGCAGCCGGGAGCGACGCCCTCGCTGGAGCAGCTGATCGCGGTCGGCGACCCGGCGCCGCTGACCCCGCCGCCCGAGCCAGGGCGGCTGACGATCCTCAGCTCCGGGACGACCGGGACCCCGAAGGGGGTTCAGCGCGAGGGCGGCGCCTCGCTGGCGCCGCTGCTCGGCTACATGCAGCGGGTCGGGCTGCGGGCGCGCGAGACGCAGTTGATCGCGGCGCCGATGTTCCACGGCTGGGGGCTGCTGCACCTCGGGGTCAGCTTCCTGCTCGGCACCTCGATCGTCTTGCGCCGTCGCTTCGACCCCGAGGCGACGCTGGAGGCGATCGCCCGCCACGGCGCCGGCACGGCTTCGATGGTGCCGGTGATGCTGCGGCGGATCGTCGACCTCGAAGACGAGGTCCGCGCCCGCCACGACACCGGCTCGCTGCGGACGGTGACGCTCGGCGGCTCGGCGCTCCCCGGGAACCTCGCCGGCGAGGCGATGGACGCGCTCGGCGAGGTCGTCTTCAACACCTACGGCTCGACCGAGGTGGCGCTTGCGACCACCGCCACCCCGGCCGACCTGCGCGCCGATCCGGCGACCGCCGGCCGACCCCTGCCGGCCACCGAGGTGCGGATCCTCGACGCCGCCGGCCGCGAGCTGCCGGCGGGGGAGCCGGGCAGGGTGTTCGTCGGCTCCGAGCTGGCCTCGAGCGGCTACTCGGGCGGGGGCGGCAAGGAGGTGATCGACGGCCTGATGTCGAGCGGCGACCTCGGCCACCTCGACGCCGGCGGGCGGCTCTTCATCGACGGGCGCGAGGACGACATGATCGTCTCCGGGGGCGAGAACGTGTTCCCGGGCGAGATCGAGGACCTGCTGGCCGGGCATCCGGCGATCGCCGAAGCGGCGGTGATCGGGGTCGCCGATCAGGACTTCGGCCAGCGCCTGCGGGCCTACGTCGTCGTCCAGGCCGGCGAGCGGATCGACGCCGACGCCGTACGGGACCACGTGAAGGCGAACCTCGCCCGCTACAAGGTGCCGCGCGACGTCGAGTTCATCGAGGCGCTGCCCCGCAACCCGACCGGCAAGGTGCTGAAGCGCGAGCTGGGCTGAAGCCGGTGCGCGCCGCTACTTGATCAGCAGCGGCGTGCCGATCGGCATCAGGTGGTAGAGCTCGCTGACGTCTTGGTTTTGGACGCGGATGCAGCCGTGGGATGGATGACCGGGGATCAGGTTGGGCTCGTTCGTGCCGTGGATGCCGATCACCCCGCCGCCCGGCCAGTCGGTGAGCACCGAATAGTCGCTGGTGCCAAAGGCCACCGGCCCATAGATCCCGCCCGACGCCTTGAACTTCTCGCGAATCCAGAAGTGTCCGGGCGGGGTCGGTGTGCTGGGCGCACCGATCCCGACGGGGGCGCTCCAGATCTCGCGGCCCCGCTTGTAGAGGGTCGCCCGCAGCTCGGAGCGGTCAACGACGAGCTGCTTGCGGACGTGGTAGAGCGGTCCAAGCGCTGAGTCCCGGACCCACCCCTTGCGGCCGTTCGGTCGCATTGGGATCCGTACCTTGAGCCAGGTGCGCCCCTTCGAGTCAGTCCAGCTGCGCAGGACCAGATAGATCTCCGGGAAGCCGTCCGCGGTAAGGAGGTGGGTCGAGACGATGCGCCGCCCGTGCGACCCCGGCTGGGAGCGGATCGGAGCTCGGTTGTGAACGGGGTGGGCCCAGTAGGTCGAGGTGCGCTCGTTGGAGATCTGGACAAGGTCCTTGGAGGGGGGCGCGGCGCTCGCTTGCGGCACGAGCGCGAGCGCCACCACCAGGGCCAAGGACAGGCCTCCCAGTTGGATTCGAGACGGGCCGGTCATGGCTCAGCCGGTGAACTCCGGGGTGGGGACGGCCGGAGCGCAGATGCGGAAGTCACGACGCGAGACGTCGCGCTTGCCGTTCACATCGACCGCCACGACTCGGATCGTGTTGCGGCCGGCGCGCAAGCCTGCGCCTGCGACCCACACCGAGAACTGCTTGCGGGTCGTGCGCTTGATCAACTTGCCGTCGACGTAGACGCTGACGCTGCGCATCCGCGAATGGGAGTGAATCTTGATCTTCGCTCCGAAGCCGTTGTCGACGCACTTCGTGCCGGGGCTCGGGGGGTTGGTGTGCGGAACCCACGTGATGTGACCGTTTGGCCCGGGCGGCGTGCCGCCACCGGGCGGATTGCCGCCACCGCCGCCACCGGGCGGATTGCCGCCGCCACCGCCACCGCCGCCACCGGGCGGGGTGCCGCCGCCGCCACCACCACCGCCACCGCCGCCGCCGGTGGGCGGAGGAGTAGTCGGGGGCGGGGTCGTCGGGGGCGGGGTCGTCCCGGCCGCGCACTGGGCCCGCGTGACGGTGTCGTTGATCAGCGTGACGGAAGCGGTTCTGGCGAGCAACCTGCCGTCGACGACGACGCCGTTGTTAAGAGAGATCGAATCGTTCGCGAGGATGTTCCCGGCGAAGGTGGAGCCCGTGTCCAGAGTTGCCGAGGAGCCAACCCTCCAGAAGACGTTGCAGGACTGGGCTCCGTTGATCAGCAGCACGGACGAGGCCGGGGCGGTGATCAGCGTGCTGGCCGTTTCGAAGATGAAGACGGCGTCAGGGTCGCCCTGCCCGTTCAGCGTCAGCGGCCCGGTAATGCCGAAGGTTCCTGACGCGGAGTCATAGACGCCCGCGGTCAAAGTCGAGCCGCCGAGCTCCGTTGCCCGGGTGATGACCGGTCCCTGTCCAGCCGCGTTGTTGTAGGCGGTGGTCAGGTCGATCTTGGCCTGACCGGCCGCCGCGTCGGCCTGGTGAATCGATCCGTTCACGGTTCCGTTCGGCGCTCCGCCGAAGCCGGTCACTGAAGGGTTAGGAGATGTACCGAGATCGCCGTTGATCACGCTCGGGCCGGTGTTCGTGACTCCGGCGCCGGAGAGGACCGCATAGCTGTCGGCCGTTCCGAGACCAACCGCCGTCGCCGCCTGGGCGCCACTTGCGAGCGCCAGCATCACCAAGAGGAGCGAGACGGCAGCGATCGTGCCGATCTTCAGAGCCGCTCGCGAAGCAAAGTCCAAGCGTCCAGCGAAGAGGTGATGAACGTGCGCCGTCTCGGCGTCGTTCGGGGGATACGGCTGGTCGACCTTCATGGATGCGCTCCTCTGCTGAGGTTTGACTCGTCGACCGCCTATCGTCGCCTTAAGGCAAATACATGAATGTCAATTCAATAAATCGCTTTCAACTCTCTAGCTCGGCCAGCCGCCGCTCGAGGAAGGCGCGCTCGGCATCCGAGCGCACGAGCCCGAGCGCGCGCTCGTAGGCCGCGCGCGCGTCCTCGCTGCGATCGAGCCGGCGCAGGAGCTCCGCCCGCGTGGCGTGCAGGTAGTGGTAGCGGTCGAGCTCGAGGCGCTCGACGAGCGCCAGCGCGGCCTCGACGTCGCCCGCCTCGGCGATCGCGACCGCCTGGTTGAGCTCGACGACGGAGGAGCCGGTGACGCGGGCGAGCTCGCCGTACAGCGCCGCGAGCTGGGGCCAGTCCTGGGGATCGTCGGCGTGCAGGCTCGCGATCGCCGCCTGCAGCACGTAGGGGCCGCGCCCGCCGAGCGACAGTGCCCGATCGAGGATCGCCCGGCCCTCGGCGATCTGCTTCGCGTCCCACAGCGAGCGGTCCTGATCGGCGAGCAGGATGACGCCGCCGTCGGCGAAGCGGGCCTCGCGGCGGGCGTCGTGGAGCAGCATCAGGGCCAGCAGCCCGTGGGCCTCGGGCTCGTCGGGCATCAGCCCGGCCAGCGCCCGGCCGAGCCGGATCGCCTCGGCGGAGAGGTCTCCGCGCCCGCCGTAGCCCTCGTTGAAGATCAGGTAGACGACCGCGAGCACGGCGGCGAGCCGGTCGGGCAGCAGGTGGGGGGGCGGGACCCGGAACGGGATCGCGGCCGCCCTGATCTTCGCCTTCGCGCGCACCAGCCGCTTCGCCATCGTCTCGCTCGGGACGACGAACGCGGCGGCGATCTCATCGGTCGTCAGCCCGCCGAGGGTCCGCAGCGTGAGCGCCACCTGAGCATCGAGCGCCAGGGCCGGATGGCAGCAGGTGAACAGGAGCTCGAGCCGTTCGTCCGGGATCGTCGTCTCGTCCACGTCGTCCTCCACGGGTTCGGGCCGGTCGAGCAGGCGCGTCTTGGAGGCCAGGGTGCGGTCGCGGCGGATGCGGTCGATCGCCCGGTTGCGCGCCGTGGTCACGAGCCAGCCGCGCGGGTTGTCCGGTGGCCCCTCGCGGGGCCAGCGCTCGGCGGCGATCGCGAACGCCTCCTGGGCGGCCTCCTCGGCGAGCTCGAAGTCGCCGAGGAAGCCGATCAGGGTGGCGAGGACACGCCCCCACTCGTCGCGGAAGGCCCGCTCGGCGGCGTCTACCACTCGACGATCGGGCGCACCTCGATCGCTCCGCCCAGACGCGCGGCCGGGATCCGCGAGGCGAGCTCGATCGCGGCGTCGAGGTCGTCGGCCTCGAAGAACAGGTAGCCGCCCAGCGCCTCCTTGACGGCAGCGAACGGACCGTCGGTGACGAGCGTCTCGCCGTCGGAGACCCGCACGGTGGTCGCGTTCTCGGGCGCGTCCATCTGAACTCCCGGGGTGACGCCCGGCGTCTCGTTGATCGCCTTGTAGTCGGCGAAGACCGCGTTCTGCTCGTCCTCGGGGAGCCGCCCCCACGCCTCGGGGTCGCGGGGCGTCGGGGTATCGCCTTGGTGGATCAGCAACAGGTACTTCATTTGGTCCTCCTTTGGGAATGTTCGCGTAGAGGACGAACGGCGGCGGAGGAAATGGACACTCAGGGACTGTCGACCACCTTCGCAGAGGCACATTCTGCGCTGCGCCGCTCGATCTCGGCGATCCCGTTGGCGCAACTTGTCCTGCCCGGTACCCTTAGAGGCCGTAGCTGTCAATGCAAGGAGGCACATGCGTAGCCCAGGTGCAGGGGGGCTTCGGGTCGTTGCGGTCTGCGGGATCGTGGTCGGGCTGCTGGCCCTGCCCGCGGCGGCCACCGCTCAGGAGGCGCCGGTCTGCCTCAAGGGCGATCTGAAGCTCGACGACGGCGTCAACCACTGGGTTGGCACGAACGGTCACGACAGCGTCACCGGCCTGCGCGGCAAGGACGTGATGGACGGTCGCGGGGGCAACGACCTCGTCAACGGCGGCCGCGACAACGACATCGTCAAGGGCGGCTCCGGCAACGACACGCTCTGCGGCGGGCGCAGCGCCGACACGCTCTACGGCGGCCCCGGCAACGACATCATCTACGGCGAGGAAGAGAACGACACGATCTACCCGGGCCCCGGCGACGACAAGGTGCTCGGCTCGGCCGGCGACGACAAGATCTACGGCTACGGCGAGGTCAACGGCAAGATCGTCGACGACGGCATCGACCTGCTCGACGGCGGCTTCAACGACGACATCATCATCGCCGGCGGCGCCGACACCCTGCTCGGCTTCACCCACAACGACACCCTGAGCACGAAGACGCCCGACATCGCCCCCGCCCTGATGGACGGCGGCGGCAACGACGACACGATCTACGGCTCGCTCGTCGACGACCACATGACCGGCGGCGACAACGGCCAGGACAAGCTCTTCGGCGACGCGGGCAACGATCACATCCTCGGCGCCGGCAACGACGACGAGCTCTACGGCCAGCTGGGCGACGACGACCTCAACGGCGGCGACGGCTTCGACTTCCTCGACGGCGGGCCCGGCGACGACACCTGCGACGGCGGCGAGCTCAACGACAAGGCCCGCGATTGCGAGCACGAGACGTCGATCGAGGGCAAGCTGCCGAAACTGTTCCGCGGCGTCTAGCGGCCCCGTCTAACGGCTCTGTCTCGGCTGGCCCGGCCGCCGCACCGCGCTGATCGACGGCCAGGTCCGCGAGCGATGGACGATCACCGCGACCAGCTGGGGCTCGAAGTTGCCTCTGGAAGGCTCGGCGGCGCCAAGGCCGATCACCCGGTGGGTCGACGTGTCGACCGACCCGTTTCCGTTCAACATCCTCGTCCCCTCCTTGTCTAGTATTTTAGTGGGGAAAGCTAACGGGACGATAGCACGCGCATCTGGAGGCCACCGGCGGGCGAGAGCGTGGGCATCTGGCGGATCGTCATCGAGCGCCCGGGCAGCCGCTCGAACCGCAGCCGCTGCAGCGCCATCGTCGCCACCAGCTTGACCTCCGTCTGACCGAAGCGCTTGCCGATGCAGATCCGCGAACCGCCGCCGAAGGGGATGTAGGCGCCCCGCGGCAGCGCCGTCTTGCGCTCGCTCGTGAAGCGCTCGGGAATGAAGGCCTCGGGGTCTTCGAAGACCTCGGGCAGCCGGTGGCTCGCCCAGGAGACGTAGTTGACGTGGGCGCCGGCCGGCACGGTGCAGCCGGCGAACTCGAAGTCGCGCACGGCCCGCCGCGGGCCGATCCATGCCGGCGGGTAGAGGCGCAGGACCTCGTCGACGACCATGTCCAGGTAGGGCAGCTCGCGCTCCATCTGGTCGATCGTCGGCGGCGCGCCGCCGAGCACCCGGTCCTGCTCCTCGCAGAGCCGGGCGAGCGCGTCG
>JAWVFH010000019.1:0-3243 GCA_033856255.1 Solirubrobacterales bacterium | reverse complement strand
GCATCGTGAAGCTGCGCCGAGCGTTGCCGTGATCGACCTGACCGTCGACTCCTTCCTGCCCGCGGTGGGGCGGCCGTTCGCGGTCGGGGACGGGCTGGAGCTCGAGCTCGTCGAAGCCCGCGCGCTCACTGCTCAGGCGCCCGCTGGCTTGCGCGCGCCGTTCCGGCTCGAGTTCCGGGGGCCGGCCGAGCCGGTGCTCGAACAGCGCATCCACCGCCTCGAGCACGAGTCGCTCGGGACGCTGGAGATCTTCCTCGTCCCGGTCGGTCAAAACGCGAGCGGGACGACCTACGAAGCGATCTTCGCCTAGCGCCGCTTGCGCTTGGCGACCTTGCGCCGGTGGGCCTTGCGCTTCCGCTTGGGCTTCTTCTCGACCGCCCGCTTCTTGACCGGCTTGCGCGCCGGAGCCCGGACGGCTGCGGCCGCGACCGCGGCCGGAGCGGCGGGAACGTCGGGCGCCGGAGCGTCGGAAGCTGGGGGCGTCGGTTCGGCGTTGTTGGGCGCCTCGGGCGCGTTGCGCGGCAACGGCACCGAGCGATCGATGACCACCTCGTAGCGCTGGACGCCACCGGTGACCTCGCATACGGGAGCGACGAACAGCTCGAAGCGTCCGAGCGCGCTGTGTGAGAACTGCCGGGTCCCGGCCTCGACTGCGCCGAGGGCGCCGGTGAACTCCAGCCGGAACGCGTCGTCGCGACCGGCGAGGTGCTCGAGGTCGCCGACCTCGCGCAGCACCAGCGAGCCGCCCGCGACAGCGAACGCCTGACCGACGAGTCCGGCGTAGGAGGCACGATGCAGGTACGGCTCACCGTCATCCGCGGCGGCCCGGGCGAACGGGACACGGGCGAACATCGCCACGAGACCCGCGGCGGCCCCGGCCTGGAGCGCCTGGCGGCGCGTCACGGGCGAGTCGAAGGGTTCCACGGTCAGGCCTCCATCAGAGCGGTAGCGGTCCAGGCCATCAGCAGGTGCGCCCCGTGGTCTTCGACGGCCTCGAAGCCGAGCCGCTCGTAGAGCGCCCGCGCGGGGTTCGTGACCTCGACGTGAATCGAGACCGAGCGTCTGTCCGCGCGCGCCTCGTCGAGCAGCGGCCGCAGCAGCGCCGTCCCGATGCCGCGGCCGCGAAAGGCTTCGAGCAACGCGATGTCCATGATCCGGATGTCCCGCGCGCCGCGCAGCACGTAGAGCCGGCCGGCGGGCTCGCCCGCGACCTCGACGACGTCGAACGTCGCACCCTCGTAATGCCGGCGGTAGTGGACGTCCTGGGCGTGGAACTGGTGCTCGACGAACGCGCGCTTGGCCGCGTCGTCCCACGGCATCAGCGCGAGCTCGCTCGCGCGCGTGCTCGCGTAGACGTCGAGCAGGAAGTCGCGGTCGTCGGGCGTGGCGGGCCGAAGCGTGAGCTCGCTCATGAGCGCGGCGGGAAGACGCCCTGCAGGGCGATGCAGTAGTTCAGGACGAGGTAGGGCATCAGGTTGTTGTGCGGCTGGTCGCCGCCGGTGAGCGCGATCGCCTGCGGCGCGAGTTGCGTGTTCGCCGAGTCCTGGTAGAGCGTCCCCCCGTCGGAGGCTGCCAGCGCGGCCGACCCGCTCGGGATCGAGACGTCGCCCGGATCGACCGACTCGGCCTTCACCGAGTGCGTGTGGGCGGGGATCTCGGCCAGCCCCAGCGTGACCGTTTCGGTCCCGCCGGTCTGGCCCTGCTCGTAGTTGCTCAGCCCAGGTCCCTGGTCGCGGTTCAGCGGGACGCTGCCCTGCAGGTTGGGCAGGGCGAAGTTCGACTTGCCGTCCCCGCCGTAGGTCGTTCCCAGCAGCGAGAACAGCGCGGTGTTCTGGGAGAGCGGCAGCAGCTGGCCGTTGCAGAACGCCCAGCCCTTCGGGGCGAAGTTGAACGGGAAGATGCGGATTTCAGCGACGAAGGGGTCCATGGCTCCTCAGGACTGCGACGGGAAGAGCCCGTACAGCGAGATGATGAAATTGATCGTCAAGTACGGCTGCCGGTTGTCGTGCGGCTGGCTGCCGCCCGCGGCCGCCAGCGCGGCGGGGTTCATGGTCCCCCCCGGGCTCTGGTTGATGTAGGGCTTGATGTTCTGCGAGATGGCGGGCAGGTTGCCGCCGGCCGCGTTGTCGCTGCCCTGGATCCCGACGGCCACGAGCGGATGGGTGTGCTGCGAGAGCTCCTGGATGCGCAACGTGACCTGCTCACTGCCGGCCATCTCCCCAACGGTGAATTGGTCGCCGTTCAGAGGGCCCTGGTGGATGGGCGCGCGGCCGCGCAGGTCGGGCACCCCGAAAGTGCTCTGGCCGTCGCCGCCGTACGTCGTGCCGATCACCTGGAACAACGTCTCGTTCTCGGCGATCGGTAGCAGCTGACCGTCGCAGGCCGCCCAGCCGGCGGGAGTGAAGTTGCCGCCGAACATGCGGATCTCGCCTATGTAGGGTTGTGCCACGTCTTCAGCTCTCGTCAGTTCGGGGAGGGGAAGATGCCCTGAAGGGCGATGCAAAACGTCAGGGTCAGGTACGGCTGACGGTTCTCGTGCGGCTGGCTTCCACCGGTGGTCGTGACGGAGCCGGGCCGCAGCGCCGTGAGCTGTGGCGCCACCGGGTGGTAGACGTTGCCGCCGCCGCCCAGGTAGCGGTTCTGCGGGACCTGGAAGCCGTTCTGCGTCGCCGAACTGGCCGCCGCGGTGTGCGTGTGCATCGGCATTTCGTTCTGCGTCAGCGTGTGGGCGAGCTCGCCCCCCTTCTCCCCGAGCGTGTGACCCCGCCCGGCGTGCATGGACACGCGGCCCCGCAGGTCGGGGAGGGCGAAGTTCACGCGCCCGTCGCCGCCGTAGGTCGTGCCGAGCAGCGAGAACAGCGGCTGGTTCTGGTTGATCGGCAGCAGCTGGCCGTTGCACTGCGCCCAGCCTTTCGGGGCGTAGTTGAACGACATCAGCCGGATCTCGGACAGGAAGGGTTCAGCCATCGTGGTTCATCCTCATGGGCAGCTGGCGCCGCCGGTGAAGCCCTCACCGGCGTCGGTGGTCGCGACGCCGGTCGGGGCACCGCCGAGCTTGGATTGGACGTACGACGTGACCGCGGCCGTGTCGAACGCGCCGCCGGTGTACCCGAGCAGCTTGACGGCGGTGTTCTGGCGCTGGCGCAGCCGGAAGTCCGTGCCGCCGTGGGTCCCGGAGCCGGTCATGAAGTTCTGCCCGAGGTCGAGGCAGACGTCGAAGTTGTCACCGGGCGTGACGCCGCT
>JAWVFH010000018.1:0-4769 GCA_033856255.1 Solirubrobacterales bacterium | reverse complement strand
CCGATCCAGCACGCTTGATGTCGTTCGAGCGTCGCGCCGTTGCAGAGATCATCGCCGCCCGGGATCGCGAAGTCGGCCGCGTTGGTTCCGGTGATCTGGGCCGGTCCGCTGAACGTCAGCGGCCCTTGGCCCGAGTTGACGACCGGGAGCCAGTTGACCGGTCCGGGCTGTCCGGTCGTCTGGGATCCGAATGCGATGCTCGGCGGGCTTGCGATCCGCGGGGAGCCGAACGCCCACGCCGCCCCCACGAAGCCATTGTCCACATCCCCACCGATCAGGGCGGTGTTGCCATCGGCCGACAGCGCGACGCTGGAGCCGAACTGGGCGGCGCCGGTCTCGCCGCTGCCGACGAGCTTTGCGCCCTGCTGGGTCCAGGCGCCGCCGGAGCGGATGAACTCCCACGCCGCCCCCACGAAGCCGTTGTCCCCAACGCCGCCGATCAGGGCGGTGTTGCCATCGGCCGACAGCGCCACGCTCCAGCCGAACTGGCCGGCGCCGGTCTCGCCAGCGCCGGTGAGCTTTGCGCCCTGCTGGGTCCAGACGCCGCTGGAGCGGGTGAACGCCCACGCCGCCCCCACATTGGTGCTGTCGCCATTGCCGCCGATCAGGGCGGTGTTGCCATCGTCGGACAGCGCGACGCTCCAGCCGAAGCCGCCGGTGCCGGTCTCGCCGCTGCCGGTGAGCTTTGCGCCCTGCTGGGTCCAGACGCCGCCGGAGCGGGTGAACGCCCACGCCGCCCCCGGAGCGCCGCCGTCCAGAGGGCCTCCGATCAGGGCCGTGTTGCCATCGTCGGACAGCGCGACGCTCCAGCCGAACTTGCCGCTGCCGGCCTCGCCGCTGCCGATGAGCTTTGCGCCCTGCTGGGTCCAGACGCCGCCGGAGCGGGTGAGCACCCAAGCCGCCCCCAGGCCGGCGTCGTCGTTAGGGCCGCCGATCAGGGCGGTGTTGCCGTCGGCCGACAGCGCCACGCTGGAGCCGAAGGCGCCGTCGCCGGTGTTGCCGCTGCCGGTGAGCTTTGCGCCCTGCTGGGTCCAGACGCCGCCGGAGCGGGTGAACACCCAAGCCGCCCCCAGACCCCCGCCGTCCTGAGGGCCGCCGATCAGGGCGGTGTTGCCATCGGCGGACAGCGCGACGCTGGCGCCGAACTCGGGGGGGCCGTTCTGGCCAGCGCCGGTGAGCTTTGCGCCCTGCTGGGTCCAGACGCCGCTGGAGCGGGTGAAGGCCCACGCCGCCCCCGCAGCGCCGCTGTCGGCGTGGCCGCCGATCAGGGCGGTGTTGCCATCGGCGGACAGCGCCAAGCTAACGCCGAAGGTGCCATTGCCGCCCTCGCCGCTGCCGGTTAGCTTTCCGCCCTGCTGGACGAAGGGGTCGATCCGCAGCGGATAGCGCGCGCCGCGATCATCGACACGCAAGCGCAACGAGCCGCCCACGAGCGCGAGCGTCGCCGGCAGTCGCCGGCCACGCGCATCGATCGCGACCAAGCCCCCATAGCGCGCAGCCACGCGGCCCGCTCGCGTCACGAATCGCACCTCCGAGGCCGCCGACCGCGCACGCAGCGACCCGCCGAGCCGCATCGCCAAGCCCAACGACCCGCCCGCGCCCGCAGGCCGCGACGCAACCGTGAACCCCTGCTCGATCCCCAACGGACCCGCCGCATACCACTCCCGCACCCCCGGCCGGCGCAAGCTCACCCGGTTCGCCCGCGCACGCAGCGACACCGAACCGACAGAGCCGAAGCGGCCACCACGACCTACCCCCGTCAACACCATCGACAACGACCCGCCACCAACGCGCATGCGCGCCCCATGACCACCGAGCTCAGCGGCGACGCCACCACCCGCGAGCCGATACCCGTCGCCCGACGGCCGCGCCGCAAACGACGCCGCGCCCGAGCCGAGCGCCGACGACATTACGCCCTGGCCTTGCAGCGGCAACGACTGCAGCCGCACCAGCGCCGCCGGATCCGTCACTCCGTTGGCTCGAGGGGACGCAGCAGGACGTGACAGCACACCGGAGAGCACTACCGCCCCCGCGCCGCAGGCGAGCGCGACCATGACGACGCGCCACCACAAGCCGCTGACCCTCCCGCCGAATCCGACCGGGAACGAGAAGTGCACTACGGCGTTTGACCGCATGTCGGCCTCTGAGCTCGGGGACGCAAGGGCAGAACGTAATGCGCTCAGGGAGCAGAATGCAAGTGGCGCGCCCGTCCTATTACCCCCTCCGAGGAGTACGCGAGCTTCGCGCGGAGTAGTGTGCGCCAATGACCTCGTTCGACACCGTTCGGGTCGCCGCGATTCAGGCCACACCGGTGATCCTGGACGTGGAGGGGACGATCGAGAAGGCCGAGCGCCTGCTCAACGAGGCGGCCGACGAGGGCGCGCGACTCGCCGTGCTCCCGGAGTGCTTCGTGTCGCTGTATCCGTCGGGCTCGTGGGCCGGCTCTACGAACCCGTGGAACGGCGTGTTCGACGAGTTGTGGGAGCGCATGTGGGCCAGCAGCGTCGACGTGCCCGGGCCCCAGCTCGACCGGCTCGCCGCCGTCTGCCGCGAGCGCGACCTCCACATGGCGATCGGGGTCAACGAACGGGACTCAAGGCGCCCCGGCAGCTTGTGGAACACGCTCGCGTACTTCGGGCCCGGAGGCTTCCTGGGCAAGCACCGGAAGCTCATGCCGACGGTCCACGAGCGCCTCTTCCACGCTGTCGGCGCGGGCGACGACCTCCAGGTCCAGGACACGCCGATCGCCCGGATCGGCGGCCTGATCTGCTGGGAGAACATGATGCCGCTGGCGCGCTACGCGATCTACCGCGGGGGCCCGCAGATCTACGTCGCCCCGACAGCCGACGACTCCGAATCCTGGCTCGGGTCGATGCGGCACATCGCGTACGAGGCGGGAGCTTTCGTCGTCTCGGTGCCGCAGTTCATCCCGGCCGCGGCGTTCCCTGCCGACTTCCCGGTCGCGCTGCCCGAGGGCAAGGAGATCCTCGGCAACGGGGGCGCCGCGATTATCGATCCGGTCGACGGGGACGTGGTAGCCGGGCCGCTCTACGGCGAGGAGGGCATGCTGCTCCACGATTGCAGCCTCTCCTCCGCGCTGAAGGCCAAGCGCACCTTCGACGTGACCGGGCACTACGGCCGTGAGGACGTGCTCCTGCCGCTGCTGTCGGGCCCGATGCCCTGAGCGCCCACCCCACATGAACGACCCGCGTGGGTGACGAGGTGCACCCTCTCGGTGATTGATCCGCATGCGGGGTGATGCGATGCTGGATCGATGAGTGCTGAGCCGATCCGCGTGTTCATCGCGGAGGACCATCCGCTGTACCGCGAGGGCGTGACCCGGATGCTGGGACAGCGCGCTGGCTTCGAAGTCGTCGGCGAGGCGGAGGACGGCCAGCTGGCGCTCGATGCCATGCGTGAGCTTCGACCCGACGTCGCACTCGTCGACGTCGCGATGCCCGGGCTCGACGGCCTGGGCGTGCTGAACGCGATCAAGCGCGACCAGCTGGACATCAAGGTCGTGCTGCTCTCGGGTGCCCTCGAGAACCAGGTCGTCTACCGCGCCCTGGCGGCCGGCGCCGACGGCATCCTGTCGAAGACCGAGGGCCCGGACGCGGTGGCGGACGCGATCATCGCGGTGGTCGAGGGCCGCACCGTGTTGCCGCCGGACCTTCACAGCGGGCTCGCCAAGGAGATCCGCAAGCGCGGCGTGGACACCGGTCCGCATCTCAGCGGGCGCGAGCTGGAGGTCCTCAAGCTCACGGCCGAGGGCTGCTCGGCGACCGAGATCGCGGAGCGCCTCTCGATCAGCTCCGGCACCGTGAAGACACACCTCCAGAACGCGTACCAGAAGCTCGGCGTCTCGGATCGCGCGGCGGCGGTCGCGGAGGCGATGCGCCGCGGCCTGATCGAGTAACCCGTCACACAAGACGCCGGAGGCGGGACGGGTAGGTCGATCGGCGGAGGGAGCCGTGCGCTACGTGGGCCCGTACTACTCGAGCGCCGTCCGGCAGCACGCGGACGTGGGCCTTGCGGGTCGTGCGCCCGACCAGTACCGTGCGGAGACCCCCGTACTCACGCTCCGTAAGCGTGAGGGCAAGGAAGCCCCCCGGATGCGCACCTTCTCGCCACCCCGCGTCATGACTCTCGTCGCCATGTTCCTCGGCGCGTTTGTCGGCGCGGCCGCGAGCGCGCAGGCGGCCGAGCTGCCCGGCGCGCACATCTCGGCGAAGGCGTTCGCGCCGTCCGCCCAGTACCCGGGCCTCCAGCACCTGCACTACGAGTACGGGCCGATCAGCATCGTCCCCGGGCAGAACACGATCGACATCGGGCCGAACCGCCTGAAGCCCGACGTGCCCGGCTACATCACGCGCTTCAAGCCCGACCTCGTGTACGTCAAGAACCACAAGGTCCCGCGCGTCGACGTGATCCACCTGCACCACGGCGTCTGGATCATGAACGGCTCCCCGACGCAAGCCGCGGGCGAGGAGAAGACGATCTTCAACGCGCCGCAGGGCTACGGCTACCACTACAAGCCGAGCGATCAGTGGCTCATGAACTACATGATCCACAACCTCACGCCGACGCCCACGAAGGTCTTCATCACCTACGACATCGACTTCCTGCCCGACAGCGAGCCGGCGGCGAAGGACGTGACCCCCGTGCTCCCGATCTGGATGGACGTGGCCGGGATCAAGGCGTACCCGGTGTTCGACGCCAACAAGGGCAGCGGGCGGAAGGGCAAGTACACGTTCCCCGACAACGCGAAG
>JAWVFH010000017.1:0-36158 GCA_033856255.1 Solirubrobacterales bacterium | reverse complement strand
GCCGGGGGACGATCCAGCCCTCCTCGAAGCCGCGGTGGACGATCGCGTACTCGATCTGCTTGATCATCACCGGGTCGTCGTCGATCGCCAGCACGCAGGCCGACTCGCACGGCGCCGGGCAGATCAGGCCGGTGAACTCGGGGAAGTTGTTGGTCGCGTGCAGCTGCTCGCAGGCCGCCTTCCAATCGTCGCGGCGGACGAGGTCGTTCCAGTCGGGGATCAGGTTGCCGAGCGGGCAGGCCGAGTTGCAGAAGGGGACGCCGCAGTCCATGCACCGGGCGCCTTGGCGGCGCAGCTCCTCGACGGGAAGGACGCCGAAGATCTCGTCGTAGTCGCCGACCCGCTCGGCCGGGTCGCGCTCCGGATCGGCGACCCGCTGGATCGTCATGAACGCCCTGGGGTCGCGACTCATATAACTCGCGCCTTCGCTGCGCTCACGCTGCCAGAGTCCTGAACTCAGCCGTCTTCGGGCCGCCGATCTCGTTGCGGCGCTCGAGCGCCCGCGCGTACTCGCGCGGGATCACGCGGACGAACTGGGCGATCGAGATCTCCCAGTCGTCGAGCAGGTGCGCGGCGATCTCCGAGCCGGTCCGCGCGAGGTGCTCGGTGACCAGCGTCAGCAGCTCCTCGCGCTCCGGCTCGGGCACCGGCTCGAGGTCGACGAGCTCGGTGTTGGCGCGCACGGCGAGGTGGTCGTCGGGGTCGAAGACCCAGGCGATCCCGCCGCTCATCCCGGCACCGAAGTTGTGGCCCGTGGGGCCGAGGATCGCCGCCCGGCCGCCGGTCATGTACTCGCAGCCGTGGTCGCCGACGCCCTCGACGACGGTCAGGGCGCCGGAGTTGCGAACCGCGAAGCGCTCGCCCGCGAGGCCGCTGAAGAAGGCGCGGCCGCTGGTCGCCCCGTACAGGGCGACGTTGCCGATGATCACGTTCTCGGAGGCGACGAACCGCGACTCGGGCGCCGGGTGGACGGCGAGGACGCCGCCGGAGAGGCCCTTGCCGACGTAGTCGTTGGCCTCGCCCTCGAGCTCGATCGTGATCCCCGGGGCGCAGAAGGCGCCGAAGCTCTGCCCGGCCGAGCCGCGCAGCGCGACCGAGATCGTGTCGTCGGCGAGCCCCTCCGGCCCGTAGCGGGCGACGAGCTCGTGCGAGAGGCGGGCCCCGGCGGTGCGGTCGACGTTGGCGATCGGCCGCTCGATCCGGGTCGGCGCGCCGGTCTCGATCGACGCGCCGGCCTTGTCGAGGAGCTCGCGGACGTCGAAGTGGGGGTCGGGCGGCTCGGGCCCCCGCGTGCGGTGGCGGACCGCGTTCGGGTCGACGCTCTCGGGGACGACGAGCAGGTCGGAGAGGTCGAGCAGGCGGCGCTTGTGGCCGTCGGGCTCCTCCAGCTTCTTGTGGGCCAGCAGCTCGACGCGGCCGATCGCGTCCTCGATCCGGGCGATCCCGAGCCGCGCGAGGTGCTCGCGGACATCCTCGGCGACGAGCCAGAGGTAGTTGACGACGTGCTCGGGGCGGCCGGCGAAACGCTCGCGCAGCTCCGGGTCCTGGGTCGCCACCCCGACCGGGCAGGTATTGAGGTGGCAGACGCGCATCATGATGCAGCCGGTGGCGATCAGGGGGGCGGTGGAGAAGCCGAACTCGTCGGCTCCCAGCATCGCGCCGACGAGCACGTCGTGGCCGGTGCGCATGCCGCCGTCGACCTGGACGACGATCCGCGAGCGCAGGTCATTGCGGAGCAGCGTCTGCTGGGTCTCGGCGAGGCCGATCTCCCACGGCACGCCGGCCTGCTGGATCGACGACAGCGGCGAGGCGCCGGTGCCGCCGTCGTGGCCGGCGATCACGACGTGGTCGGCCCCGGCCTTGGCGACGCCCGCGGCGACGGTACCGACACCGGCCTCGGCGGCGAGCTTGACCGAGACGGTCGCCTTCGGGTTCGCCGAGCGCAGGTCGTAGATCAGCTGCTTCAAGTCCTCGATCGAGTAGATGTCGTGGTGGGGCGGGGGGGAGATCAGGCCGACGCCCGGGGTCGCGAAACGCAGCTGAGCGATGTAGGGGTCGACCTTGTGCCCGGGCAGCTGGCCGCCCTCGCCGGGCTTCGCCCCCTGGGAGATCTTGATCTGGATCTGGTCGGCCGAGGAGAGGTAGTGGACGGTGACCCCGAAGCGCCCGGAGGCGACCTGCTTGATCCGCGAGCGGCGCTCGTCGCCGTTCGGGTCCGCGGTGTTGCGGCGGATGTCCTCGCCGCCCTCGCCCGAGTTCGACATCCCGCCGATCCGGTTCATCGCCACGGCGAGCGTCTCGTGGGCCTCCGGGCCGAGCGCGCCGAGGCTCATGCCGCCGGTGGTGAAGCGCCTGAGGATCTCCTTCGTCGGCTCGACCTCGTCGATCGGGATCGGGTCGCCGGCCGGGCGCAGGTCGAGCAGCCCGCGCAGGTAGGCGAGGGCGCCGTTCTCGACGTCGACGCGCTCGCGGAACTCGGCGTAGCGCTCGTGGGCTTCGACGCCGTCGCCGTTGGCTCGGACCGACAGCTGCAGGGCGGCGATCGTCTGGGGGTCCCAGGCGTGGCGCTCGCCGTCGCGCCGCCAGGCGTAGACGCCGCCCTGGGGCAGGAGGTCCGCGTGGGCGGCGGGCAGGGCCGAGTCCTCGACGTGCTCGGGGAGGCTGCGCCGGTGGGCCGCCGGGTAGGCGCGGGCGTGGCGCTCGAGCGCCTCGTCGGCGAGCTCACTGAGCCCGACGCCGCCGACCGCCGAGGGGGTGCCGCCGAAGAAGCGGTCGATCAGCTCGCGGTCGAGGCCGACGGCCTCGAACTGCTGGGCGCCGCAGTAGGAGGAGATCGTCGCGATCCCCATCTTCGACATCACCTTCAGCAGGCCCTTGCGGATCGCCTTCAGCAGCCCCTCGTGGGCGGCCTCGAGGGTCACGCCGGGGGGGAGCTCCGCGCGGCCGTGCAGGTCGGCGAGCGAGTCGAGCATCAGGTACGGGTTGACGGCGGCGGCGCCGTAGCCGATCAGCGCCGCCAGGTGGTGGATCTCGCGCGCCTCGCCGGTCTCGACGACGAGGCTGGTCTGCAGCCGCGTCCCCTCCTTGACCAGGTGCTGGTGGACGGCGCCGAGGGCCAGCATTGCCGGGATCGGCACCCGGTCGGCGGCCAGGGCGCGGTCGGACATCACGATCACCTTCGCCTCGCCGGTGATCGCGGCTGACGCCTCGCGGGCGATCCGGTCGAGCGCCGCCTCGAGGCCGGCCTCGCCCGCCTCCAGGGGCCAGGTCGCGTCGAGCGTGGTGCCGCGCAGCGCCGGGTGCGACGCGCGGGCGAGCCGCTCGAGCTCGTCGTTGGTCAGCACCGGGTGGTCGAGGACGAGCTGGACCGCGTGCTCCGGCCCCTCGGAGAGCATGTTGCCCTCCGACCCGATCCGCGACTCGAGGCTCATCACGATCGACTCGCGCACGGAATCGATCGGCGGGTTGGTGACCTGGGCGAAGCGCTGCTTGAAGTAGCTGAACAGCGACGGCTCCTTCTCCGACAACGCCGCCAGGGCGAGGTCGTTGCCCATCGAGCCCGTCGGTTCGATCCCGGCCTCGGCGGCGGGCGAGATCAGCACCCGCAGGTCCTCCTGCGAGTAGCCGAAGGCGAGCTGGCGGGTGCGCAGCGGCTCGTGGGTGCGCAGGGGGACCCGCTCGGCGAGGTCGGGCAACCGGATCTCACCCTGCTCGCACCAGCGCCCGTAGGGCCGGCCGCGCGCGACCTCGAGCTCGGCCTCGCCGTCGGCCTGCAGCAGGTTGCGCTCGAGGTCGACGATGAACAGCCGCCCGGGGTGGAGGCGCCCGCGGCGGACCACCTTCCCCGGATCGACGGGCAGCACCCCGGCCTCGGAGCCGAGCACGACGAGGCCCTCGTCGGTGACCAGCCAGCGGCCCGGGCGCAGCCCGTTGCGGTCGAGGCAGGCGCCGAGCACGCGACCGTCGGAGAAGACCATCGCCGCCGGGCCGTCCCAGGGCTCGATCACCGAGGAGCCGTAGCGGTAGAAGGCCTCGAGCTCGGGCGGCATGTCGTCGCGGTGCTCGTGGGCGGCCGGGATCATCATCATCATCGACTGGGTGAGCGGCCGGCCGGCGAGGCTGAGCAGCTCGAGCACGCGGTCGAAGGCTGCCGAGTCGGAGCTGCCGTCGGGGATCAGCGGCAGGCAGCGCTCGAGGTCCTGGCCGAAGAGGTTCGAGTGCAGGGCCTGCTCACGGGCCCGCATCCAGTTGAAGTTGCCCGCGAGGGTGTTGATCTCGCCGTTGTGGGCGAGCAGCCGCAGCGGCTGGGCGAGCTCCCAGCTGGGGAAGGTGTTGGTGGAGAAGCGAGAGTGGACGACGGCGAGCGCCGACTGCAGCTCGGGATCGCGCAGGTCGGCGTAGAAGCGCGCCAGCTGCGGGGCGCTCAGCATCCCCTTGTAGACGATCGTCCGCGAGCTGAGGCTGGGGATCGACATCTGCGGCCCGACCTCGAGCTCGGCGATCCGGCGGGCGACGAAGAGGCGGCGCTCGAACTCGTCCTGGTCGATCACCTCGGGCCCGGCGGCGATCAGCAGCTGGCGGAACTCCGGTGCCACGTTGCGGGCGGTCTCGCCGCAGGCGGCGAGGTCGACGGGGACCTCGCGCCAGCCGAGCGGCAGCTGGCCGGCGGCGATCACCGCGTGCTCGACGTCTCGCTGCTGGGACTCCCAGAGGCTCGGGTCGGCGGAGAGGAAGCAGCTGGCGACGGCGACGCTGCCGGGATCGGGGAGCTGGCTGCGGGTGATCCCGAACTCGGCCACCCGCGAGCGCAGGAAGTGATGGGGGAGCTGGATCAGGACCCCGGCGCCGTCACCCGTGGTCGGGTCGGCGCCGGCGGCGCCGCGGTGCTCGAGGTTGTCGAGGGCCCTCAGCGCCAGGTCGATGACGTCGTGGCGCGGCTGGCCGTCGAGGCGGGCGACGCAGGCGACGCCGCACCCGTCGTGTTCGTACGAGGGGTCGTAGAGTCCGGCCGCGCGCTCAGGCAACGGCGGCGTGGCCAGGGCAGGCTCGCTCACCGGCCCCAATTTAGGGCAGTGGCGCCGGTAACCGCGCCGCAGCCGGGTTCTCAGGCGCCCGGGTTTCCGCTCAGTGCTGCGATCGCGTCGGCGATCGGAAGCTCGCCGTTGAGCAGATCGAAGCTGAGCCCGATCGTGCCCGGCTCGTCGAGCAAGGCGACCAGGGTGGCGGCGACGTCGTCGCGGGTGGCCTCGCCGGAGCGCTCGAGCGGCATCCCGGCCTCGATCCGTCCGCTGCCCGGGTCGTCGGTCAGCCTCCCGGGACGGACGATCGTGTACTCGAGCCCGGACTCGCGTACCGCCGCGTCGGCCGCGCGCTTGGCGTCGTAGTACGGCTCCATCGCCGGCGGGTAGGAGCCCGGCCGGTCGACGCCCATCGCGCTGACAATCAGGTAGCGGCTGACGCCGGACAGCTCGCAGGCGCCGATCAGCTTCACCGCCCCGCCGAGGTCGACGGTGCGCTTGCGCTCGGGCCCGCTCCCGGGACCGGCCCCGGCGGCGAAGACGACCGCGTCGGAGCCCTCGACCCTGCGCGCCAGCTGCTCCGCCATCTCGGCCTCGAGGTCGCCGATCACCGCCTCGGCGCCGGCCCCCTCGAGCTCGGCGGCGTGATCGGGGTTGCGGATCATGCCGCGGGCGACGTCGCCACGCTGGGCGAGCAGTCGCAGGAGGCGCAAGCCGATCTTGCCGTGACCACCGGCGACGAGGACGTTCATCGCCGGGTCACCGGCGCGAACATCGCCGCCGGGTGCGTGGGGTCGGTGTCGGTCGCCGGGGCGGCGGGGTCGACGCGGAAGGGCGCCGACCTGAGGCGATACAGGTTCGCCGTCACGGCGACCCGGTAGCGGCCGGGCTTCGCGGCCCGCGGCACCTGCCAGTGGACGTCGTAGGCGCCCGCCGCGTCGCCGGTCCAGACGATCTCGAGGCCGAGATCGTCGGCGACCCGCCGCCAGCCCGAGCGCGTGTGGCGCTCGATCGCGATGAAGCGCTTGTCGAGGCGCTTGTCGAGGCCCGAGGGCCCGCCCTGCCACTTGAACACCGCCTGGGCGCCGGGCGGGACCGTGGTCGGCTGCGCGGTCACCGAGGCGACGGAGGAGCCGTCGCCGAACGGGCGGCCGTCGGCGACGACGCCGTGGCGGGGGTCGAACGGGTAGGGGGCGGGGGCGCGCTTGCCCTCGCGCATGCGCTTGGTGAGCTCGACGAGCGAGTCGGAGATCGCGGCTCCCTCGGCGGGGCCGTAGATCGTCGAGCCCCCCTCGTAGTGCTGGCGGTCGTACTCCTCGGGCGTGGTCACGTACTGGATGAACTCGTTCGTGAGGCCCATCAGGGTGACGCCGCCGATCCCCATCCCCCTGGCGGCGGCGAGGACCGCGGCCCGGGTCCGCCGCCCGGTCTCGACCGAGGCCTCGCCGGGCTCGGTGATCAGCAGGCGGTTGGCGACCCGGAGCACGAACAGCGGCACCGCCGAGGGATATGAGTCCGTGCTGAGCACGATCCCCTCCTTGTGGCCCTGCGCCTGGCCGTAGGCGGTGGTCGGCGAGCGCATGCCCTCGAAGGAGACGTGGGTGATGTCGAACAGCGGCCCGCGGTTCTCCTCGGATCCGGTCAGGAAGGGGATTCCGGCGACCGGCGAGTCGGCGACCGGCCCGTCGGAGGTCTGCTGGCCGCAGAAGCATGTCCGCGTCCAGCGCAGGTCGATTCGCGGCCGGGCGCTGAGCCGCCGGCCGGCGCGGCGCCAGGCGTTGAACATCGCCTTCGCCTCCGCCCGGCCGACCCGCTCGGCGGCCACCGGGCCGCGGCCGTCGAAGGCGGCGGTCTGGTCGCCCTCGTCGGAGTTGGCGAAGACGTTGATCACCGGCTCGCGCTTCGGGACCCGGCCGGCATGGCGCATCTTCGCCTCGAAGAGCCGGATCGCGGGGCCGAAGTGGTCCTCCGTGTAGACCTGATACTCGGCGTTGTTGACCGTGCCGTGGTCGGCGAAGGTGGAGAAGGCGCCGAGCGGCGTGCGCCCGCCGTCCGCGCCGAGCCGGTCGACGCGCAGGACGCTGACCTCCGGGTCGATCGTATGCGCGTAGCCGTCGGGGTCCTGCGAGACGCTGCCCTCGCCGGGCGCCTCGATGATCCCGTGATCGGCGAGGTGGGCCTCGAGGCTGCGGTTCTCGGTCACCCCGAGCAGGCGCTTGGTCCCCCAGCCGACCGCGGCCGGGCCGAGGTCGCGGTTGGCGCGCCGCAGCGCCGTCGCGATCCGCTTGACGAGGAAGGAGTAGAGCTGCGGGTCCGGCGGCCCGGGGTCAAAAAACGAGTAGTAGGTGAGCGGGTCGGTGACCGTCTCGATGCTCGGCGCGAGCGTGTTCAGGGTCGAGAAGTTGGCAAAGCGCGAGGGACCGCTGTGGGTGTGCGTGGCGCCGACCAGGACGTTCTTCTGGCTGAACCCGTGCCCGGCGCGCTTCGCCGCCTCGGCGATCAGCCCGCCCGGCGACATGAACAGGTCGGCGGAGACCAGCGCGACCTTGCGGTGGCCCGAGCGCAGGACGAGCGCCGAGGCGGTGAGGCGCGTCTGCACGCCGGTGCCGATCCGGTCGGCGCGGGTCCAGCCGCCGAGCGCGTAGCCCGTCGGCGGGGTGATGTCGGCGCGCCCGACGCCGGCCTGGACGGGCGGGGACGCCGCGGCCGCGGCGGGGAGCGCGAGGACGAGGGCAATCAGGAGGACGGAGACGAGGCCGCGGAGAGTCACCGGCCGCAGCGTAGACGCGGCCGCCCGGCCTTGCTCCAGTCGCCGAGCGTCCCGGACCCGTCGCTATACAGGGGGTTCCGGGACGTTCACGGGTGTGGGACCGCTACGGGCGCTCGAGCTTCTGCTCGCGGTCGGCGGCCTGGTCGTCGTGGAAGGCGGCGGATTGGCCGGCGGTGCGGACCTGCTGCTCGAGTTGCGCCGCCTTCTCGGCGTGCTCGCTGGCGGCGGCGGCGTGTTCCTCGGCGCGAACGGCGTGCTCCTCGGCCTGGCGGCGCTCCCGCTCGGCGTCGCGACCGCGCTCCTGCGCCCTGGCCACGTTGGAATCGGCCTGGTCGCGGTGGGCGGCCGCCTCGCCCGAGAGGCGGTCGTGCTCGATCTCGCGCTCGGCGGCGCGACGGCGGAGCATGGCGGCGATCAGGCCGATGACGACGATCGCGGCGATGACGATGACGATGATCAATGCAGTTGACATGGGCCTCGTCTACCCGCACCGGCGCCGCCGAACCCCATGGTGACCGACGAGTTATTCGTGCAGGTCGGAGTCGGCGAGCTCGCGGCCGCCTGCGTCGAGCAGGCGGAGCTGGGACACGTCGTCGTAGTCGACCGCTGTCGCGCCGCCGGCGCTGCCGTGGCCGCCGGCGACCACGAGCGGGCGCAGCGGCAGGCGCCGGCCCTCGTCGGTGACGACCTCGAGCTCGTAGCGCCCGTCCGGGACGCCGTCGTAGACCACCGCCAGCATCCACGAGGTGCGGCCCTGGTAGCCGTAGGCGTAGCCGACCGGCTGGCCGCCCGGGAGCTCGAGCGGGGCGGCGTCGAAGTACTGGCCGTGGGCGACGGCGAGCGTCTCGCGGTAGGAGCCGGCGAGCTCGCGGTCGTCGCCGAGCGCGAACCAGACCGCGGCGGCGGCGCAGGCCGCGGCGGCGAGCGCCGCGGCGACCGGCAGCGCCAGGCGGCGGGCCCGGCTGCGGGCCCGCGGGTGGATCGAGTCGACGACCCGGCCCTCGAAGCCGGCGGGTGGCTCGACGCCGGGGGCGACCAGCAGCAACTCGTCGGCGAGCGCTGACAGCCGCTCGATCCGAGCCCGGCACTCGGGGCAGTCGGCGAGATGCTCGAGCGCCCAGGCGCGGTCGGCACCGTCGGCGATCCCGAGCGCGATCTCGGGCCCGAGCTCCTGCAGGCGAGGGCAGTCAGCGCCGGTCATCGAGGTCCTCCTCGGCCGCGGCCAGCTTCCGGGTCGCCGTGCGGATCCGCGTCTTCGCCGTGCCCAGCGGGATCTCCTCGATCTCGCCGATCTCTCGCGCCGTGAACCCGAACAGCGCCGCCAGCAGCAGCGCCCGCCGCTGATCCTCCGGCAGCTCGGCGAGCGACTCGCGGAGCTCCGCCGTCCCGCGGTCGGCCGTGTCCGGGTGGCGCGAGACGGCCCACATGGCCCGCTCGGCGTCGCGGATCGCGTCGGGGTCGAGCGGCTCGGTCCGCTTCGCGCGCAGATGGTCGATCGCCAGGTTGCGGGTGATCGTCAGCAGCCACGTCGCGACCTTGCCGCGGCGGCCGTCGTAGGCGCCGGCGTGGCGCCAGGCGCGGGTGAACGCCTCCTGGGCGAGCTCCTCGGCGACGGCGGCGTCGCCGACCATGGTCACGGCGAGGCCGAACACCCGGGCCTGAAAGCGGCGCACGAATGCGGTTGCCGCGGAGGCATCGCCGGCGGCGAGGCCGGCCACGAGGGCTTCATCGGACAGCGACCACATCGGCGTTCGGTTCTACGAGCGCCGCCACGACGCGGATTGAATCGCGGTCAATCTCCGCGGCGGGTTCGCCCGTAACGATGGTTGAAGGCTAGTCCGAAAGCCCCCCGAAACCGAGGAGGTATCCGTGCCCCGCAAGTTCCTGGCCGTACTCGTACTCGCGATCGTGGCCCCGTTGGCGCTCGCCGCCTGTGGCAGCAGCAGCGACAGCACCTCGACCGCCGCGTCGAGCTCCACGACGGAGTCGACGACCGCGGCGTCCACCACCGCATCGGGGGGAGGCGGTCAGACGGTCGCCATCGGCGAGACCGAGTACAAGCTCGATCCATCCGATCCGAGCGTCAAGGCCGGCTCGGTCACGTTCGACGTGTCCAACGACGGCAGCACCGTGCACAACCTGACGATCGAAGGCAACGGGATCGAGGAGCAGGCGACAGACGACCTGCAGCCCGGCGATTCGGGTGACCTGACCGTTGACCTGAAGCCGGGCAAGTACGAGATCTACTGCTCGATCGACGGCCACAAGGACCTCGGCATGGACGGCGAAGTCACCGTTCAGTAGTTGGCGGCACCCAGCCGCCGAACCTGCGCTCCAGCTCGGCCGCGACGGCGATCGTGACGTGATCGCGGTCGCGGCCGGCGGCGACCTGGACGCCGAGCGGCACCCCGTCGGGGTTCAGGCCCAGCGGCACCTCGGTGACCGGCAGGCCCAGCAGGTTGAAGAGCGCCGTCGGGGCGATCATCCACGGCCGCCCGACCGTGCGCCGGTGGCGCGGCGCGACGCGCGAGAACGGCGGGTGCAGGAGGACGCCGTCGCCGATCGCCTCGCCGACCTGCTCGGCCAGCTCCCGCTCGGCCGCGACGGCTCGGCGCTCGAGACCTTCCGGCAGATGGGCGGCGAGGTTCTCGGAGGCGAGCGTCATCAGCAACGGCGTCGTGTACGGGCTGCGGCCGCGAACCGCGTCGGCGATCAGCCGCCCGAAGCCCGGGACCTCGGCCCCGCCCTCGGTGAGCAGCTCGCGCAGGCCACCCGACTCGCGCATCGCGTTCAGGTAGGGCTGGAGGACGGTCTTCACCGCCGGTAGCGAGACCTTGACCACCTCGGCGCCGGCCTCGGCGAGCGCCCGGGCCGCGCGCACGCGGGCGTTACGGAGCTCGAGCGACACCGGGAGCAGGCTCGCGTCCTCGGAGATCGCGACCCGCAGGCCCTCGATCGAGACCTCGGCCGGGTCGCCGAGCTCGACCTCCCGCACCGTCCCGTCGATCCCGTCGGGGCCGGCGACGATGCGCAGGAACGGCATCAGGTCCTCGGCCCGGCGGGCCAGCGGGCCGCAGCCGAGCAGCTGCGAGCCCCGGTCGTTGGGGGCGGGGTAGTGGCCGGTGTGGGGGACCAGGCGGCCGGTCGGCTTGTGGCCGAAGACGCCGTTGAAGAAGGCCGGCAGCCGGATCGAGCCGCCGATGTCGGTGCCGAGCCCGATCGGCGCGAAGCCGGAGCCGATCGACGCGCCCTCGCCCCCGGACGAGCCGCCCGCCGTGCGGTCCCGGTCGTAGGCGTTGTTGGTGAGGCCCCACACCCGGTTCTCGGACTCGATCCAGAGCGTCAGCTCTGAGGTGTTCGTGACCCCGAGCGGGATCGCGCCGGCGTCGACGAGCCGCTGAACGGCGGTCGCCGAGGTCTCGGCGATCACGTCCTTGCGCGCCACGGCGCCCGAGGTCTGGGGCATCCCGGCGAGCCCGAACGACTCCTTGATGGTGCACGGCACCCCGAGCAGCGGCGGCGGGTCCTTGCGCCCGGCCCGCGAGGCGAGCAGCTCGTCGGCGGCGTCGGCCTCCGCCCGCGCCTCGTCGAAGCGGGTGGCGATCAGGGCGTTGACCTGAGGGTTGCGCGCCTCGATCAGGGCGATGTGGTCGTCGACGACCTCGCGGGCGGTGAGCTCGCGCGCGCGGATCGCGGCGGCGAGGTCGATCGCCGAGCGCTGGGTGACGGGCCTCGCGGGCGCCTCGACGACTGACATCAGGGCGGAAATCTAGACCGGCATTAGACTCGCAGCGTAGGTCCGAGAGAGGAGCACGGATGAACCTGGCGCAGAACCTGGTCCGGTCGGCGGAGGAGCACGGCGACCAGGTGGCGGTCAAGCTCGACGAGATCGAGCTCACCTACGGGCAGCTGGAGGCCGCCTCGAGCGGGGTGGCCAACCTGCTGGCGGGGATGGGCGTGGAGGCCGGCGATCGGGTCGGGATCATGCTGCCCAACGTCCCCTACTTCCCGGTCGTCTACTACGGGGTGCTGAAGCTCGGCGCGGTGGTGGTGCCGATGAACGTGCTGCTGAAGAAGCGCGAGGTCGGGTTCTACCTCACCGACCCCGAGGCCAAGGTCCTGTTCGCCTGGCACGAGTTCGCCGAGGCGGCCGAGGCCGGCGCGACCGAGGCCGGCACCGAGCTGATCCTGGTCGAGCCCGGCGAGTTCGAGGACCTGATCGGCGAGCAGGAGCACACCTTCGAGACCGTCGATCGCGACGACGACGACACGGCGGTGATCCTCTACACCTCGGGGACGACGGGGACCCCGAAGGGCGCCGAGCTCACCCATTCGAACCTGATCCGCAACGTCGAGCTGGCCGGCGACCTGTTCGGGCTCGACCCCGGCGCCGTGATCCTCGGGGCGCTGCCGCTGTTCCACTCATTCGGCCAGACCTGCGGGCTCAACACCTCGGTGCGAAACGGCGGCTGCCTGACCCTGATCCCCCGCTTCGACCCCGCGAAGGCGCTGGAGATCATCCAGCGCGACGGCGTGCAGGTGTTCCAGGGCGTGCCGACGATGTACGCGGCGATGCTCAACCACCCCGACCGCGAGGACTACGACACCGGTTCGCTGGAGGTCTGCGCCTCGGGCGGCTCGGCGATGCCGGTCGAGGTGATGAAGGCGTTCGAGGATGCCTTCGGCTGCAAGGTGCTCGAGGGCTACGGGCTCTCCGAGACGTCGCCGGTCGCCTCCTTCAACCACCCCGACCGGGAGTCCAAGCCGGGCTCGATCGGGACCCCGCTCGAGGGTGTCGAGATGAAGGTGGTCGATGACGACGGCAACGAGGTCCCCCAGGGCGAGCCGGGCGAGATCCTGATCCGCGGCCACAACGTGATGAAGGGCTACTGGAACCGCCCCGACGCGACCGCCGAGGCGATCTCCGACGACGGCTGGTTCGCCAGCGGCGACATGGCGACGATCGACGAGGACGGCTACTTCTTCATCGTCGACCGCAAGAAGGACCTGATCATCCGCGGCGGCTACAACGTCTACCCGCGGGAGATCGAAGAGGTGATCTACGAGCACCCGGCGGTCCGCGAGGCCGCGGTGATCGGCGTCCCGCATGACGAGCTCGGCGAGGAGGTCGGTGCAGCGGTGGCGCTGAAGGAGGGCGAGCAGGCGACCGAGGACGAGATCCGCGCCCACTGCAAGGAGCAGGTCGCCGCCTACAAGTACCCGCGCGTCGTTTGGTTCGTCGACGAGCTGCCCAAGGGCCCCACGGGGAAGATCCTCAAGCGCGAGATCGAGGCGCCCGCGGACGGAGGTTAGTTCAGGCGCCGATCGGGAACCAGTAGGGGTCGTGGCGGACGACGACCAACAACCGACCGACGAGCTGGACGCCGAGCGCGGGGGACGGGCCCCGGCCGGGCTGGCCGAGCCACCCCTGATCACATCCGGCCGACGCCTCGGCGGCCGCTACCTGCTCGATCGCCGCCTTGGCCACGGCGGCATGGCCGTGGTCTGGCTGGCCACCGACGAGCGCCTCGGCCGCGAGGTCGCCGTCAAGGTGCTCTCCGACACCCTGACCGCGGACCACGACTACCTGGGGCGCTTCCGGCGCGAGGCGCAGGTGGCCGCGGGGCTGCAGCACCCGAACCTGGTCTCCGTCTACGACTACGACGCCGGCGAGCGGCCCTACCTGGTGATGGAGTACATCGAGGGCGGCGATCTGGCGGCCGCGACCGAGGCCGGGGCGATTCCGCCCGCCGGCCTGATCGCGCGGGAGCTGCTCTCGGCGCTGCGGCACATCCACTCCGCCGGGATCCTGCACCGCGACATCAAGCCGGCGAACGTGCTGATCGACAGCTACGGGCACGCCCGCCTGAGCGATTTCGGGATCGCCCGCCCGCGCGACGCGACCGCGCTCACCAGCACGGGCCAGGTGATCGGCACCGAGCGCTACCTGGCGCCCGAGCTGATGGAGGGGGAGCCGGCCAGCGAGCGCTCGGACCTCTACGCGCTCGGAGTCATGCTCGCCGACCTCGGCGGCATGGAATACGGCGAGGCGAGGCTCGCCGACCGCCTGCGCGATCCCGACCCCGCGGTGCGGCCGGCCTCCGCGTCGCTGGCACTTGCCGAGCTCGAGCGCGCCGATGCCGCCGCGCCGGCCGGAGCCGCGACCCAGCCCTACGCGGTCGAGCCCCCGGCGGCCGCGGCGGCGGCCGGGGGGCGGCCGTTCGAGCCGACGATCGCAACGCGCGTCGAGCGGCGGCGCAGCCGGGTGCCCGAGCTGGCGGCGCTCTGCCTGTCGGTCGTCGCGGCGGTCGCCTTGGCGCTGATTCTCGCCGGAGGCGGCGGCGACAACGGGGGCGCAAGCCCGGCGGCCAACCACGACCACGCCCAGGGCTCGAGCGGCGGATCCGGCCACCCCTCTGGCGGAGCCGGATCGACGAGCCAGCAGGCGACCACCTCCGAGCCGACCACGACTTCGAGCACGACCACCGACGCGAGCGGTGGCACCCCGGCGCCGGCCGGCGACGACGGCGCGGCGCTCAACGACCAGGGCTTCGCGCTGGTCCAGCAGGGCGACTACGCAGGGGCGATCCCGGTGCTCGAAAAGGCGGTCGGCCTGCTGCGCGACTCCGGCGACCAGACGACCTACAACTACGCGCTCTACAACCTTGCCACGGCCTACCTCAGCGCCGGCAGGCCGGAGGATGCGATCCCCCTGCTCGAGCAGCGGATGCAGTTCGACGACGGCCAGCTCGACGAGGTCCAGAGGACGCTCGACGAGGCCTACCAGGCCGCCGGCCAGAAGCCGCCCAAGCCCGAGAAACCGCCGAAGCCCGGCAAGGGGCCGAAGGATGGCCACGTGCCACCGCCGTTCGAGGACGGCGAGTAGGGCGGTCCGGCGCTCAGGTTCCGGTGAACCTGGGCGGCCGTTTTTCCGCGAAGGCGACGACGCCCTCGACGAAGTCGGTGGTCCGGCCCTGCTGCGCCTGGGCCTCGGCCTCCGCGTCGAGCTGGGCGGCGAGGTCGGGGTAGAGGCTACGGTTGAGCAGGCGCTTGATGTTGGCGTAGGCGCGCGTCGGGCCCTGGGCGAGATGCCCGACCAGTAGCTCCGACGCACCCGCGAGCTCGCCGTCGGGAACGACGCGGTTGATCAGGCCCCACTCGAGCGCCGTCGCCGCCCCGACCCGCTCGCCGAGCATCGCCATCTCGGCGGCGCGGGCGGCGCCGGCGCGGGCCGGGACTGTGGCGGTCGAGCCGCCGTCGGGGATGAGGCCGATGTTGACGAAGGCGAGCAGGAAGAAGGCGGACTCGGAGGCGACGATCAGGTCGCAGGCGAGCGCCAGCGCGCAGCCGATCCCGGCCGCGGGCCCGTTGACGGCGGCGACCACCGGCTTCGGGAGCTCGCGGATCCCGAGGATGATCGGGTTGTAGAGCGCCTGCAGGCGATCGCTGAGATCCGGCGACTCGCCCTCGGTGCCCCGGCGCTGCTCGCCGAGGTCGGCGCCCGACGAGAACGCCCGCCCGGCGCCGGTGATCAGCACTGCCCGAACGGCGTCGTCCTCTGCCGCGCGCTCGAGCGCGGCCTTCAGGTCGAGCCCGAACTGCTCGTTCCAGGAGTTGAGCGTCTCGGGGCGGTTGAGCGTGATCCGCGCCGCGTGGTCGGCGACGGTGATCGTGACGGTGGGGTCGGCCATGGGGAGACTGTATTTCCCCGAACGACAACGGGCAGGTAAGGGGAGGGGGTTTTGGCGGGATCGGCCTGAGAACCGCGATTGGCGAGTTGTTGGTCCATACGACCCATAAGTCGCCAATGACGCTCTCCAGCCCAAAAAACGCCACCCCTACCCAGCCCCGTTGCCGTTGGGCTAGCCCGCGGCCTCGGCCCTGCGCAGGCCCGTGCGGGCCCAGTTGAGCATCACCAGGATCAGGCCGGCGGCGATCGCGAGCGCGGTGAGCGTCTCGGCCGGGGCGCCGATGATCAGGCTGCGGCCGGTCTCGAGCATCGCCGTCATCGGGTTGAAGTCGGCGACCGAGGAGACCCAGCCCTGGATCAGGTTGCGGGGGACGTAGACCGGCGCGGTCATGATGATCAGGAAGGCCGGGAGCTGGATCAGCGGCGCGGCCTGCAGGGTGCGGAAGCGCATCGCCAGGCCGGAGGCGAACATCGTCGCTGCGAAGTTGAGCATCACAGCGATCACCAGGACCCCGAGCAGGTCGACGCCGCTGCCGGTGATCTCGGCGCCGGTCGCCACCGCGACAACCGTGACGACGGTCCAGACGAGCAGCGCCCGGAACAACGCGACGAGCACGTAGCCGGCGACCAGGGCCGAGCGGTTGCGGGTCGCGAGCAGCATCCGCCTGGCGAAGCCGAACTCGAAGTCGGCGGCGATCGAGAAGCCGGTGAAGACGCCGCCGAAGACCGCCGACTGCATGAGCACGAAGATGTACTGGAAGGTCGTGTAATTCGGATAGCCGAAGTCCGGTGCCTCCGCGACCGCCGACAGCCCGCCCGCGAAGGCGGCGAAGAAGAACAGCGGGAAGATCAGCGATGGCAGGATCAGCGACGGCTTGCTGAACATCACGGCGATCGAGCGGCGGGCGATCGCGCCGGCAGCGCGGGCCCAGCGGGTCGTGAACGGGTTCATGTGCGCTCCATCCTCCCCTTGAGGGCCGCGGTCGCCGCCCACATCCCGACCACCAGGACGCCGAACGAGACGCCGAACGCGAGCCCCAGCGCCTCGCCGTCCCAGCCGGTGACGAACAGGCTGCGGAAGCCCTCGATCAGATAGCTGACCGGGTTGATCGTCGCCACGGTCTGGAACCAGTCGTTGGCGATCAGGTTGCGCGGCAGGGCGCCGGAGCTGAGGAAGAGGAGGACGAACAGCAGCGGGAAGGCGCCCTGGACCGCCTCGCTGTTGCCGGTCTTGAGCCCGATGGCGAGCCCGATCGAGCCGAAAGCGACGCCGACCGTCGCCGAGAGCGCGAACAGCACCGGGACGCCGGCGATCCCGGCCTCGAGGTGGGCGCCGAAGGCGAGGGCGACGATCAGATAGGTGACCGCCTGGAACAGCCCCTGCAGCGTCGCCCCGGCGAGCTGGCCGGCGATCAGCGCGCTGCTGCGCAGCGGCGTCAGCTGCAGCCGGTTGAAGAAGCCGTGCTGGATGTCGCCGGCGATCGACTGGCCCGCGCCCATCGTCGCGAACAGCGCCCCCTGCATGAAGGTCAGCCCGAGCGCGAACGACAGATACGAGTCGGTCGGGAAGCCGGGCAGCGAGGTCGCAGCCGACAGGCCGCTCGAGTTGACCGCGAGCAGGAAGAGCGGGAAGACCAGGCTGGGCACGAACATCAACGGCTGGCGGATCGTGCGGGTCATCGAGCGCCTTGCCAGGTAGCCGACCTGGGTCAGGGTGCCGCCGTGGCGCTCCACCAGCCGCCCGGGCAGGGGAATCGCAACCGCGTCGCCGTTGCTCACGCCCGTACCGCTTCCTGCTCACCGGTCGGCTGGGCCTCATCGTCGCCGGCGCCCTCGAGGCGGCGGCCGGTCTTGGCGAGGAAGACGTCGTCGAGCGTCGGCGCGTGGATCTCCAGGTTGGCGACCTCGATCCCCTCGGCGTCGAGCGCCCGGACCACGCCGGCGAGCTCGCCGGTGCCCTCGTCGAGGCGGACCGCGACGCCGCCGGGGCCGGCCGGCGCCTCGGGCCCGAAGCGGGCGAGCACCTGCTGCATCCGGTCGCGGGCGGCCTCGTCGGCCGGGGCCGCCTCGACGGTCGGGCGGCCGATCTCGGCCTTCAGCTCGTCGGGCGTGCCCTCGGCCACGAGCTTGCCGTTGTCGATGATTCCGACCCGGTCGGCGAGTGCGTCGGCCTCCTCCAGGTACTGGGTGGTGAGGAAGACGGTGACCCCATGCGAGCTCGCCAGCCGCTGGACCTCGTCCCAGAGGGCCGTTCGGCTCTGCACGTCGAGTCCGGTCGTCGGCTCGTCGAGGAAGAGGATCCGCGGTTGGTGGACCAGGGCGAGCGCCAGGTCGAGGCGCCGCCGCATGCCGCCGGAGTAGCCGCCGACCTTGCGATCCGCGGCGTCGGACAGGCCGACCCGCGCGATCAGCTCGTCGCCGCGCGCGATCGCCTCGGACTTCGGCATCCCGTGCATCCCGGCCTGCAGGCGCATGTGCTCGCGGGCGGTCAGGAACTGGTCGAGCGCCGCCTCCTGGAGGGCGACGCCGATAACGTCGCGCACCTCCGGCCCCTCGTTGACGATGTCGTGGCCGGCGACCCGGGCGGTGCCCGCGGTGGGGGGCAGCAGGGTGGTCAGCATGTGGACGGTCGTCGACTTGCCGGCGCCGTTGGGCCCCAGGAAGCCGTAGATCTCGCCGGGCGCGACGGTCAGGTCGATCCCGTCGACCGCCAGCGGCCCCTTCTTGAACTGCTTGACGAGGCCCTCGACCTCGATCCCGTTGTCCGCATTAGTTGATGTCATCGACTATTGAAGATATCATCCTTCGCGATGGCCGTCCCCGTGAAGTCCGACCCAAAGCTCGCCTCCGAGGCCTGGACCGTGATGCTCGACTTCTTCTTCGCCAAGGCGCGACCTCGGATGCTGGAGCTGTGGCGCGAGTTCGATCTGATGCCGCCGCAGCAGATGGCACTCGGGCTGCTGCTCGACGCACCGCGGCCGATGGGGGAGCTGGCGCAGCAGATGCACTGCGACAACTCCAACATCACCGGGATCGTCGACCGCCTGACCGAACGCGGCCTGGTCGAGCGCCTCGCCGCCGCCGGCGACCGGCGGGTGAAGCTGGTCGCGCTCACCGGCCCCGGTCGCAAGCTCGCCGAGGAGCTGGCCCGCAGGCGGGCACTGCCCCCGGACGAGATCGCCGCCCTGTCCGAGTCGGACCTGCGCAGGCTGCACCGGATCTTCTCGTCCATCTAGTCTCCCTCGCGATGGAGGATTTGGGCAACCCGAGCTCGTACCGTGTCCTCGCGGAGGGCGCGGCGATCTACTCCAGCGACGGGGAGAAGCTGGGTCAGGTCGAGCACGTGCTCTGCGACCAGGACATCGACATCTTCGACGGGCTCGTGATCGACACCAGCGTGCTCCCGGGCGGCCACCGGTTCGCCGACGCGACGCAGGTCGATGAGATCTACGAGCGCGGCGTCGTGCTGACCGTGGATGCGGCCGCCGCCGAGGGGCTTCCCGAGCCCGGCAAGAGCGCCGCGGCGATCGAGGTGACCGGCGAGGACTTCGTCGAGCGCGAGTGGGACGACGAGCTGGAGGGGAAGCTGAAGCGCGCCTGGGACTTCCTCTCGGGCAAGCGGACCGAGGACCACCGCGGCTGAACCGTGGCGGTGCGCGAGGCCACCGAGGCCGACCTCGAGGCGCTGGCGCCGCTGATCCGCGCCTACACCGACTTCTACGAGTCCGACCCGACCGACGCGGGGCTCGACGCGATGGCCCGGGACGTGATCGCGGCGCCCGAGGACCGGGCGTTCATGCTGGTGGCGACCGGCGATGACGGCGAGGTGGTCGGCTTCGCGCTCAACCAGTGGAAGTGGTCGAGCCTCAACGGCGCCCGCACGGTGGTCATGGACGACCTGTTCGTCGCCGAGTCGGCCCGCGGGGCAGGCCACGCCGACGCCCTGATCGAGGCGGTCGCCGACGTCGCCCGCCGCCACGGGGCGCCGCAGATCAGCTGGTTCACGATGCCGGACAACAAGCGCGCCCACACCGTCTACGACCGGGTCGGGGGCGTCGCGGAGACCCTGATCGAGTACGAGCTGGAGCTCTGACGAGATGTCGCAGGTAAACGTCGACTGGGTCACCCGTGCGCTCGAGCACTTCGGTCGCACCGGCCAGCCCTACATGGACGGAATCGACCCGGCGGTCGAGGTCTTCGACCACGACATCCCGGACGCTCGCAACCCGTACCGCGGCCCCGAGGGCGTGTTCGAGTGGCTGGCCGATTTTGGCGAGAGCTGGGACAGCTTCTCGATGGACGTCACGCGTCTGATCGACGCCGGCGACCGAGTCGTGGCTCTGTTCCAGATCTCCGCGGTCGGCGCCGGCAGCGGGGTTCCTGTCGAGCGGGATGACGGCATGGTCTGGACGTTCCGCGACGGGGCCGTCGTCCGGATCGACTACTTCAACGAGCAGCGCCTGGCGCTCGAGAACGCCGGACTCACGGACTCGGACTAGGCGACCGCGGGCTCGCGGTCGGCCGCCGTGACCTCGACCGGGATGCCGTTCAGAACCGCGTTCTGGGACGGGACGTCGACTTCGACCGGGGCGAGCAGGTTCGAGTTGACCCCGGCGTGCTCGGCGGCGACGGCCATCCGGTTGCCCGGGGCGTCGTGGCCCCAGCCGTGCGGGATCGAGACCACGCCGGGCATGATCTCGTCGGTGACCTCGACCGGGACGACGAGCTCGCCCGAGGTCGAGGTGACCCGGGCGCTGCCGCCGTCGGCGAGCCCGAGCCGCTCCGCGTCGTCGGGGTGGACCTGGATCGTGCAGCGGTCCTTGCCCTTGACCAGGGCGGGGAGGTTGTGCATCCAGGAGTTGTTGGAGCGCAGCTGGCGGCGGCCGATCAGCACCATCTGGCCGTTGATGTGGCCGCCCAGCTCTTGTTCCAGGCGCGGTATGTCGGTGACGATCTCTGGTGGCGCCAGCTCGATCTTCCCGGAGGGCGTGCGCAGCACGTTGGGCAGGCGGGGGACCATCGGGCCGAGGTCGATCCCGTGCGGGCTCGCCTCCAGCTTCTCGAGCGTGAGGCCGTCGGGGTCGGCGCCGAAGCCCTCGCCGAAGGGACCGACCCGGAGCAGGAAGTCGAGCACCCGCTCGGGGCCGCGGCGGTCGCCGAGCGCCGCCGCGATCTCGGCCGCCTCGCGGCCCTGGATCGGCGAGCCGGGCAGCGCGACCTCGCGGCCGATCAGCGTCTGCACGACGAGGTCGTCCCAGGCCTCGAGATCGGCGTCCGGGCCCTGTCCGGCGGCGATCGCGGCGAGGCGCAGGAGGATCTCCCACTCGTGGGGCGCGCCCTCGGGCGGGTCGATTACCGCCGGCGAGTAGTTGGCGACGCTGCGCACCGCCAGCTGGTAGAGCGCGAAGTCGTAGTGCGGCTTCGCCAGCGGCTCGGGGGCGGGGAGGACCACGTCGGCGTGGCGGGTGGTCTCGTTGACGTAGATGTCGACGCAGACCATGAAGTCGAGCGTCTCGACGGCCGCCTCGAGCGCCGCCGCGTCCGGGGTCGAGACCAGCGGGTTGCCGGCGATTGTGACCAGGGCGCGGACCTGGCCCTCCCCGGGGGTGGTGATCTCCTCGGCGAGCGCGACGACCGGCAGCTCGCCGATCACCTCGGGCCTGCCGCTCACCCGGCTCGCCCAGCGGCCGACGCTCATCCCCCTGCCGGTCGGGCCCGAGCCGGCTGAGTTTCGCTGTCCGACGGCGGCGAGCGGGAACATCGCCCCGCCCTCGCGGTCGAGGTTTCCGGTCAGGTAGTTGAGGACGTCCACGAGCCAGCTCGCGAGGCTGCCGAAGCGCTGGGTCGTCGTCCCGATCCGGGCGTAGACGGCTGCCCTCTCGGCGGCGGCGAGCTCGCGCGCCAGGCGGCGGATCTCGTCTGCATCGATCCCGCAGACGGGGGCGACAGCGTCTGGCGTGAACGGCTCCGCGAGGCCCTCCAGCAGCTCGGCGCCGTTTGCGTGCTCGGCGAGCTCGCCGGGGTCGGCGAGGCTCTCGGCGATCAGCACGTTGGCGATCGCGAACAGCAGGTGGGCGTCGGTGCCGGGGCGGATGAAGTGGTGCTCGGACGCCTCGCGGGCGGTGCGGCTGAGGCGCGGGTCGATGACGACGACCTTGCCGTCGCGCTCGCGGATCGCCCGGATCCGGCCGCGCATGTCGGGCGCGGTGAGCAGCGACCCGTTCGAGACCAGGGGGTTGGCCCCGAGGATCAGCAGGTGGTCGGTCCGATCGACGTCGGGAACCGGGATGCTGAGCGCGCCGCCGAACATGAGCCCGGCGGAGAGGTGCTTGGGCAGCTGGTCGACGGAGCTTGCGGAGTGGATGTTCTTGGAGCCGAGCGCCTTCAGGAACGCCGGGCCGTAGAGGGCCGCGATGCTGTGGGCGCTCGGGTTGCCGAGGTAGACGGCGACCGCGTCGCGCCCGCCCTCGGCGAGGACGCGGCCGAGCCCCTCGTCGACGGCGGCGAAGGCTTCGTCCCAGCTCACCTCGACGAGCTCGCCGTCGCGGCGCACAAGGGGTGCCGTGACGCGATCCGGATCCTCGTGCAGCTGCTTGAGGCCCTGGGACTTGGGGCAGAGGAAGCCGTGGCTGAAGACGTCATCCGCGTCGCCGCGGACCGAGGCCACCTCGTCGCCGCGCATCGTCACCTCGAGGCCACAGGTCGCCTCGCAGAACGGACAGGTGCGGTAGTGGACGGTTTCCGTAGCCACCGCGCCCAGCGTACCGTGATCCCGGCGGTCCAGAGGGGTTGAGCGAATGGTGGACAACGCCGATAGGACAGCCATGCGCACCGTGCGTTCGACAGCCGTGGTTCTCGCCTCGCTCGCGGCGAGCCTCGTCGCCGTGCCCACGGCGGGCGCCAGCCAGGCCGGCGACACCGAGCACGGGGTCAACCGCGCGAAGCTGATCGCGACCGCCGAGAAGGTGGTCGAGGAGCGCGACGGGATCGACGTGCTGAAGATCAGCAAGTGCGGCCCGCAGAAGCGCCACGGCAAGCTCAACTACTCGACCTGGATCTGCCTCTGGCGCGCCCAGGGCACCTATGCCGACGGCGACATCGACTACGCCTGCGCCGGCAAGGCTGTCTACAAGCGCAAGAGCAAGACCTGGGTCGTCGACAAGTGCGAGAACACCCGCCAGCCGATGGCGCCTCTGCTCTCCACCCCGAACCCGCCGCCGACCTTCGGCTTCAACGACGACTGGATCTTCCAATCGGTGACGGCGCTCGACCTGCTCGACGACTCGGGCGCCGACGTCGCCCGCACCAGCCTGCCCTGGGGCGGCGTCGAGCCGACCAAGGGGGCGTCCAACTGGTACGGCTCCGACGTCCTGTACCAGCGCCTGCTCGATCGCGGCATCAAGCCGCTGTGGGTGCTGATCGGCACGCCCTGCTTCGCGCAGGCGGACCCGGCCGGCTGCGCCTCCGGCGATGACCAGCTCCATCCCTCGCCGGCCTACTACGACGAGATGGCGCAGTTCGCGGTCACCGCCGCGAAGCGCTACCCGCAGTCGGCCGGCTTCGAGGTCTGGAACGAGCCCAACTACCCGAAGTACTGGGGCGGTCCTCCCGACCCCGCCGCCTACTCGGAGATGCTGAAGACGGTCGCCGACGCCCTCCACGACCAGGTCCCCGGGATGACCGTGGTCAGCGGCGGCCTTTCGCCGCACTCCGACGGCGATACCAGTGGCGCGATCGGCTTCCGCGACTTCCTGATCGACATGTACGAGCGCGGCGCCGCCCAGAAGGCCGACGCGATCGGCATCCACCCCTACCCCGGTGTCGGCCCCGGCGAGGACTACCTAACCGACGTGCGCGTCTACCTGGGCAAGATCGAGAACGTCATGGACCGCTACAACGACTCCTCCCGGCCGCTGTGGGCGACCGAGTTCGGCGTCTCCACAGCCGGCGACACGGCGTTCAGCCCCGAGGCCGCCGGACAGGCGATCACCGAGCTGCTCGACATGTTCCGCCACATCCGCGGCATCCAGCTGGCGATCGTCCACCGCTTCGTCGAGAACCCGGCGCTCGGAGGCCGTGAGGCCGGCTTCGGGATGCTGAACAAGAACCTGACGCCGAAGCCCGCCTTCTGCGACCTCGCCGCCCTGCGCGGCTACTCCGTCGGCGTCTGCTGAGCGCTACCCGACCGCTTCCAGCGCGGCTCCCCAGAGGATGTCGTGCTCGGACGCCTCGATCTCGGTCAGGCCGAAGGCCCGCATCACCTGGATCAGGATGATCACGCCGGCGACGATCGTCGGCGCCCGCCCCTCGTGCAGCCCGGGGACCTGAACCCGCTCCGCGAGCGGCTTTGCGGCGAGCTGCGAGAGCATCCGCTGGATCGACTCGAGCGAGAGCCGGTAGCCGTGGACCAGCTCGGGGTCGTAGGGGTCGAGGGCCTGATCGATCGCCGCCAGCGAGGTCGGCGTGCCGGCAACCCCGATCCCGAAGTTCGCCTGCGCCAGCGCCTGGCCCAGGAGCGCCTCGTCGATCAGGTGCTGGACGTCGCCGGCGAGATCCTCGAGCTCGGACGCCTCGGGCGGGTCGTGAAGGATGTGGCGCTCGGTGTGGCGCACCGTCCCGGCCTGTAACGAGGCGTAGAAGCCGACCTCGGGCCCGTCGCCGATCACCAGCTCGGTCGAGCCGCCGCCGATGTCGACGACCATCGCCTTCTCCGCCGGCGGGCGCTCGGCGTAGGCGCCGACGTAGGTCAGCCTCGCCTCCTCCGCGCCGTCGAGGATCTCGGCGTCGAGGGCGAAGCGCTCGCGCAGCTCGGCCTGGAACATGGCGCCGTTGCGGGCGTCGCGGACGGCGCTGGTCGCGATCGCCCGGACCTTCTCGGCACCGAGCTCCTCGTAGATCTCGATGTAGGAGCCGACCGCGTCGCAGACGTCCTCGATCGCCTCGGCGGAGAGCTGCGCCGAGGTGTCGACGCCGCGGCCGAGGCGGGTCACGGTCGAGCGCCGCTCGAGCTCGCGCACCCGGCCGTCGCTGATGTCCGCGACCAGCAGCCGCGTCGAGTTCGTGCCCATGTCGACGACGGCGACTCTCAACCCGCCTCGCATCCTAGGTAGGATCGCCGCCCATGAGCCGCCGACTCGCGCCAGCCCTCGCCCTCGCCGCCGTCCTGGCGCTGCTGGTCGCCGGCTGCGGCGGCGGCAGCGACTCCTCGACCGCGTCGACCACCGCTACGGGTGCCAGCGGCGTCGCCGGCGCGACTGGCGAGGGTGGCCCGACCGGGGCCGGGGTCGACGTCAGCTTCGAGCAGCCGACCGGCGGCCAGGACAACCAGCTTGGCGCCACGCTGCTGAAGGCGAACCGCGTGCCGTTCTTGATGACGAGCTTCTCGAACGCCTTCCAGCTCCCGAAGCCGTTGCTCGTCAGGGGCGTGAACGGCTTCGGTGGCGGTCCCTTCTTCAACCCGAAGGACAACTCGATCACCTACCAGTACGGGTTCGTGACCCTCGTCTACAACACGATCACCCAGCTGCACCCCGACTGGACCCCGAAGCAGGTGGGCTCGGCCGTGGGCGCGGTCGACTCGTTCATCCTCGCCCACGAGTTCACCCACGCCCTGATCCACGACTTCAAGCTCCCCGTGCTGGGGCGCGAGGAGGACGCCGCCGACGACCTCGCCACCCTGATCCTGATCAAGGCGGACGGCGGCGACCAGTACGTCGCCGACGCGGCGCAGTTCTGGGCCGCGCTCTCGCAGCGCCAGGCGGTCCCCCAGGTCACCGACTACGCCGACGTGCACTCGCTCGACCTCCAGCGCTCCTTCGAGATGCTCTGCGAGCTCGCCGGCTCGTCGAAGACGGCCTTCGCCGAGGTGCAGTCGCTCAACGCTCTGCCGGCCGCCCGGCTGGCCACCTGTCCGGCTGAGTACAAGCAGAAGGTCAAGAGCTTCGAGCAGGTGCTCGAGCCGCACGTCGAAGGCCCGCTGAATCTGAGCGCCGGCTAGCCGCGCGGGCGTATCCTGTTCGTGTGAACCAAGGGGTGAGCGCGCCGGGCGCGATCGCAGCCGATAACGAGGAGGCGCACGAGGCCTGGAACGGTGTCCTCTTCGACCGCTTCGGCGAGTTCCGCGAGATCATCATCGGCAGCCTCGGCGCCCACGGGGCCGAGGCGCTGCGCCTCAACCCGCCGACCGCCGGCGAGCGGGTGCTCGACATCGGCTGCGGCTACGGGGACACGACCCAGGAGATCGCCCGGATGGTGGGCGCCGACGGCTCGGCGCACGGCGTCGACGTCGCCGAGCGCTTCATCGAGATCGCGAGGACGGAGTCGGCCGAGGCCGGGGTGGAGAACGTCAGCTTCGAGGCCTGCGACGTGCAGACCGCCACCTTCCCGGCCACCTACGACTACGCCTTCTCGCGCTTTGGGACGATGTTCTTCGCCAATCCGGTGGCTGCGCTGCGCAACGTGCGCAACGGCCTGGTGCCGGGCGGGCGCCTGTGCATCGTCGTCTGGCGGCGCAAGCTCGACAACGAGTGGATGCACCGAGCCGAGCTGGCGGTCGAACGCTTCCTGGACGAACCCGAGGACTCCGAGCAGCCGACCTGCGGGCCCGGGCCGTTCTCGATGGCCGGGGCCGACACCGTCTCCGACATCCTCCTCAACGCGGGGTTCGAGGAGATCGGCCTGCGGCGGTGCGACATCGTCGTCAGCATCGGCCGCGACCTCGGCCGCGCGGTCGACCTGATGATGTCGCTCGGCCCCGCGGGCGAGATCATCCGGCTCTCCGGAGGCGACGCCGAGAAGATCCGCCCGCAGTTGCAGGACGCGATCGGCGGGGTGCTGGCCGACTACCTGACGCCGGACGGCGTGCTCGCCCCGTCTTCCACCTGGATCGTCACGGCACGCGCCCCCGGACGCTAGTCAGGCGCTCTCGATCCGGCGCTCGACCAGGCGGTCGAAGACGCGCTTGGGGAGGTAGGTGCGAAGCGCCGCCGTGACCTTCGCCTCGCCGCCGACCACGTAGCGGGCCTTGGGCCGCGAGGCGGTGAGCGCGTGCAGGATCACCTTGGCGACGGCGTCCGGCGGCAGGCCGGAGGCGCCCGTCTTCTCGGCCAGCGCCGAAAGGCGGTCGAGCTTCGGGCCGTAGAGGTCGTTCATCTCCGGGCCCATCGCCTCGCGCAGCGCCGGCGCCCCATCGATCCCCTTCGCCCAGATCTCGGTCGCGATCGCGCCCGGCTCGACGTAGGAGACCTCGACCCCGAACTGCTTCATCTCCTGGCGCAGTGAGTCGGCGACCGCGCCGATCGCCGCCTTGGAGGCGTTGTAGGGCGAGAGGTAGGGGAGGCCGCCCCGGCCGCCGATCGAGGAGATGAAGACGACCCGCCCGCGCGCCTCGCGGATCATCGCCAGCAGCGCCTGCGTGACGGCGATCTGCCCGACCACGTTGACCTCGAGCTGGTGGCGGTAGTCGTCGAGCGGCAGCGCCTCGACCGGCCCCTGGACGGTGATCCCGGCGTTGTTGACGAGCCCGGCGAGCTTGCCGCCGGTCGCCTCGCGGACGCGTTCGGCCGTGGCGGCGATCGTGGCGGCGTCGGTGACGTCACAGATCACGGTCTCCAGGCGCTCCGAGCCCTCGGCGCGCAGCGGCTCGCCGTCCTCGGGCTTGCGCACGCCGGCGAAGACGCTGAAGCCCTCACGGTCGAGCATCAGCGCCGCCGCCCGCCCGATCCCGGTCGAGGCGCCCGTGACGACCACGGCGCCCTTGCTCACGCGACCGCCTCCAGCTCGACCGGGTCGTGGGCGCAGAACAGCCGCACGTCGCCGCCGTGCTCGCGGGCGAGCCGGTTGAGGCGCTGCTCGTTCTTCAGCCGCGCACCGCGATCGGCCGCCATCATGCTCTGGAAGGCCCGCAGCCCCGGCGGGCAGCTCGGCTCCTCCTCCATCTGGGCGCGGTGGAAGTAGGCGTCACCGCAGTGCAACAGCCAGCCGTCGCCGTCGCGGACGGCGATCCCGGTGTGGCCGCGGGAGTGGCCGACCAGCGGGATCATCAGGATCTCGGGGCCGTCGCCAGGGAGGATGCGGATGCTCTCGAAGCCCAGCCAGGAGTCGCCGTCGGCCTCGTGGGTGACCCATTTCGGCCCGTGCTCGAAATGGGCCTGCGGATAGCGGGCGCGCTCGCGCAGGCTCGGTGAAAGCGCCGCGTCCTTCTCCGGCGCGAAGACGTGGACCTCGGCGTCGGGAAAGTCGGGCAGCCCGCCGGCGTGGTCGAGGTCGAGGTGCGTGCAGGCGATCCGGCGAACGTCGGCGGGGTCCAGACCGAGGGCGCGGATCCGCTCGGCGGCGGTCTCGGCGACGTCGGCTTGGGGGCGGAAGGCCGCCGTGAACGGGACCCCGAGGCGGCGGTAGGGATGGGCGGCGTCGTCGGCGCCGAAGCCGGTGTCGATCAGGACGAGCGAGTCGCCGGCCTCGATCAGCAGGCAGTGGCAGACCATGTGGGCACCGGTCAGTCCGCCCTCGCCGGAGACGATCTTGCCGCCGTAGGGACAGAGGGTTCCGCAGTTGAGGTGGTGGATCTTCATCGCCGCCAGCCTCTCACACGTTCGGAGGCGACGCCTGAACGCTTGCGCGCAGGCCCGCCGCGTCCTACGCTCGCAAGCATGCGCACGGTGGCGATCTGGACCCTGCTCCTCGTCGCGGTGGCGGCGCCGGTGCCGGCCGGCGGAGCCACCGATGAACCGGGGGGCACCGCAACGATCACCCCGGGGGCGGATTCGTCCACGGGGACCGGCAGCGCACGCGTCGACTGGCAGGCCTCCTGTCCCAACCCGAGCGGTGGCGCCGGCCACTACTGGTACCTGATGATCAACGCCTACCACCAGGACGGCAGCCACGCGAGCTACCGGTCGACGGCCGAGTCGGGTGTGACCAGCGACGCGAGGACGCAGAGCGTCGCCCTGCACGTCGCGCCCGGGCTCGATTCGGAGACTTTCACCGTGACCGTGACGCTCAGCTGCTACCCGTCCCCGGACGCTGTGATCGGCGAGGGCGCCGTGACCGTGGGCCACGGTGGCGGCGGCGGTTCGGGAGGCGGCAACGGCAACGGCACCGGCGGTGGTGGAAACGGCAACGGCAACGGCGGTGGCAACGGCGGCGGCGGCACGGGCGGCGGCACCGGAGGCGGCGCCTCCGGCGGCGCTGATCCCGGCGATCCGCTCCGCCCCGGTGGCTGCGCGGTCGAGCTCCGCGGGACCGCGGGCCCCGACGTCCTCGACGCCACCCCCGGCGATGACCTGGTCCTCGGGCTGGGTGGCGACGATCAGGCCCGCGGACGAGAGGGCGACGACTGCCTGGTCGGCGGCGCGGGGTCCGATCGCCTGCTGGGAGACTCCGGCTACGACCGCCTGACCAGCGGCAGCGGCGACGACCGGCTCGATGGCGGCTCGGGGCGCAACGCCTATGACGCGGGCCCCGGCGCCGATCGCGTCGAGGCGCGCAACGGGCGCGCGGAAACCGTCCGCTGCGGGCCCGGCCCGGACACGGTGCGCGCCGACGCATCCGATCGGCTGCGCGGGTGCGAGCACGTCCTCACCCGGGCCGCCGGCCCGTGAAGGTCAGCCGTCGTCCTGGCGGAACGCCCAGCGGATCTCGTCGGTCGAGAGGCCGGAGGCGAGGCAGGCGAGCAGCTTCATCCGGGCCGCCTGCGGCGAGAGGAAGCCGGCCGGGATGATCCCGGTCGCCCGCAGATCCTGCTCGGAGCCGCGGTAGCCATAGGTGGCGTTGAGGATCACGCCGCGCTCGGAGCGGCAGTAGGCGACCACCGGGATCCGCTCGGCGGCGTCCTGCCAGAGCTCGAGCAGGTCCGGGTTCATGTGGCCGGCACCGAGGGTGCCGATCACGACGCCGTCGGGCTCGGTCGACAGCGCCGCCCGGGCGAGGGCGCCGTCGTCGCCCGACGCCGTCGGCACGATCAGCACGCGGCGGTCGAGGTGCGGCGGGTCGAGGGGAGGGTTGCGCGGCATCCGCGACCAGATCGTCGGGTGGCCCTCCGAGACGCGGCCGAGCGGCCCGGTCTGCGGCGAGGAGAAGGCGACCAGCGAGGTGGTGTCGGTCTTGCGCACGCAGCGGGCGTGGTGGATCTCGCCGCCGAAGCAGAGCAGGACGCCCATCCCGGCGGCCGCCTCGCTGGCGGCGACCGAGACCGCGTCGAGCGTGTTGGCGGGGCCGTCCGCGCCGGGGGCGGAGGCGGGCCGGATCGCGCCGGTGAAGACGATCGGCGCCTCGGCGTCGTGGAGGACGTCGCAGAGCATCGCCGTCTCCTCCATCGTGTCGGTGCCGTGGGTGACGACGACGCCGACGCCGCGGCGGGCGAAGTCGCGTGCCGCCCGGCAGATCCGCAGCTGGTCGTCGAGGCTGAGGTGAGCGCTGGGCAGGTTGCTGATCGTCGAGGCCTCGACCCCACCGCCGTTCAGCGTGGGGAGGCCGGCCAGAAGGGCGGCTCCGTCGAGGTCGGGCGTGGCGCTGCCGCCGCCCCCGCCAGAGAGCTCGGTCATCGAGATCGTCCCGCCGGCGGCGAGGATGCGCACGTTGCGCACGCGCCTGGGCGAGCTGTCGATTTGGGACACAGGCCGACTGTAGCTAGACGGGGCCACTACCAGCTCACGGTGAGCGTCTGGGTCTGGTGGATGCTGACCCTCCTCAAGGCAACTTTCAGGCCCCGGGCGCCCGGTGATTTTCCCGCCTCCTGCTGCTAACTTGGGTCCTACGCCGCGGGGTGGAGCAGTCAGGTAGCTCGCCGGGCTCATAACCCGGAGGTCGTGGGTTCAAATCCCACCCCCGCTATTCGACGAAAGGCCCGCTCAGGCGGGCCTTTCGCGTTGGCGGGGCTGGGTCGCTCGCGGCCGTCTTGCTACCAATTTGCTACCAATTTCGTTCGTGGTTGGGTGCGGTCGCGGTCGGCGGGTCTCGGTCGCGGCCGCGAAAGGCGGCGCGACGGACGGCTCGTTTCTGCGGAAAAACCCCTAGTCCCGGACTTCGTCGGGGAGTACCCTGGCGTGTGCGCGAGCGGTGGGGGCCGCTTGGGGGCCGCAGGGACGCGCCGCTCAGAGATGTTCAACCGCTCAATTTTTCGCTTCAACCGCGCCCTAACGGGGCTGATCGCCGTGGCGATCGCGGCCGCCATCGCCGGCACGGCGATCGCCGCGATCGGCGGTCCGACCCCCGAGCGTGAGCTCGGTTTCACCTGCTTCGGCCAGGCGCCGACGATCTCCGGCACCGCCGGCGACGACCACCTCTCCGGCACCGGCGATGCGGACGTGATCCTCGGCCTCGGCGGCGACGACACGATCACCGGCGCCGGAGCGGGTGACTCGATCTGCGGCGGCGGCGGCGACGACCGGATCTCGGGACAGGGCGCCGCCGACCAGCTGAACGGAGGTCGCGACAACGACACCCTCTCGGGCGGCAGCGGACCCGACCGCCTGCGGGGTCGCCGAGGCGACGACACGCTAACCGGCGACGCCGGCGACGACCAGCTCGGCGGCGGCCCGGGCACCGACAACTGCGACGGCGGCTCCGGCCACAACCGCACCCGCGCCTGCGAGACGCCAACACAGGGCGGCGGCGGTGGCGATAACGGTAACGGCGGCGGTGGTGGCGGCGGTGGCGAGCCCCAGAACCACGATCCGAAGGCCAACGACGACACCGACACGACCGACGAGGCGACCGCCAAGTCGGTCGACGTGCTCGCCAACGACACCGACGCCGATGGCGACACGCTCAAGGTCCAGTCGCTCGGCACGGGCTCGACCCAGGGGACGGTGACGATCACCGGCTCAGGCTCAGCGGTCAACTACGACCCCAACGGCCACTTCGAGTCGCTCGGCGCCGGGGCCACCGCCACGGACAGCTTCAACTACGTCGTCAAGGACGGAAACGGCGGCACCGACACCGCGACCGCGACGATCACGATCACCGGGATCGACGACCCGCCGGTCGCCCTCGCCGACCAAAAGACGCTGACCGAGGACGACCCGGCGACTCAGATCGACGTGCTCGCAAACGACACCGACCCAGACGGCGGACCGAAGACGGTCGACTCGAAGACAAACGGCGCCCACGGCACCGTCGCGATCACCGGCGGCGGCAGCGGCCTCACCTATGCGCCCGACCCGAACTTCTGCGGGATCGACAGCTTCACCTACACCCTCAACGGCGGCTCTTCCACGACCGTCACCGTCAACGTCACCTGCGTCGACGACCCGGGCGTCACGGCCGGCGACTCGGCAACGGTCGGCGAGGATTCGGGCGCCAATCCGATCGACGTGCTCGCAAACGACACCGACCCCGACGGCGGTCAGGTCAGCTCGATCACCCAGCCCGCCCACGGCAGCGCCGCGATCACCGGCGGCGGGACGGGCGTCAGCTACACGCCGAACTCGAACTTCTGCTCGCCGCCCCCAGACACCTTCACCTACACCGTCCCCGGCGGCTCGACGGCGACGGTGACGGTCACCGTCAGCTGCATCAACGACGCCCCCGTCAACTCGGTGCCCGCCGCCCAGTCGACCAACGAGGACACCAACCTGGTGCTGACCGGGGGCAACGCGATCTCGGTCTCTGACTCAGACGCTTCACCGGGCAACCTCCAGGTCACCCTGACGGCAACCCACGGAACGCTGACCGCGGGTGGTGCGTTTGCCGGCAACGGCACGTCGACGGTGACGGCCACCGCCACCCAGGCCGCGATCAACGCCGCGCTGGCCAGCGTCACCTACTCGCCCGCCGCCAACTACAACGGCGCGGCCTCGATCGCGGTCGACACCTCAGACCTCGGCAACACGGGCTCGGGCGGGACCAAGACCGACTCCGACACGATCGCGATCACCGTCAACGCGGTCGACGACCCGGGCACCGCCAACCCCGACTCGCCGGCGGTCAACGAGGACTCCGGGGCCAACACGATCAACGTGCTCGCAAACGACACCGACGTCGACGGCGGCAGCTTGGTCCAATCGGTCACCCAGCCCGCCCACGGCACGGTCGCGATCACCAATGGCGGCGCCGACCTCACCTACACGCCGAACTCGAACTTCTGCTCGGCGCCCACCGATCCCTTCGACTACACCCTCAACAACGGCGCCTCGACGGCGACGGTCACGGTCACCGTCAACTGCCAAAACGACGCGCCGGTCAACACCGTCCCCGGAGCTCAGTCGACCAACGAGGACACCAACTTGGTCTTGTCGGGCGGCAACGCGATCTCGGTCTCAGACGTCGACGCCGCCCCGGGCAGCCTCCAGGTCACGCTCACCGCCACGCACGGCGCGGTGACGCTCTCCGGCACCTCCGGGCTCGCGTTCTCAGTCGGCGACGGAACCGCCGACCCGACGATGACCTTCACCGGCACGCTCGCCAACCTCAACAGCGCCCTCAACGGGCTCACCTTCGCCCCGACCCCGACCAACTACAACGGTCCGGCCACCCTGCAGATCGTCACCGACGACCAGGGCAACACCGGCGCCGGCGGCGCCCAGTCAGACACAGACTCGGTCGCGATCGCGGTCAACGCGGTCAACGACGCTCCGGTCGCGGTCCCGGACTCAAAGACGGTCAACGAGGACGCCGCTGCGACGACGATCGACGTGATCGCCAACGACACCGATGTCGACGCCAGCCCGAACACGATCACCGGGGTCACCCAGCCACCGCACGGCACCGTCGTCAACAACGGCTCCGACCTGACCTATCAGCCGAACGCCAACTACTGCAACGACGGCCCGCCCACCGACGACTTCTCCTACACGCTCAACGGCGGCTCCAACACCAACGTTGCCGTCACGGTCAACTGCCAAAACGACGCGCCGGTCAACACCGTCCCCGGTGCCCAGTCGACCAACGAGGACACCAACCTCGTCTTGTCGGGCGGCAACGCGATCTCGGTCTCAGACGTCGACGCCGCCCCGGGCAGCCTCCAGGTCACGCTCAACGCCACCCACGGCCTGGTGACGCTCTCCGGCACCGCCGGGCTCGCGTTCTCAGTCGGCGACGGCACCGCCGACCCGACGATGACCTTCACCGGCACCCAGGCGAATCTCAACAGCGCCCTCAACGGGCTCACCTTCGCCCCGACCCCCGCCGACTACAACGGCCCGGCCACCTTGCAGATCGTCACCAACGACCAGGGCAACAGCGGTGCCGGCGGCGCCCAGTCGGACACCGACTCGGTCGCGATCGCGGTCAACGCGGTCAACGATGCCCCCGACGTCGATCTCAACGGTGGTGGGGGCGGCAACGACTCGACCGCGACCTTCAACGAGTCAAACCCCCACACCGGCACCGGCGTGCTGATCGCCCCCGCCGCCCAGATCACCGACCCAGACGACGCCAACATCGAGTCGATGACCGTGACGCTGCCCGTCCGCCCCGACGGCGATTCCTTCGAGTCGCTTTCGGCGATGCTGGCGCTCCCCGCCCCGATCTCGGGCTCCTACGTCGCGGCCACCGGCACGCTCGCCTTCACCGGTTCCGCCACCAAGGCCGACTACGAGTCGGTCCTGCAGTCGATCCGCTACGACAACACCAAGAACCCGCCCAACCCCGCCGACCGCACGATCACCGTGGTCGCCAACGACGGCGACAACAACTCGATCAGCCGCGACGCCGTCGTCCACGTCGTCCCGATCAACGCCGCCCCGGTCGTCGACCTCGACTCCGTCAATGGCGCGAGCAACGACTCCTCGGCGGCATTCGTTGAGGGCGGCGGACCGGTCAGCCTGGCGCCTAACCCCACGGTCACCGACGCCGACGTCGGCGACAACACCGAGTCCGCCGAGATCAAGATCACCAACCTCCAGGACAACACCGCGGAGTCGCTGTCGGTGACCCTGAGCAGCGGGATCACGATCGTCGGCGGCTCCTACAACTCCGCCACGGGCATCCTCGCCCTGACCGGCTCAGCGACGCCGGCCCAGTACGCGACCGTGCTCGCAACGGTCAAATACGACAACAGCTCCGATACGCCGGGCACGACCGCCCGCGCCGTGACCTTCAAGGTCAACGACGGTCAGGCCGACTCGGTCGTCCGGACGTCCACGGTCTCGGTGACGCCGACCAACGACCCGCCGGTCGTCGACCTCAACGGCACCGCCACGGGCGGGATCAACACCACCGCCGCCTTCACCGAGGACGGGGGCCCGATCACGCTCGCGGGCCTGACCGATGTCTCAGACCCAGACAACGCTAGCCTCGCCTCGGCGACGGTGACGCTCACCAACCGACCCGATGGCGCGCTCGAGTCGCTCTCGGCCGACGTCACCGGCACCTCGATCATCGCCGACGCCTACGTCCCCGGCACCGGCGTCCTCTTCCTCCACGGCTCCGACACGCTCGCCCGCTACCAGCAGGTCCTGCGCACCGTCAAGTACAACAACACCGACCAGGACCCCGACGCGACCTCGCGCGCGGTCACCTTCAAGGCCAACGACGGCTCGGCCGATTCGGCGACCGCCACGGCGACGACCACGATCACGGTGGTCAACGACGCGCCCGGCGTGGACCTCAACGGCGGCGGCGGGGGAATCGACTCAAACGCCGCCTTCATCGAGGACTCCTCGCCCGCCAATCCGGGCTCGGGCGCCGTCTCGCTGGCGCCGAGCGGCACCGTCACAGACGTCGACAACGCGAACACCAACTCGGCGACGATCACGCTCACCAACCACCCCGACGCCGCCTCTGAGTCGCTGAGCGTCAACACCGCCGGCACCTCGGTCACCGCGACCGGCAACAACTCCCACCAGATCACGCTCTCGGTCTCGCGCCCGAAATCGGAATACCAGACCGTCCTGCAGACGCTCAAGTACAACAACACCTCCAACACGCCCGACACGACCAGCCGCGACGTCACGGTCAAGGTCAACGACGGAGCCCTGGACTCGCCGGTGGCCCACTCGACGATCACCGTGGCGGCGACCAACGACGCGCCGGTCGCCGACGACGAGTTGTTTACCGGCACCGACAAGGCGGTTGGCAACACGAGCTTGGTGGTCAACGACCCGACCGACGTAGCCCCGTCGGTGGCCGACCCCAAGAAGTCGATCTCCGGCGACATCCTCGCCGGCGACACCGACGCCGACAACTCGACCTCCGGCTTCACGGTCGGGCCGACCGGCGCCCAGGCGATCACCAGCCAAGACGGCGGCAAGGTGACGCTCGAGGCCGACGGCGACTTCACGTTCTTCCCCAAGGCTGGAACCAGCTGCACCGACACCCAGGACCAGTTCGACTACACGCTGCACGACAACGACGGCACCGATCCGGAGACCGACACCGGCACGGTCAAGATCGACATCGCCAACTGCGTCTGGTATGCCGACAACTCGCTTGGCTCCAACGGCACCGGCACCTCGAGCTCGCCGTTCAACACGCTCGGCGTCACCGCCGGCGCCGGCCTCAACGGTGCCAGCGGCGCCGGTGACTCCGACTCGGCCGGCGACACCATCTTCCTCTTCCAGGGCTCGGGCAGCTACACGGGCGGCCTGCCGCTGGAGAACACCCAGACCCTGGTCAGCCAGCGCGCCGGGCTGTCGGTCGGCGGCTCGCCGATCTTCACCGCGACCGGCAACAACGCGACGATCGCGAACGCCGCCGGCAACGCGCTGACGCTCGCCTCGGGCAACTCGATCCAGGGCAT
>JAWVFH010000016.1:0-70613 GCA_033856255.1 Solirubrobacterales bacterium | reverse complement strand
CTCCTCGCTCGACGGGTGCAGCCAGATCGCATCGTCGATGTCGAGGATGCGCGGCCGTCCGGTCCAGCGTTCGAGCGTGGCGCGCCCCGGTTGCAGCTCACGCTCGAGCCACGTAACGTCGGCCCTCCGCGAGCCGAGCAGCCCGGGAACGCGCGTTCCGTGCTGGATCGTGCGCCACGCCCAACCCCTGGGTCCGATCCAGAAAGGCTCGGCGTCGTACTTGGAGATCCGGGGGCAATACTCCCGCACCTCCACCCCCAGCCGCCGCAGCGGATCGATGAACTGCCGAACGCGAAATCGGCTCGACGGCACCTCCGCCCCCGAGGTCAAGGCAGCGACGCGAATCATCAGCGCGCCAGGATCGCGGCCCACTCCTCGACCACGCGGTCCAGGTCGTGCTCGCGGGCGACGTACTCCCGGCAGGCGGCGGCGATCTCCTCCTGGTCAACGCGCGAGCTCCAGAGCTCGCCCGTCATCCGTGCGAGCTCCTGCGGGTTGTCGCCGGCGACCCCGCCGAGCCCGAAGCGCTTGATCACGCCGTCCGGGTCGTGGCTCAAGGACAGCGTCGGTACCCCCTGCGCCCACGCCTCCAGGAAGACGTTCGGCATTCCCTCCGACTCGGATGTGCTGACCAGTGCCGCCGACCGCGCGATCAGCTCGAGGATCGCGCTGCGAGGCCGTTGCGGCAGGAGCTCGATGTTCGGGAGCTCCGCGCTGGCCCGCTCGATCTCCGCGAGGGCGGGGGGAGCGTCATCCATCTGAGCGACGATCATCCAGAATCGCGCCTCGGGAACCGCCCGGGCGAGTGCGACGTACGCGTGCGGGCGTTTGATTTCGTCGATCCGCCCGATCCAGAGGAAGGCTTCAGGCGTGCGCGGAGCCGTGGGCCGACGTTCGGCGATGCTGCGAATCACCGTCGCGTCACGGCCCAGGCGCTCTCTGGAGAGCCGTCCCTGCTCGACCGTCTGCACGACGACGACGTCGGCGAGCCGATAGCCGAGCTTGAACAGCCATACCAGCGTCCGGCGCGGCTCCAACCGCCCATAGTCGAAGTCGAACAGGCTGCCGGCGGAGTAGACGAATCGGGCTCGGCGCAGGCGCGCCGTCAATGCGACCAGCGCCGTATCCGGGGAGACGCCGCGCTGCACGTAGGTGCGAGCGCGAATCCGCGCCAGCGCGCGGACGAAGCGAGCGGCGTAGACCGGGTAGCTGATCGCGGCGAATCGAGACCAGCTTCGGAGGCGGGGAAAGGCGGCCACGTCCACGCCGTCCACACTCGCCGGCAGGCCCCGCTTCGGCTCCCAGGTGGCAATGCAGACCCGAAGGCCGCGCTCCGCGAGGCCGCGCGCGAGCATCAGAACCTGGGCTTCGGCGCCCCCGCCCGTCATCTGCCCGGACTCGTCGAGCGAAGTGCCCAGGAACGAGCTGAGGAAGACAACGTCGTACGTGTCCGGCACTACCTGCCTCCAATGCATGCCCGCAGGCGCCGGAGCAGGGGCGGGGAGTTGAGTGAGGAGTCGAGCTGCGCGCTCCAGCAGCCCGAGTCCCGCAGTGTGACGTGGTAGACGCCAAGCCTGGTCCCGCGTCGATTCGTGATTTCGACGACGCAGTCGTAGAGCCGGGAATTGAGCTCGTCGCAGCTCAGACCCAGCGACCGTGGGCCGTCGACGGGATATGTCCTGTGCGCCTTCTCGCGGAACGAGGCCTGGAAATCCGGACCGATCTCACCGCGGTCATCGACCGTCGTCACCACGATCACGACGAAGGCGGCGAAGACCAGCAGGGCGACGAGAATGCCCGCTCGCAGTCCAGGATCGAGGTGAGTCTCCGCCGCCATTCGAGTCGGGCCCCCGGTGCTACGCGACCGGTGTCGAATCCACGATCCGGGATTCGACCACCTCTCGGTGCCACATCTCGAACTGAAGCAGGACCCAGATTCGCAGCGAGTTGTCGGTGACCCCGTCGCGGTGCTCGCCGATTATCCGCTCCAGCTCCGAACGCCGGAAATATCCCCGCGAGAGGCAGCCGGGATCGAGCAGGTGCTCGGCGGGCAGGTCCCGCAGGTCCTCTCGAAACCAGCGCGCCAGCGGCACGCCAAAGCCCATCTTCGGCCGATCGAGGATTGCGTCGGGCAGCCGCCCCCGCATCGTCTGTTTGAGGATTCGCTTCGTGACGCCGCCGTCGAGCTTCATCGAGCCCGGCAGCGAGGCGGCGAACTCCATCAGCCGATGGTCGAGGAAGGGCGAGCGCGCCTCGAGGGAGTGGGCCATGGTGGCGATGTCGATCTTCGGCAGCAGGTCTCCGGGCAGGTAGGTCTGCACGTCCACATCGAGCATGCGCTCGAGGTCGGTCTCCGCGGTCGACGTGGTCCAGGCGTCCTCGATCACCCGTTCGGCGCGCCATGAATCGAGCCGCTCGAGGAACTCCGGACTGACGAGACGATCGCGCGATTGGCGATCGAACGCCGTCAAGGACATCATGTAGCGCTGCCATGGAGGTGCGCCGAGTGTGCCCGCCAGCCGCTTGACGCGGGCACGCAGGCTGCGATCGTCGCGGGGCCTGCCGAGCACGGCCGCGAGGGTGGGAGCTGCGCGCTGCGCTCCGGAGGGCAGCCACCCGAGGCGGGCCAGCCTGGTACCGCGCAGGTACCGTCCGTAGCCGCCGAAGCTCTCGTCGCCGCCGTCGCCGTTCAACGCCACGGTCACCTGCCCGCTGGTCAGCTCGGCGAGGTAGAAGCTCGGAATCGCGGACGAGTCCGCGAACGGCTCACCGTAATGGCGGGCGAGCTTGGGCATGATCGAGATCGCTTCCGGCTCGACCTGGAACTCCGTGTGGTTGGTCGAGAACTGCTCCGCCACGGCCCGGGCGTAGTCGGCCTCGTCGAAGTCGCGATCGCGGAACCCGATCGAGAACGTCCGCACGGGCTCGGTCGTCTGCTCGGCCATCGCTGCGACCACGGCGCTGGAGTCGATTCCACCGGAGAGGAAGGCGCCCAGGGGGACGTCGCTCATCAGGCGGATGCGCGTCGCTTCCCTGATCTCCTCCCAGAGTCGCTCGCGGATCTCGTTCTCATCGGGCGACTCGAGCTTGGCGGAGTAGTCGAGCCTCCAGTAGGTCTCGACCTGGGCCGTGGTCTCGTCGATGAGGAGGGTCGATGCCGGCGGGAGCTTGCGAATGTCTCGAAACGCGCACAGCGGATGCGGGACGTACTGGAGCGTGAGGTAGGCGTCGATCGCTCCCGGATCGATCTCTCGGCTGAGGCTCGGATCCTGCAGCAGCGATCGCACCTCGGAGCCGAACCAGAACCGCTCGCCGTGTCGCGCCCAGAAGAGCGGCTTCTTTCCGACCCGGTCACGCGCCAAGAGGAGTCGCCGCTTGCGCGCGTCCCAGATCGCGAACGCGAACATGCCGCGGAGATGCCGGACGAGGTCGGCTCCGAACTCCTCGTAGAGGTGGACCAGGACCTCGGTGTCGCAGCGGGAGTCGAACTTGTGCCCGCGCTTTCGCAGCGATTGACGCAGCTCGTCGTGGTTGTAGATCTCGCCGTTGGCGACCACGACCACCGACCCGTCCTCGTTGTAGACCGGTTGCTCGCCTCCGGCGACGTCGATGATCGCGAGCCGCCTCATCCCCAGCGCGACCCCTGGCTCGAAGTGGAAGCCGGCGGAGTCGGGGCCGCGGTGCTCCATCACCCTGCACATGCGATGAACAACGCCGTCGTCGACCGGACCGCCGAAGTTCCCGAGTCCCGCGATCCCACACATATTCCCGCGTTACCCCGCCCGGATCCCGAGTACGTCGATCCAACGGTCGACGTTGGCCTCGACGCCATGCTCGCGCGCGACGTAGTCGCGGCAGCGGTCGGCCACGGCAGCCCCGTTTGCACGGGAGCCCCAGATCTCATCCGCCAGCTCGACGAAACGCTCGAAGGAACCGGTCGCACAGGCGCCAAGTCCCTCCTCGGCGACCAGACCGTCCGGGTCGTAGGTCAGCGACAGGGCCGGTACTCCCCGTGCCCACGCTTCCAGGAACACGTTCGGCATACCTTCGTATTCGGACGTGCTCACGATCGCTGCGGCGGACCCGTACAGCTCCTGGAGCTCGGCTCGGGGACGTGGGTGAAGGAGCTCGAGGTTTGGAATCGACTCCGCGTCTCGCTGCAGCCGGTCAGCAAGTCCTGTCGTGTCGGTCGGGGACGGCAGCGCGATCATCCGAAAATGGGCCATCGGCAGCGCCCTGGCCAGCGCCAGGTATGCGTCGGGGCGCTTGTTCTGCTCTACCCGCCCGATCCACAGGAACGCGTCCGGGACGCCCTGACGCGCCTCGGACTGCTCCGCGATGCTCCGAATCACCCGCGCCTGGCGGTTGAACCGCATCTGGCAGAGGTCGGCTTGGGCGGCGGTCTGGACCACGATCTCGTCGGCGAGACGTACGCCGAATTCATAGACCTTCACTCGCCTCGGATCCGGTTCCCACTTTTCCGGCAGGAAGTCCAGCGCGCTAGCCGACGAAAAGACGAATCTGGCGCGGCTGAGCTTTGCCGTGGCCGCCAAGAGCCCGGTGGCTGCCGAAAGCCCTCGCCGGACATAGGTGTGCGCCCGCGCAGCGAGCAGACAACGGATCGTCTTCCCAAGAGCAAGGAGGCTTCTGATCACCGGCACGCGGGACCGAGTTACAGATTGGGTCACGATCCGCACTCCGTCCTGCTCCGTCGGGAGCGAGCCCGGCTCGCCCAGCACGACCATCGCGACCCGGTACCCGCGGCGCGCGAGCTCGCGGGCGAGGATCAATTGCTGGGTTTCGGCGCCGCCGGGAAGGGGCCCGGCGCCGGGGAAGAACAGCCCTGTCGCGGACGGAGCGTAAAACGTCACGTCGAATCGACGACGTACGCGAGCTCGCGCGGCACGAGCTCTAGCGGGCATTCCGCGGTTTTCGTCGCTGGTCACCTGATCCGTCGCCTTCCGATTTGACCCGCACGGGACCTCCCTCGGTCATGCGTCTCGCCGGTCTAGGATGCGCCCAATGAACGAGACGAGCACCGTGGGTCCGGGCCATTCTACGTCCGCACAGGACTTCGGGCGAGAGGTCGAGGCGGGCGAGAGATTCGAGTTCGGTGAGAACTGGCAACGCTTCCTCTCCGTGCTCGACGAGAGAAGGATCGAGGAGGCCGAGCGATCCCTTACCGCCACGCTAGGCGTCGCCAACCTGGAGGGACGCGAGTTCCTCGATGCCGGCTCGGGAAGCGGCCTCTTCTCCTTGGCCGCAATGCGGCTCGGCGCCGACCGCGTTCATTCGTTCGATTTCGACCCGAGCAGCGTTGCCTGCGCCCAGGAGCTCAGGCGTCGCTTCTTCCCGGACGACGGGCGATGGACAGTTGAGCAGGGGAGCGTGCTTGACGACCGTTACCTCGATTCGCTCGGGACCTTCTCTGTCGTGTACTCGTGGGGAGTCCTCCACCACACCGGGGATATGTGGAGGGCGATGGAGAACGTCGATCGCCTCGTCGAGGCCGATGGTTTCCTCTACATCTCGATCTACAACGACCAGGGCCGCCGAAGCCGGGTCTGGCGAGGATTGAAGCGCCGCTACAACGCCCTCCCACGCTTCTTGCGCGGACCGTTCGCCGTTGCCGTGATGGGTCCGCGCGAGCTCGCCGGCGCCCTGAAGGCTCTTCTGCTCGGCCGGCCTCTCGACTACGTGCGCGGCTGGACCGAGTACCACCGGTCCAGAGGCATGAGCCGCTGGCACGACCTCGTCGACTGGATCGGCGGCTACCCGTTCGAGGTGGCCAAGCCCGAGCAGGTGTTCGACTTCTACCGCGACCATGGCTACGCGCTGATGCGTCTGACCACGCGCGGCGGTGGCATCGCTTGCAACGAGTACCTGTTCCGGAAGGACGCCAACCCGGCGTAGGCGATCGGTACTTCTAGCCGCGTGACGGCGGACCACGCGGCGCGACCACCTGGACCAGGGGGCTGGGGGGGAGCGGCTCGAGAAGATCGTCGTCGGGCAGCAGCCGGCTGATCGCGAAGAGCAGTGCGGCGCCCGCGGCGACCGCAAGGCCCACAGGCGCCGATCCGCTCTGCGCCGTGGCGGCCACGGCCACCACGGCCAGGCCGGCCGACCCGAGCCGAGCCCCCATGCGCCAGCTCGAGAGCCCGGCGCAGGCAAGCACCAAGATCAACGGCTCCACGGTCGACCGCTGGCGAAAGATGAACCCCGACGAGCTGCTGGTGACGAGGATCGTCAGCAGGATCGTCAACGCGAGCAGCGCGAGCTCGGGGCGCCGCCGCAGCCGCCAGCATCCGACGGCTGCGAGCGGATAGACGGCGTACCAGACCCACATCCCCGGATAGAGCCCGCGGTCCCAGCTTCGGGTCCCGAGATCGAACGCCCAGGGGATCGGCGTCAGAAACGACTTCACGGTGTCGACGGGGATGGCGGCCGCGTTGCCGCCCTGATAGCGGTGGAACATGCTCCTCAGAGTCCCCGTGTAGTTGTTGATCAGCGGCCCGACGTGGCCGCTCGACAAGAGGAAGATCCCGACGCCGATCACCCCGATTCCGGCGAGCCCACCGATCGCGATCGGCTTCCAGGCGATCGGCGTGTCCGCTTGGCGGGCGGCGAGCAAGAGGCTGATCGCGAGGCACGCGGCGAGCACGAGTGCCGACGGGCTTCGCACCACGAGCAGGATCGCGAACAGAACGGAGAGCACGGGCCACGAGCGCGGCAGGCGCAGGATCGCAAGGATCGCCCCGGCGACGAGCAAGGTCGCCACCGCCTCCTTGAACAGGGGAGCCGACCACCAGACGACGCCGGGGGCCAGGGCGACCAGCCACGCCACGCGGCGCCCCGCCGCTTCGCCGAGCACGTGCTTGCCGATCAGGCCGGTGACGACCACGGTCGCGGCCCCGGCGAGGACGTTGACCAGCTTTGCCGCCAGCAACTGGGACCCCACGAGCGCGTACACCGCCCCGATCAGGACCGGAAAGCCGAACTGGTAGCTCCCGACCGGCCCGGCCGGGTCGATGAACTGGCCGGCGCGCCAGTGCGCGGCGAGGTCCTGCGCCTGAATTGCGTAGGTTGCGTCGTCGAGCTGCAGGAACCCACCCTCACCCAGCGATAGCGAGCCCTGGTGCGCGATCAACATGACCCCCAGCCGCAGGAGGGCGCCGACGACGAGCGGCCCCAGCATGCCGGCGTTGCGCGCCCGCGTGACCAGGAAGTAGACGGCCGCGGCCAGGGCGAGCCCGAAGCAGGCGACCCCGAGGACGCTCGTGCTCAGGTGGCCCGCCTCACCCACGATCATCGAAACAATGCCGGGCGTCGCTCGGACATGCATCACCCGCCTTCGGAAGAACCCGTGATCTCATCTCAGGCCCGTCGCCACGCGGAGCTTCAGCGCGCGCTGCTCGTCGATGCCGGCTGGCGGCTCTCGGCGGACGCCAAGGTCCTCGACTTCGGCTGCGGCGACGGTCGCCTGGTCGCCGCCTGGCGTGCCGACGGCCACGACGCTTTCGGCTGCGACATCGCGCTCGAGCGGCAGACGGAGGCCCTTCGCCTGATCCCGGCCGGCCCATACCGCCTTCCCTTCGACGACCGGCAGTTCGATCTGGTCGTTTCCGATCAGGTGCTCGAGCACGTCAGCGATCACGAGGCCGCGTTCAGCGAGATAGCCCGCGTGCTGCGTCCCGGAGGCGCCGCCCTCCACATCTTCCCCTCCCGCCTTCGGCCGATCGAGCCGCACACCTTCGTGCCGTTCGGAGGGGTCCTCCGAGGTCCGGCCTGGCTGCGGCTCTGGGCCGGGGTCGGAGTACGCAACTCGTTTCAACAAGGTAGATCGGCTACGGATGTCGCCGAGCGCAACAGGCGGTATCTCCGCGAGTCCACCACGTACCTGACCAGGCGCCAGCTCGTCGCCGTCGGGCGGCGGTACTTCCCCTCGATCCGGTTCGCCGAGCGCGAGATGCTCGTTCACACCTACGGCCGCGCCCGCCTGCTGGGTCGGAGTCCGATCGTGGCCCGCGCAGTGGGACCCATGTACGCCGCCCTCCACATGCGGGTGATGCTCACGTTCAAGTGAGTCCACTCGGCAATCGACTCAATATCCGAGCGGGCCGGCTCCGGTGAGTCCGAGCGCGGCGACCCCGATCAGCGCGAGCCCGGCTCCGCCGTAGGCGGCGACCTGCCACCACAGACGGGCCGGGCGCGACGGGCGCTCCGGTTCGGTGGAGTACCTGGCGCGGATCGTCGCCCGCAAGGCCGGCCTCGGAAGCGGGCGCGATGCGAACAACCGGTCGGCGACCGCGTCGAGGGCAGCGGCCTCGTCGGGTTCGACTTCCGTGCCCAGCTCGGAGGAGAAGGAATCGTGGACGCTCATTGGGCGAACAACGGGGATCGGGGGTTCAATGACTTTGCCCTGCGGTAGGCGTCGACCGCGGCGGCGCTATCGCCGAGGCGCGCCTCGATCCTCGACAGGACGACCCAGTTGCGCCAGTTGTCGGGCTCATTGGCCGTCGCCGCCGTCGCGGCCTTCGCGGCCTCGGCGAGCTGGCCGTCCTGTTCGAGGATCAGCGCCTGCTGAAGCTGCGGAGTGGCCGCGAAATTCTCGAGGGAGGCCGCGTGGCGGGCCTTCTCGAGCGCACGCGGGAGCTGGCCCTCCCGGGCCAGGGCGCGGCTGTCCTGGAGGCTCTCGGTGGTGGTCAAGGTGATCGCGTTGACGACCAGGATCGCAACCGCCAGCCCGACGACACCGATCCCGGCGATTCGCAGGGGCCAGCGCGAGCGGAGCGGATCGACCGGTTCGCCTTCCGCGCCCCCCGTGACCGCGATCGCGGCGAGGATCAGGAAGATCGCCGGCAGCACCGAGAGCTCCCACATCCAGTCGGTGAGCGCCGCGGAGACGAAGGCGACGCTGCCGCCGACCGCGGCGGCCAGCGCGGTCCGCCGAGCCGGGGGAGCGCGCCACGCGCGCACGGCACCGATCCCGAGCACGGCAAGGGTGAACGAGACGATCAGCAGCAGGCCGATGACCCCGAGCTCGGCGAAGGTCTCGAAGTAGAGGGAGTGGGCGTCGCGCACGAAGCCGAAGTCCCCGTGCTGCGTCCACCAGAACTCGAATGTGCCGGCGCCGATCCCCGTCAGCGGCTTGCTCTCGCCGGCATCGATCGCCGAGCGCCAGAAGTCGTAGCGGCCATTGCTGGAGAACTCGAGGATCTGTCCCGCTCGGGTCTCGTGGGTCGGGGTCTCGTCGGGCTTGCTGGTGAATCGATCCCAGGCATCGGAGGCCTTCCCCGGCGCTCCGGCGGCGATGGCGACGGTCAGCGCCGCGACCGCCACCAGGCCGATCGCCGTCAGCGATTGAGCCCGCGTGAACTGAAGCCATCGAGGCCGGGCGGCGTGGCGGGCGGCGAGGCTGATCCCGACCTGTGCCAGGCCGACGCCGGCGCAGACCACGAGCACGATCACGAGCAGCTCGTCCCCCTGCTTCTCGGCGACCGAGCCGGTGAGCCCGAGGTCCAGCGCCTCCCGCTGGACCTCTGCCGCAAACAGGACCGCGCTGCCCGCCGCCGCCAGGACGAGCGTCGCCAGCTTCGGCAGCCGGTCGGGGGCCAGGACAATGAACGCTCCGAGACCCAGTACCGCTGCCGGCACCGAGAGCCCGGACGCCGTGAGCCACAGCGTCAGGGCGCACGCGGGCAGCGCCGCGGCCGCGGCCGCCTGGGCCGCAATCGTTCGGGCGCCGGCCGTGATCCCGAGCAAGAGAGGCAGGCCGATCGCGGCCAGCGCCCCGAGCGCGCTCGAGTAGTTGAGCGGGTAGGCGAGCCTGCTGACGACCTGCTGAGAGAAGAACTCCCCGGTTGGCGGCTGCGCGAAGAGTCCCGGTTCGAGTCGCGAGAGGAGCGCGATCACGCAGATGAAGACGATCGCCGTCGCCGTCCCGGCGAGCATCTGGCGCCAGTAGGCGCGAGCTCCGAGAGCGAGGGCGAATGCCGCGGCGTAGGTCCCGACTCGGGCGACCTCGATCATCGTTCGCTCCGAGCTGTCGGTCCACGAGAGCGAGAGCGCCGTCCAGGCGGTGAAGGCGACGAAGATCCCGATCGTGACCCGCCCCGCGACCGTGCCGCCCGCGAGCGGGATCGCCGCGAGGACGGTGACGACAAGGAGCACCCACGCGAGCACGATCCCCACCTGGCTGCGCTCGATCACCCCATAGCCGCCGTTGTTGAGGCCGAGGTAGGCGATCACCGCGACAGGCAGGACCCAGGCACAGAGCGCCCGCAGGTCGGGTCGCCTGACCAGGCGGGCGGCAAGCTCGCTCCGTGCGGCAATCGCGGTCATCCGATGCTGTATACGTGCACGATCGACGAAAACCGACACACGAGATGTCAGCTTCCCGCCCCTCGATCCGTAGTTCCCAACCGATGAAGCAATTCACTCGACCGCAACTAATGCTGGCCCTGCTCTCGACGACGCTCGCGTTCGTGCTTGCGAGCGCCGCAGCCGCGCTCGCCCAGGGAACGAGCGGCGATCCCCAGATCGATCAGTACACGGAGTCGATCCCGAGCGCCGGGGGGAACGACCCCACCGGCGGCGGCGGAGGCGGCGGCGGCGGAGGCGGCGGAAACTCTTCCGGCGGGAACGACGGCGGCCAGGTGCTGACGCCCCAGCAGAGCCAGGATCTCCAGGCCCAGGGCGCCGATGGCGCCGGGGTCGAGAACCTGACGGAATCGACCGCCCCTCCGAGCGATGGCTCGGGCGGCTCGAGCTCGAGCGGCTCGCATGGCAACTCCAACTCGGGTAACGGCGATGGTGGCAAGGGCTCGGCGCACTCGTCGACTCCGGCGGCTGCGCCCGATACGCAATCCGGCAGCTCCGGTTCGAGTAGCGGCAGCGGAACGTTCGATAACGCCTCGGACTCGGGAAGCGGGCTTGGGCTTGCGATCCCCCTGCTGTTGGCGGCCGTAGCCGTAGCCGGCGTCGCCTTCTTCTTCAAGCGGCGCCGCTCCTCTCAGTCAACCGCCTGACGCACGCGCCCCGTCGCTTCGGTTAAGCCGGTACGCTCTTCAGCTGGGAAAGGGAGGGTTCTCGGGACCGATTCGGTCATGGCGTTCGCGACCGTTCGCTCGTCGCGGATATCGACCCCGGCGGGGAGCGCGGCGGTGGCTTCCGACTTCATCGACATCTACGAAGAACACATCTGGCGGATCTACGGTTTCCTCGCGTACCGGGTACGCAACCAGGCCGATGCCGAGGACCTGACCCAGATCACTTTCGAGCGCGCGTACAAGGCTTGGGATCGGTTCGACGAGAGCCGGGCGTCGGCCGCCACATGGCTGCTCGCGATCGCTCGTAATGCGTTGATCGATCACACGCGAAGCGACCGCAGCGCCCAACAGTCCAGCCTCTCGGACGGTGGGGTGGACGAGTCGGACCTTCCGACGGCGGTGGGAGCGGACGCTCAGCTGGGGGTCGAGCCCGAGCTCGCTCTCGCGCTCCAGCGGCTCAGCGAACGCGAGAGAACCTTGATCGCGCTGCGGTTTGGCGGCGACCTGCGCGGCCCCGAGATCGCCGAGATGCTCGACCTGACCCTCGCCAACGTGCAGCAGATCCTCTCGCGGGCCCTGCGAAAGCTGCGAGAAGCGCTGGACCGCGAACCCATCCGCCAATGACCACCACGAGGGGGAGTGAGGAGCGGATGAGCGCTATCCTTGCGCGGTCCTCGTGCCTTGCCCTGCTGAGTGGGTGCGGCGGAGGTCTTTTTTTCTGTCGGGACCGAGGCCGGTCCGGCACCGAGTGATCAGGAGAGCACGAGATGGCTCGTGGAGACGTTCGAATCGCCGTAACCCTCGCCTGTGAGGACTGCAAGCGGCGCAACTATCAGACCAACAAGTCGCGGCGAAACACGCCGGACCGGATTGAGATGCGCAAGTACTGCCGCTGGTGCGGCCATCACACCGCGCACAAGGAAACCCGCTAGCCGGTTGCCGTGGCGAAGACGCGAGCACAGCGAAAGGCCGAGCAGCGCCGCCGCGCTCAGCAGCAGGGCCGCACGGACGCCGACCTCACCGAGGAGTCGCACGCCCAGCACGACACCCAGGTCGGCGAGACGGGCTACGAGCTCGAGGCCGAGCTCGCCGAGCGCGGCGTCCCGCTCGAGGAGCTGACCGGCAAGGTCGGTGCGGAGGCGCCCCCGGCACCGGCGCCGTCGCGCGCCGACGTGGGCGTGCCCGCAGCCGAACCCGAGGCGGCGGCCGCCGACAAGATCGGCCGCCGCGCCCAGCGCCAGGCCGAGAAGGAGCGCAAGGCGAAGGCGAAGGAGTCCGAGCGCCGCCGGGCGCCGAAGGTCGCGGCGCCGGCCGAGAAGCGCCAGCGCGGCGGGGTGATCGGCTTCTTCATCTCCTGCTGGGCGGAGCTCAAGCGCGTCCAGTGGCCCGATCGCGAGACCCTGATCCAGGCCTCGATGATCACCCTCGTCTTCATCACCATCATGGCCGCCTACCTCGGCGTCCTCGATGCGGCCTTCAACTGGCTCGTGCAGCGCATCCTCTAGCGCCGGCCGGTCCCCAACCCCCTAACCGAAAGTCCGAAACAAAGAATGTTCCGCTGGTACGTCATCAACACCTACTCCGGGCACGAGAACAAGGTCAAGGCCAACCTCGAGCATCGGGTCGAGACGATGGCCGCGCGCGCCCGCGTGCGCAACGTCGTCGTCCCGACCGAGGACGTCCCAGAGCTCAAGGACGGCAAGCGCGAGATGGTCTCCAAGCGGACCATGCCCGGCTACGTGCTCGTCAACATGGAGATGACCGACGACGCCTGGAACCTGGTCAAGAACACCCCGGGCGTGACCGGCTTCGTCGGCTCGCGCAACAAGCCGATCCCGCTCTCCCAGCCCGAGGTGGACCGCCTCCTGCACCGCGAGACGGCCGAGCGCCCGCGTGCCCACGCCCAGTTCGAGGTCGGCGAGTCGGTGAAGGTGATCTCCGGCCCGCTCTCCGACTTCTCGGGCGAGATCGCCGAGATCAACGAGGACGCGGCGAAGCTCAAGGTCCTGGTCTCCATCTTCGGGCGAGAGACGCCGGTCGAGGTGGGCTACGACCAGGTGAAGAAGATCTGACCACGGCGCATCGTTCAGGCGCCGCGCGTGTTCGATCTCGCGACGCGTTGTCAGCCTCCGTCGACGGCGCTCGTATGCAAAGCCGATGGCGACGACCCGAAAGCTCTCATTTCTCCTGGCGCTGACCGCCTGTGCGGCCGTATTCGCGCCGGCATCTCCGGCCGTCGCCGAGAGGCCCCTGGAGCTCGGCGTCACCGGGTACACGGACGACCTGTTCAGCGATCCGGCGACCCAGGATCAATGGCTGGGTCGCACCGTCGATGCGGGTGCGGGCATGGTCGTCCTGGGCGCGTTCTGGGACCAGATCGCGTCTTCCGATCCGCCCGCCAACCCCGCGAATCCGGCCGATCCGAGCTACTCGTGGGGCTCGCTGGACGCCAGCGTCCGCAACGCGACGGCTCATGGGCTCGACGTGATGATCGTCGTCACCGGGACGCCGGCTTGGGCCGAGGGGCCGAATCGGCCTGCGGTCGACCCGGACAAGTACCCGCGCGGGACCTGGAAGCCGGACCCGGAGAAGTTCTCGAGCTTCGCCAAGGCGGTCACGACCCGTTATGCGGGCAACTTCATCGACCCCGCGAACGTGTTGGCGGGGACCTTGCCGTCGGTGCACCTGTGGGAGGTCTGGGCCGAGCCGAACCTGTGGGTCAATCTGACCCCCCAGTACGAGCACGGAAAGGAGTTCGCGGCCGACCACTACCGGAAGCTGCTCAACGCCTTCTACGACGCTGCCAAGGGCGTGAGCCCGAACAACACGATCGTCAACGGCGGCCTCGCTCCGTACGGTGACCCCCCAGGCGACCGGCGGACCCGGCCGCTGGCTTTCTACCGGGACCTGCTCTGCCTCCACGGCCGCAAGGCGCTGAAGCCGACCAAGTGCTCGCAGAAGCCGAAGCTCGACGTGCTCGCCGATAACCCGATCAACCTCTCCGGCGGCCCGCGACAGAGCGCGATCAATCCGGACGACGCCTCGAGCGCGGACCTTGGAAACGTTGCCAAGGTCCTGCGGGCAGCCGAGCGCCACAACACGATCACACCGGGCGGCAAGCACCCCTTGTGGGCGACCGAGTTCTGGTGGAACAGCGACCCGCCGCATAACGGCGCAATCCCGCTGCAACAGCACGCTCGCTGGATCGAGGAGGCCCTCTACCTGTACTGGAAGGCCGGCGCGAGCGTCGCGATCAACCTGAGGATTCGCGACACCCATGACCAGGCCGGCGTCGACGGAACGGGGCTCTACTTCGTCGACGGCGACCCGAAGCCGGCGCTGACCGCGTTCCGGTTCCCGTTCGTGACCGAGCGCAGAAGCGGAAGCAAGGTCCGCGCCTGGGGGAGGGCCCCTGTGGCGGGCAAGCTGGTGATCGAGCGCAAGACGGGCAAGGGCTGGCGGAAGGTCGACAAGGAAAACGTGGGAGCGCAGGACGTTTTCACCGCGAATCTGTCGTTCCGCGGCAAGGCCAAGCTCCGAGCCCGCGTCGGAGGGGAGAGCAGCCTCGCCTGGACGCAAGGCCACAAGATCGACACCATCGAAGAGGTCAGCTCGAAAGCCGGTGCCCCCGCCGACGCGGCTCGTCCGCTGCGCGAGTCGGTACCCGCAACACCCTGAATCGCGCTTTCGCCGGCGACGGGTCACGGTTCCCGGCGGCGTCGGTGGCTTCGACGGCGAACCGGTGTCGGCCGACGTCGAGTCGTCGGTACTCGCGCGGCGACTCGCACGGCTTGAGCGGCCGGCCGTCGAGCCGGCAGCGAAAGCTCGATCCCGGCTCGCTCGAGCTGAACCGGAACCTCGCCGTTGTCCGCTTGCTCTCCGGCTTCGGCCCCTTCGTGATCGTCGTCTCGGGAGGCGAGCGGTCGACGGCTTGGCCGACCGCCCAGTCGGGGTCGGACGGAGCGATCGCCTGCCCGGTCGCCAGCGGGCCGGGCGATGAGCCGCCGGCGGCGGCGACCACGAGCCCGGCCTCGGTGGCGTAGACGACCTCGGTGCCGTCGGGTGAGAAGGCGGGGGAGCGCTCGCTGTGCGCCGGGTCGGTCGCGAGCGGGTACTCGTCGGTGCCGTCGTTGGAGTAGGCCGTGAAGATGTCGCTCGGGCCCGGATTGGCCGGGTCGGACTGCGCGTAGGCGAGGCGGACTCGGTCGGGCTGGATCGACGGCGAGGTCTCGTCGAGTGGGCTGCGGGAGGTGATCGAGGTCGCTGCCGCGTGCGGCGCGTCGGCGATCGTCACGTAGGCGACGTCGAAGTTGCCCGAGGCGCTGGTCGCCAGGATCACGTGCTCCCCGTCGGACGCGTACTGAGGGGAGAGGTCGTCGCCGGGCCCGATCAGCAGCGGCCGCGGGTCCGAGCCGTCGACCGCGATCGTCCACAGGTCGGCCCCCGTCGGCGCGCCGCGGTCGGAGGCGAACGCGATCCGCTGCCCGTCCGGCGAGACGGCGGGCATCCGGTCGGCGAAGCCGTCGTCGGTCAGCCGCCGCGGCGCCGAGCCGTCGGAGCCCATCGCCCAGATCTCGCCCGCGGCTCCCGTGCCGACGGCGAACGCGACGAGCCCGTTCGGCGCCACCGAGGGGTCGTGGCCCTCGCCCGGGGCGCCCGCCAGGTCGGTGAGGTCGACGAGCCCCGACCCGTCGGGGTTCACCGACCAGACGTCGGCGGTCGAGGACCCAGGGGCCTCGGCGCTGAAGAAGATGCGGCCGTCAGGCCCGGGAAAGGCGGCCTGGGCGGCGGCGGGGAAGGCGATCGCGGCGGCGATCGCGGCGGCGGCCGGACCCCACCTCTGTATCCTCGTCCGCCGCGCCATGGCAAAGAAAGTACTCACCCTGATCAAGCTCCAGATCCCCGCCGGGGCCGCCAACCCGGCGCCCCCGGTCGGCCCCGCCCTGGGCCAGCACGGGGTCAACATCATGGAGTTCTGCAAGGCCTTCAACTCCCGCACGCAGGCCGACACCGGGACGATCATCCCGGTCGAGATCACCGTCTACGAGGACCGCTCGTTCGACTTCATCACCAAGACGCCGCCCGCCGCGGTGCTGATCCGCGAGGCGCTCGGGATCGAGAAGGGCTCGGGCGAGCCCAACCGCGAGAAGGTCGGCACGCTGACCGCCGCCCAGTGCCGCGCGATCGCGGAGCGCAAGATGCCCGACCTGAACGCGAACGACCTCGACGCCGCCTCGAAGATCATCGCCGGCACCGCCCGCTCGATGGGCGTGCTGGTCGAGGGGGTCGACGCCTGATGGCGCACAAGCGCGGCAAGCGCTACCGCGAGGCGATCGCCAAGGTCGACCGCACCCACGCCTACTCGCCGGCGGAAGCAATCGCCTTGGTGAAGGGGACCGCGGGCTCGAAATTCGACGAGACGGTCGAGGTTCACCTCCGCCTTGGCGTCAACGTCCGCCACGCCGAGGAGCAGCTGCGGGGGACGCTGGCGCTCCCCAACGGGCTCGGCAAGTCGATCACCGTCGCCGTCTTCGCCGAGGGTGACGCGGCCCGCGCCGCGACCGAGGCGGGCGCCGACTTCGTCGGCGCCAAGGACCTCGCCGACCGGGTCGAGGAGGGCTGGACTGACTTCGACGTCGCGATCGCCACCCCGGCGCTGATGGGGCCCGTGGTCTCGAAGCTCGGCCGCGTGCTCGGCCCGCAGGGCAAGATGCCGAACCCGAAGGTCGGCACCGTCACCGACGACGTAGGCAAGGCGGTCAGCGAGGCGAAGGCCGGCAAGGTCGAGTACCGCACCGACCGCCAGGCGATCGTCCACCTGACGATCGGCAAGACGAGCTTCGACGAGCGCGCCCTGCTCGAGAACTACGCCGCGATCCTCGACGAGATCGTGCGCGCGAAGCCGGCCGCGGCCAAGGGCCGCTACCTGCTCTCGATCACCCTCGCGACCTCGATGGGCCCGGGGATCCGGGTCGATTCCTCGCGGACCCGGGAAGGCGAGATCCTCGCCGATCTCGCAGCGTCCGGCGACGGTGGCGAGTCCGAGGCCGAGCCCGACGCCGACGATGGCGCGCCGGCCGAGTCCGAGGCCGAGCCCGCCACCGCGTAGGCCGCGATCACGCCGCGCACGTGCGCGGCCCGGTCGAAGGATCCGACGATCCGCTCTTGTGCGCGCAGGCCCAAGCGGCGACGCAGGCCAGGATCGTCGGCCAGGCGGGCGATCGCCGGCGCCCATATTTCAGGTCGCTCCGGGTCACGGAGCAGGCCGCTGACTTCATCTTCGATCAGCTCGGCCGGGCCGCCCCGGTTGCCCGCGATCACGGGCAGGCCCATCGCCATCCCCTCGGCGACCGCGCGGCCGAAGGGCTCGTCGTGGGAGGGAGCGAGCAGGACGTCGGCCGCGGCGAGGACCCGGGGCATGTCCTCGCGCTCGCCCAGGAAAGAGACGCGGTCCGCGATCCCCAGCTCGCGCGCCAGCCGGACGAGCCGATCCGCGTATGCCTCGACGTCGGCGGCGTTCGCGCGATCGGAGAACCGGCGCGAGCCGGCGACCAGCAGCCTCGCCCGTGGCCGCCCGAGCAGCGCCAGCGCCCGCAGCGCCTCGGCCTGTCCCTTCTCCGGCGCCAGCCGCCCGACCACGACCAGCGCCAGCTCGCCGGCGGCGAGCCCGAGCTCCGCACGGGCCTCATCGCGGTGGACGTCGGCGGGGTCGAAGCGGGCCGGATCGGCGAAGCCGGGCACGACCACCGACTCGATTCCGGCTGCGCGCAGTCGCCGCGCAGTCGCCGCCGAGTTGGCGATCGTGACCGCCGCCGTACGGCGGATCGCCCCGAGGACCAGGCGCGCGTCCGGGCCGAGGACGACGTCGCGGGCGTGGACGACCGCCGGCGGCCCCCCGAGGCGGGCGGCGAGGCCGGCCGTCACCCCGGCGCGCAGCGAGTTCGCGTGCACGAGCGCGAAGCCGTCGCGCCTCGCCAGCCGGCTCACCCGCCAGGCGGTGGCGGCGATCGCGGCGAGCGCGCCGGGAAGGCGCGGTCCGACCACCCGCAGGCCGAGGCCGCCGGCCCGGCGGCGGTAGGGCGAGCGCGCCGGCCTCAGTCCGTGCACGCGGATCCCGAGCTCGCCCGCCCGGCTCGCCAGCTCCCCGGCGGGACAGGCCACCTCCGCCTCCACCTGGCGCGGAAGCCCCTCGATCAGCTCGAGCAGCGAGCGCTCCGCGCCGCCGAGCTCGGCGGCGTGGTTGAGGAAGAGGACCCGCATCGCCGGTCGGGTCCGCGCTAGGCGGCCCGCTCCCCGCGCAGGGCGTGGATGGCGCGCAGGTGACGCCAGCCGTCGCTGAACGGGCGCAGCTTCGACTTCCCGGTCCGAGGCCCGTAGGGAACGTCGACCTCTGCGATCCGCAGCCCGGCCCGCGCCGCGCGGATCAGCATCTCGGAGGCGAGCTCCATGCCGCTTCCCCGCAGGTCCAGGGCGAGGATCGCGTCGCGCCGGAAGGCGCGGAAGCCGGACTGGCTGTCTCGGTGCGCCGGCTCGCCCGAGGTGCGGGCGATCAGGTGGTTGAGCACCGGGGTGCCGAGGTAGCGGTGCAGCGGCGGCATCGCGCCCGGGGCCGAGCCGGCGATCCGCGAGCCGAGCACCAGGTCGGCCTCGCCGGCGAGCACGGGCGCCAGCAGCGCCCCGAGCTCGGCGAGCTCATACGTGCCGTCGGCGTCGGCGATCGCGATCACCGGTGCGCCGGCGGCCTCGATCCCGTGCAGCAGGGCACGACCGTAGCCGCGGCGCGGCTCGACCGCGACCCGGGCGCCCGCCCGGCGAGCGGCGCTCCGCGAGTCGTCGGTGGATCCGTTGTCGACGACGAGGACCTCGCCGTCGATCCCGGATTCGCGCAGCGCCGCTCGCGCCGCGTACACGCAGGCCGCCACCGAGGCGCCCTCGTCGAGACACGGGAGGACCACCGTCGCCTCCATGACCGCACCCTAATGCCGAATCGGACGGTTGTCAGGGTCCCACCGGCTTAGGATCGCCCCATGCCGACCCTGACGGTGATCGTTCCGGCTACCGACGGGCCGGTGAGCCTGGCCGAGTGCAGAGCCGCGATCGCCGCCGCGTCCCAGCCCGCGGAGGAGGTGCTGGTGATCGAGTCTCCCGCCGGCGCCTCGCCGGCCGAGGCTCGCAACCTCGGCGCTCTCAGGGCGCGGTCCGAGCTCCTCGTCTTCGTCGACTCCGACGTGCTCGTCCACGAGGACGCCTTCGCCCGGGTGCGGGCGGCGTTCGCCGCCGACCCCGAGCTGGTCGCCGTCTTCGGCAGCTACGACGAGGCTTCCGGCGACGGCGGGGTAGTGACCGCGTTTCGCAACCTGCTCCTGCTCGAGGTCCACCGCCAGTGCGCCGGGGCCGCGACCACCTTCTGGGCGGGTCTGGGGGCGGTTCGAGGCGACGCGTTCAGGGCCGCGGGAGGCTTCGACGCGGAGCGCTACCGGCGAGCCTCGATCGAGGACATCGACCTCGGGGCCAGGCTCAGCGGCTCGGGCGGCCGCATCGAGCTCGACCCTCGGATCCTCGGCACGCACCTGAAGCGCTGGAGCCTGGGATCGATGATCCGCACCGACCTGCTCGACCGCGGCCTGCCCTGGATGCTGCTGGCGCTTCGCGGGCGGCGCTTGCCGGCGGCGATGAACCTGCGCTGGCGCCACCGCCTCAGCGCCCTCGCAGCCGTTCTCGTCACGATCGGAGCGGCGGCCCGCCGGCCCCGAGTCCTTGCCGCCGGCGTGGCCGGGCTGCTCGCCCTCAACCACCGCTTCTACGCCCTGCTCGCTCGACGCTACGGCGCGCGCACGGCAATCGCCGGAGTCGGCTTGCACGTCGTGCACCACGTGACCTCTGCGGTGGCCGCGGTGGCCGCTGTGGTCATCCATCTGGGCGGCCGGTCGCGTTGAGGATCGGGCTCGACCTGACCGGGATCGAGGCCGAGCCGGTCGGCACAGCCACGTACATGCGCGGCCTCGCTCGCGGTCTCGCAGGCCTGCGGACGCAGACCGACTTCCGCGCGTACGTGACGTTCGAGGACCGCCACCTTCTCGACGGACGGCTCGGGAACCGCTTCGGCGTCTCCGTCGCAGCGCTTCGCCCGCGGCCCGTGCGGCTCTGCTTCGAGCAGGCCGCGCTGCCGCTTGCCGCCCGCGCCGGGCGCTTCGACGTCCTCCACTCGCCAGGACCCCACATGCCGCTGCTCCGCGGGGCCGCCGGCCACGTGCTCACGGTCCACGACATCACCCCGATCACGATGCCGGCCGTTCACAGCCGCCTGCGCTCCAGCCGCCCGTACCGCCGGATGATGCTCGCCAGCCTCCGCCGCGCGGATCGGTTGATCGTCCCGAGTCGGTTCGTCGCCGAGCGGATCCGCCAGCGGCTTCCGCAGCTCGATGAGCGGATCCGGGTCATCCCCTGGGGGATCGACGACCGCTTCAGCCCGGCCGCCGCGGCCGGCGCCGATCAGGTCCTGAGACGGCACGGGATCCGGCGCCCGTACCTGCTCTACGTCGGCAAGCTCGAGCCGCGCAAGAACCTGACGACGCTGCTCGGCAGCTACCTCGAGCTGCTCGGCCGCCGGGCGGTCGACGCCGACCTCGTGCTCGCCGGGCCGCGGGGCTGGGGCTCGGCCGAGCTCGACCGCCTGCTGGCGCGCGCGCCGGCCGGGCGCGTGCACCTGCCCGGCTACGTCCCCGACAGCGACCTGCCGGCGCTCTACGCCGCCGCCAGCGCCTTCGTCTATCCGTCGCTGGAGGAAGGCTTCGGCTTCCCGCCGCTGGAGGCGATGGCGAGCGGGGTGCCGACGATCTCGACTTCCGGCTCCTCGCTGGCCGAGAACCTCGAGGGTGCGGCGGAACTGGTCGCGGCCGACGATCCGGCGGGCCTGCGCGACGCGGTCGAGCGTGTGCTCGGCGACCAGCGGCTTCGCGACCGCCTCAGCGAGGCCGGCTCGCGGCGGGCCGGCCGCTTCCGCTGGGATCGATGTGCCCGCGAGCACCTCGCCGTCTACGAAGAGCTACTTGGAGGGATCTCGCCGCGGCAGGATGCGGCCCGGCGTTGACACGGCGCCCGATGCAGGGTATGAAGGCAGGCCAAGGAGGTGGTTTCGTCCCAGGGTCGGCCCACAGGCGCTTCGGCGGAGCCGCAGCGATCGGAGTCGCATTCGCCGTCTACGCGCTCGTCACGTTCGGGGCGGGCGTGGCGCTCGGCGGCCCGGCCGACGTCGATTCCGCCTTCGGTGTCGGCGGTGTCGGCGAGGTGGGAGTGCCGGGCACGGTCGCATTCGCCGCCGATGCCGCGCTGCAGACCAACCCGGGCCCCGACAACGACAAGATCGTCGTCGCCGGGACGGTCGATGGTGACCTCGCGGTCGTCAGATTCAATGCCGAGGGCCCGGCGGCCGGCACCGTCGACACGACCTTCAGCACCGACGGGGTCGCGACCGCCGATTTCGGGGCGAACGGCTTCAGTCTTCAACGCAACGTGTTGGCCTCCGCGGTGGCCTTCGACAGCTTGGGGAACGTCGTCGTCGCCGGCACCGAGCACGACCGCACCCCCGACGAGGACGACGACATCGCCCTGGCGCGCTTTACCCCCGCCGGCATACTCGACGCGTCCTTCGGCGTCAGTGGGAAGCTGACCACCGACATCCACCCGTTCGGCGAGGGGAGCCCGACCCAGGGCGCTGGCTCCCGCGACGAGGCGGGCGACGTCGCGGTCCTGGCCAGCGGCAAGATCCTGGTCGGCGGCGGGTCGGTGGTACCCACCACCTCCGGTAACACGGCGAGAATCGCGTTTGTCCGCTACAACGCCGACGGCACCCCCGACAACAACTTCTCGGGCGACGGCCAGGCGCTCGCCGACGTCCCCACCACGATCTCCCCGACCAGCCCCATGATCGTCGAGCGGATGGTTGTCAGCGCAACGACGATCACCGCCGCGATCGGACGCCCGCGCGCCACCGGCGCCGGCACATACGACGACTTCGCGGCCGCCAGGTTCAAGCTCGATGGCGCGACCGACCCGGAAGACGGCCAACCCGACAACACGTTCGACACCGACGGATTCACGAAGATCGATCTCGGAAGCAGCGACGACGGCGCGACCTCGCTGGCGCTCGACGGGACCAAGATCGTTCTCGCCGGTGGGACCAGCGTCGACAGGTCCGGCGGCTCGCACTCCGACTTCGCCCTCGCGCGGCTCAACGGCGACGGCACCCTCGACTCGAGCTTCGCCGGCGACGGGACGCTGACGACGACCTTCGGCGACACCGGTTTCGCGGGCAGCGTCGCCAACGACGTCGCCGTGCAGGGCACCCAGATCGTCGCCGGAGGATTCAGCGACGCCTGCGGCGGACGGGCCTTTGCGCTCGCGCGTTACAACAGCGACGGCAGTCCCGACTCGACCTTCTCCGGCGACGGAAGGGCGATAGCGGGCCTTCAGGGGGGGAGGGCAGAGGCGGTCCTTCTCCCCGCCGCGAACAAGATCGTCCTCGCAGGGTCTGCGTTCGCCTCCCCGGATGACATCTTCGCTGTGGCGCAATACGGCACCCCGACGCCCGACAGCGGCGCGGCCTATTGCCCGACGATGCTGACCGTGTCGCTCGCCGGGAGCGGCTCCGGGACGGTGACCGGGGACGGGATCAACTGCCCCGGAGACTGCACCGATGGTGGCGATCCGGGGCGCACGAGCAACTTCCTCACAGCGACACCGGCGACGGGCTCGACCTTCACCGGCTGGAGCGATCCCGACTGCGCTCTTGATCCGGATGATGAGTTTGACGTGCTGGAGGAGTGCTCGGTCAGCGTCGGGACCGACACCCACGTGACCGCGACCTTCGCGGGCGGAGGGACGACGACAACCACGACCACCACGACCACCCCAACCACGACCACGCCCGCGACCGACACGACCCCGCCCGAGACGACGATCGTCAAGGGACCGAAGAAGAAGACGCCGAAGTCGAAGGCGAAGCTCACCTTCACCTCCAGCGAGCCGGGCTCGACCTTCGAGTGTGCCCTCTCGGGTAAGAAGGTGAAGAAGAAGCTCAAGAAGTTCCTGCCCTGCTCCTCGCCGACCAAGTACAAGAAGCTGAAGACGGGCAAGAAGAAGTTCCAGGTCCGCGCGACCGATCCGGCCGGCAACCCCGACTCCACGCCGGCGGCCAAGAAGTGGAAGGTCAAGCCGAAGAAGAAGTAGCTGCGGTCGCGGTCGTGAGCTGGAAGCCCGGCGAGTTCCACTGATGCGCGCTCGCCCGGTGCTCGCGCTGTTGGCGCTGGCCGGGATGTCGCTGGTGTTGTGGCCGGCGCCGCCCGGCTACGACGCCTGGATCTGGCTCGACTGGGGCCGCGATCTCGTCCACCTGACGCTCCACACCGACCCGGGCTCGACCGGCGTCGCCTGGAAGCCCCTGCCGGCACTGCTGGCGGCGCCGCTCTCGCTCGCCGGCAGCGCGGCGCCCGAGCTCTGGGTCCTGCTGGTGCGCTTCTGCGCCCTGCTCTCGCTCCTGCTCGCCTACAAGATCGGCACTCGCCTGGCCGACCGGTTCGCCGGGGTCGTCGCCGTGCTCGCGCTCCTCCTGCTTCCCGACTACTGGGGCGTCGTCGTGCGCGCCGACGCCGAGCCGATCCTGGTCGCGCTGGCGCTGGGGGCCGTCGAGCTGCATCTGGGAGGCAGGCGCCGGGCGGCCTTCGCGGCGATTTTCGGCGTGGCGTTGATCCGCCCGGAGGTCTGGCCGATGCTCGGCCTCTACGCGCTCTGGCTCTGGCGCGACGATCCGCGCGCCCGGCCGGCGGTGGCGGCGGCCGTGGCCGCCGTGCCGGCGCTCTGGTTCGGGCTCGACTGGCTCGGCTCCGGCAACGCGCTGACCGGGCCGGGGACGGCGCGCGGCGTCGCGCGGGAGACCTCCGCCGCCGACGCGCTCGGCAAGGCCGCGGAGGCGCTGCCGGCTCCGCTGTGGGCGTTCGTCGCCGTCGCGGTCTTCCACGGGCTCAACGCCCCGGCCGCCACGCTGCGGCGACGACTTGCGCAACCGGTCCTGGCGATCACCGCGATTGCGCTTGCCTGGCTCGCCGCGGTCGTCGTCCTCGGCGCGCTCGGCTACATCGGCACCGAGCGGTTCGTCGTCGCGCCCGCCTGTCTGCTCTGCCCGGTGATCGGCGCCGGCGCGACCTGGGCGCTCGCGCCGTTCGAGGGCCGCTGGCGGGTGGCGGCCGCGGTCGCGCTGGCGCTGCTGGCGATCCCGCTGGCGCTGCGCGAGCGGGATCGGATCGACGCCCGGATCGGCGACCTGCCGGCGCTCGAGTCCGACGGTCTCGCCGATCTGGTCGCCGCGGACGGCGTCCGCGACGCGGCGCTCGCCTGCCCGGGCCGGATCGCGATCGACGACAGCCGGCTGCTCGCCCGGCTCGTCTACGAGCTCGACGCGTCCGCGAATCGCGTTGGGTCGCTGCTGACGCTCCCGCAGCTTCCCGGGAGCGGAGGCGCAGAGGTGATCATCGCCCGCGCGGGAAGCGTCGACGAGCGCGAGCTGACGGGCATGCTCGGCACCGGGTTCAGCGGGATCGCCGGCCTGGCGAGCAACGAGCGGTGGTCCGCGTACGCGCTCTCCTGCCCTCCGGGGCGCTCGGAACGTTGACCGGCGATCCCCGAGGTGGTATGCACCTTCGGGCAAGGAGGTTCCGCACGGTGTCATCAATCCGCAGCCGCTTCGGCGGCGCAGCCGCCATCGCGTTCGCGCTTGGCCTCTATGCGCTCGTCTCGATCGGCGGCGACGTCGCGTTCGGCGGACCTGCCGATCTGGACACGAGCTTCGATGGCGACGGCCTCGCCCAGAAGGCGGTGCCGGTGTCGGAGTTCTCCTTCGCGCGCGTGGCCGATGCGGTGATTCAGGGCGACGGCAAGTACGTCGTCGCGGGGTCCGGGGACGTCGACCTGAACGGCCGCGACGACTTGGTGGTCGTCCGCTTCATGCCGGACGGCTCGGTTGACACCGGCTTCGGGACCATGGGCATTGCAACGGCGAGCTTCGCCGACAACGTCACCGCTTCCGCCGTCGCGCTCGACGGCTCGTCGCCGCAGAAGATCGTCGTCGCCGGGACCCAGGACGATCACACCTTCGACGAGGACGACGATTTCGCGGTCGCGCGCTTCAACGACAACGGCACCCTCGACACGAACACCGACGGCGACCCGGTGACGCACTTCTCCACCGACGGCAAGCTGACGACCGACATCGTGCCGCCCAGCAACAATTCCCAGGATCTGGCCGGGGACGTGGCCGTCCTCCCCAGCGGCGCGGTCCTCGTCGGCGGCGGCTCGAGGCTCGGCGGCCAGGCCAGGGCCGCGTTCGCCCGCTATCTGGCCGACGGGACAGCGGACGCGAGCTTCTCGACCGACGGACAGTCGGTCGCCAACGTCGCCGGTGCGGACATGGTCAGACGGATGGTCGTCGACACTGGGGCGTCAACGATCACGGCGGCCCTCGGTCCGGCGGTGACGATCGCGGGCTTGTCGACCAAGAGCGACCTGATCGCGGGGCGCTTCCTGCTGAACGGCGCGACGGCCGGCACCCTCGACACGACCTTCTCCGGCGGCGACGGTCTGACCCAGGTCGACTTCGGCGCCTCGACCGAGGGCGCCAACTCGCTCGCCGTCGAGCCCGGCGGCGCGATCGTGGTGGCGGGCGGGACGAGCGTCGACAGCTCGATGGGCGTGAACTCGGACTTCGCCCTCGCCCGCCTCGACTCCAGCGGCGCGCTCGATCCGACGTTCTCCGGCGGCAAGGTCCAGACGAGCTTCGGCGCCCACACCGGGTCCCGAGGCAGCGTCGCCAACGACGTCGCCATCCAGCCCGATGGCAAGATCGTCGCCGGTGGATTCACGCGCGCGTGCGGCTTCAGCGGGCGTTTCGCGACGGCTCGCTACAACGCCGATGGCACCCTCGACACGACCTTCTCGGGCGACGGCAAATCGATCGTCGGCCCGGAGAGGGCCGTCGCCGTCGCGGTCCTGCTGCCGGCCTCCGACAAGGTGGTGCTCGCGGGGACCGCCTTCGCAAACCCTGACGACCTGTTCACCCTCGCCAAGTACGGAACCGTGACTGCGGACAGCAATCCCAGCTTTTGCCAGACGAGCCTCACGGTCTCGCTGGCTGGGTCGGGATCCGGGACCGTGACGGGAACGGGGATCAACTGCCCGGGCGACTGCGTAGAGGCCGGCGACCCGGGCGAGACCTTTGATGACCTCACCGCGACGCCGGCGTCCGGCTCAACCTTCACCGGCTGGGAGGGCAACCCCGACTGTGATCCGCCCACTGACGCCGACTGCTTCATCACGGTCGGCACGAACACGACCGTGACCGCGCGCTTTGACAGTTCCACGCCGACCACCACCACGACGACTCCAACCACGACCACGACCACGCCGGCGACAGACACGACCCCGCCCGAGACGACGATCGTCAAGGGACCGAAGAAGAAGACGCCGAAGACGAAGGCAACGCTCACCTTCACCTCCAGCGAGCCGGGCTCGACCTTCGAGTGCGCGCTGGCGGGTAAGAAGGTGAAGAAGAAGCTGAAGAAGTTCCTGCCCTGCTCCTCGCCGACCAAGTACAAGAAGCTGAAGACCGGCAAGAAGAAGTTCCAGGTCCGCGCGACCGATCCGGCCGGCAACCTCGACTCCACGCCGGCCGCCAAGAAGTGGAAGGTCAAGCCGAAGAAGAAGTAGCTGCGGTCGCGGTCGCGGTCGTGAGCTGGAACACCCGCGAGCTGCTGCGCCGCTGCCTTGCTTCGCTAGAGCCTTCGGCCGAGTCGGGCCTCGCCGCCGTCTGGGTCGTCGACAACGGCTCCGCCGACGGATCGGCGGCGATGGTGCGCGCCGACTTTCCCTGGGCCACGGTGATCGATGCGGACGAGAACCTCGGCTACGGGCGGGCGGTGAACCTGGTCGCGGAGCGCGGCGCCTCTGCCTGGATCGCCGCCGCGAACGCGGACGTCGCGGTCGAGCCGGGCGCCTTGGAGCGGTTGCTGGCGGCGGCTCGGCAGCGCCCCGAGATCGGCGCGGTCGCGCCCAGGCTGCAGCGCGACGGCGCCATCGAGCGCTCCGTGCACCGGCTGCCCACCCTGCCGGCGACGGCGCTTGCGTGGGCCGGGCTCGCACCCGATTGGGACCTTGATCGCGCCCGCGACGTCGGTTGGGCGCAAGGTGCCTTCCTGCTCATCCGCCGCCGCGCCTTCGAGCAGGTCGGCGGTTTCGACCCGCGCCAGTGGCTGTTCGCCGAGGACGTCGACCTCTGCTGGCGCCTGGGCCGGGCCGGATGGGCCATCCGGTACGAGCCCGCGGCGAGGGTCCTGCACGCGGGCGCCGCGGCGACCGCGCAGGCGTCCTTCGACCGGCCCGCGCGCGAGCTCGAGTCGCTGTACGGCTGGATGGCCCGGCGCCGCGGCTGGGCGGTGACCCGCGGCTTCGCCCTGCTCAGCATCGGCGCGCTCGCCCTCCGCCTTCCGGTCTTCGCTGCGCTCGCCGAGATTGGCGGGGAGCGGTGGAGCGCGAAGCTGGCGGGCTCCCGCCGCGACCTGCGCAACCACCGGGCCGGATTACGGCCCCGGGCCGTGGTCCTCGCCTATCGCTGAGCGCTGCTTTGGCGCATCTCGAGATGCGAACATTGCGCTTGTGAGCTCCGAAGACCGCCACCGAGACCTGCTCGACCGGGCGACGGCTGCGCTCGAGGGCATCGAGGCCACGGTTGCGCGTCAGGCCGAGTCGTTCGACCGCCAGGCCGAGGCCTTCGACCGGCAGGCGGAGTCGCACGAGCGGATGATGCACCGCATCGAGCGCAGCGAGGCGACTTTCGTCCGCGCGATCGGCGACATCGACATCAGCCTCCAGCGCAACACGGAGCGACTCGAGGACATGGGCGACGCCATCCGCGCCGACACCCGGGCGGTCCTATCGGTCCTCGATCGGCTCGGCCCGGCGACGGGCTGACCACTGGGCTGACTGGAGTCGCGCCAATACTTTCGTCCTCGCGGCGGGTCTCTGAGGATGTGAAGCGTCATCGCCTCGTCCTCGGTCTCATCGGCGCGATCTGGGGTCTACTGACCGCAGCGTCGCCTGCGGTCGCCGCGCCCGGGGACCTCGATCCGAGCTTCGGAGAGATGGGCAGGACGATCGTCGCTGATCCCTCCGGCGACGGCGCGGGCGACTTCGCGCGAGGCGGCCTTGTCGTGCAGCAGAGCGGCCGGATCATCGTCGGCGCCAGCCACCAGCATCCCTTTCCGGCGTTCGGCGACGCGACGTTGTACGGCCTACAGCCGTCGGGCGCGATCGACCCGTCGTTCGGAGACGGTGGCGCCGCGCGGATCGGAACCGGTGGCGGGGACGACAAGGTCGTTGGCTTGGCCGACGGGCCGCGCGGCGACCTGATCGTCGCCAGAATCGAGACGAACTCCGGCCGCCTGGCGTTGCTGCGCCTGGATCCGAACGGTGGCGTGGATCCGTCGTTCGGCGACGCCGGCGTCGACTTGGTCGCGACCCTGGTGGGCGACGGCCGGGTCGGCCTGGGTGTGCAACCTGACGGCAGGATCCTCGTCGCGGCCGTGACCTCCAACGAGGACCTGATCGTCTCTCGGCGACTACCGGGCGGCGGCCCGGATCCGTCATTCGGCGACGGCGGGACCTTCCACTTGGGCGACATGGGCTTTAGGCCGCCCGCATCGCTGGCGCTCGGCGCCGACGGCCGCGTTGTGGTCGGGGCGACTGGTCCGGGCGGCTTCACTTACGTGGGGATCGGGCTCGCTCGCCTGACCAGCTCAGGGGCGCTTGACCCCTCCTTCGCCGGCGGCGGGCGCCAGTTCATCGCGCCCAGGAACGGCGCGGCGTTCCTCAACGCGCTCATCGTGCGCCGCGACGGCTCGGTCGTCCTGGCCGGGAGCACGTACCTCGAGCGCGACGACTCGCCTTCCCTCAAGGTCACGGCAATGCTCGTGGCGTTGGATCCGGACGGAACCCGGTCAAGCGGGTTCGAGCCATCCCTCCCGGCGAGGGTGATCGGGGTACGCACCGAGTTCAACGACCTGACCGAGGATGCCCGCGGCAGATTGGTGGTCGCCGGGCAGAACAACACGGACTTCGTCCTGGCGCGCCTCCTCGGCGACGGGTCGCGGGATCGGTCTTTCTCGGGCAATGGCGTCCTGACAACAAACGTCGCCGGTCGCATCGAGCGCCCGTTCGGGATTGCGCTGCAGCCCGATGCCAGGATCGTCGTCGCGGGCCAGCTGCTCGGACGGCTCGGAGAGTCGATCGGTCTGGCCCGCTATCTCGTCGGCGGCAAGACCGCCGACGCGGATGCGGACGGCGTGCCGGATCGTCGCGACCGGTGCCCGCAGGTGAGCGAGACCTCGCGCAGTGGCTGTCCGTTCGTCCCGCGAGACGTCGCGCTCGACTACGGGGGATACGAGCGCGATGTTTTCGTGGTGGACGTGACTTCCGACCTCCGGCCGTGTACCAGGGAGGGCTCCATACGGATAATGCGGATTCTCCCCGGTGCGGACGAACCGGTGGCGACGAAGGCGCCCCGACGCCGCGGCCATACCGTGATTCCCGCCGGTGGGGCACGCGGGCGCTTCTACGCGCAGGTGCCCGAGGTGGTCTCAGACCGTGTCGGCATATGCGCGGGCGCACGCTCGCAGTCGATCCGCGTCGGTCCCGGCTCCGGCGGTCCGATCGAGACACGTCCATCGCTCCGGCCGCCGGGCGCCGGTGATCTCGATCCGAGCTTCGGTGCTGGTGGGAAGGCGGCCCTCCCCTTCGGGATGACGATCGTCGGGCTCGCCGCGCTCGGAGATGGCAGCGTGGTGGGGACGGGAACGGTTTACCGCGAGTACCAGTTGCCGCCGGGCCTTCCTGCGGTCGTGCGCGTTCTTTCCGACGGCAGCCCGGACAGCACGTTTGGGCAGGGTGGCCTCACGATCATCGACTCTGAGCAGGGCGGCATCGCCGGCGGCGTCGCTTGCCGGCCGGACGGTGAGGTGCTGGTGGCCCTCCGCCGCGGGTTGTCGACGGGGACGGGCACCGAGATCGCCGTGGTGGCGCTGCGGCCTGACGGCAGCATCGACGAGTCCTTCGGCGAGAGCGGTTTCGCGCACGTACCGCTGGACGCGACCTACGACTTCCAGGGACCGGAGCTCGCCCTGATGGAGGACGGACGGATCGTTGTCGCCGCAGCGATTGCGGGGGGCGCCGGCGTTGCCCGGCTCACGCCAACCGGCGATCCCGATCCGTCGTTCTCCGACGACGGCGTCCAGACGGTGGTCCGCGGGGACGGGCTCGGGATGAGCGTCCGTAGTGTCGGGGTCGACGCTCGCGGGCGGGCGGTCGTTGCGGGGAGCGGCCGGCAGGCGGCAGAAGACAAGCCGGGGTTCGCCCTGATGCGGCTCTCGCCTGACGGCGAGCTGGACCGGTCGTTTTCGAGCGATGGCATGGAATTCGTCGACTTCGGCCGTCCGGCTGCCGCTAATGGCCTGGTTGTCGCACCGGCCGGCGCCGTCACCGCGGCGGGATCGGTGGTCGTCAGCCACGGTACGCAGCCGACCGTCGCACGCTTCACGGATCGGGGTCGCCTCGACGACCGGTTCTCCCGCGACGGTGTCGTTCACCTTGCGACGCGGCGCGGGTCCGCTTTCCAGGCCGTCGTCGCCCAGCCGCGAGGTGCCGTCCTGGCGGCCGGCAATTCTGGCTACTACGACCCGCGCGGCGGCGACTTCCTGGTTGCTCGCTTCACGGCGAACGGGCGGCGGGACCCCTCGTTCGCCGGCGACGGATCGACGACGACGGACTTTGGCGCGCGAAACGATGGCGCGTTCACATTGGCCCAGGTCGGCGGCCGGGTGATCGCGGCCGGCTCGGGGGCGCACTCGACGGCGCTGGCCCGGTACTTCACGGCCATCCGCTAACCTCGCGCCTCCAGTAACCGCCCGAGACCGTCGGCGGGGCCGCACAGGGTGGCCCGGAAGACCGGCGCAGGTGAGTTCGAGAGCCCCCGCTTTCCGAGCCTGCCTGCGCGCAGGCTCTTTTTGTCGCCGGGGGCAATCGAACCGAGACTTCAGATGGACAGAACTCAAAAGGAAGCGGCGGTAGCCGAGCTCACCGAGGGCCTGAAGGGCGCCGAGGCGATCTTCGCCGTCGACTATCGCGGGATCAGCGTCACCGAGGCGGCGGAGCTGCGCGGCAAGCTGCGCGAGGCCGACGCCGTCTTCAAGGTGGTCAAGAACCGGCTCGCCAAGCGCGCCGCCGCCGACGCCGGCACCAACGAGATCGACGAGCTACTGGTCGGCCCGACCGCGCTCACCCTGATCCACGGCGACGCTGTGATCGCCGCGAAGGCGATCGCCGACTTCGCCAAGGCCCACAACGTCCTCGCCTACAAGGGCGGGATCATGGACGGGGAGGCGCTCGATCCCGACGGCTTTGCGGTGATCGCCCGCCTGCCCGGGCTCGAGGTCCTGCGCGGCCAGCTGGTCGGCGTCGCCGCCAGCCCGATCACCGGCCTGGTCCGCGGGCTCGGCTCGATGGTCTCCGGTCTGGCGATCGCCCTCGGCCAGATCGCCGAGCAGGGCCTGGTCAGCGGCGAGCCGCCGGTGGCGGAGGAGCCCGAGGCGGCCGAGGAGCCCGCTGCGGAGGAGGAGCCGGCCGAGGCGGATGAGCCCGCCGCCGAGGACGAGGGCGATGAGCCCGCGCCGCCGGCCGAGCACGCCGAGCAGGAGGCCCAGCCCGAAGAGCCCGAGGACGCCCCGGCCGACGAGCCGCCCGCCGAGACCGAGACCGAGACTTCAGACGACGACGAACAAGAGCAGGAGGAGCCAAGTGGCGACGAAAGTGACAACTGAGGATTGGATCGAGGAGCTGAAGGGCATCTCGGTGCTCGAGCTCTCCGAGCGCATCAAGGCGCTCGAGGAGGAGTTCGGCGTCTCCGCGACCGCGGTCGCGGCTGCCGCTCCGGCCGCCGGCGGCGGTGACGGCGCCGACGCCGAGGAGGAGTCGACCACGGTCGACGTCGTCCTCACCGAGGCGGGCGAGAAGAAGATCCAGGTGATCAAGGCCGTCCGCGCCGCCACCGGGCTCGGCCTCAAAGACGCGAAGGCCCTTGTCGACGGCGCTCCGCAGGCCGTCAAGGAGGGCATCGAGCGCGACGAGGCCGAGAAGCTCAAGTCCGAGATCGAAGAGGCCGGCGGGACCGTCGAGCTCAAATAAACGCCCCTCGCTAACATAAAAAGGGCTTGCGAACGGAAACACCACTGTGGTATCTTCGTGCGTCGCGCGCCGTTGAGCCCTTTGCCGCCCGAATCCTCGCGCCGGATTCGTACACCTTCGACCATCTGAGGAGTCGCCCAGTTGGCCAGATCTGCCGCTGCCCCTGTTACCCGGAGAAATTTCTCACGCCTTCCACAGCCCCTTGAGCTTCCACATCTGATCGATATCCAGCGCCGCTCGTTCGAGGCGCTGACGAACCCGAAGTCAGGGTTGCTTCGGGAAACGATCAACGACATCTCCCCGATCGAGGACTACACGGGGAACCTGGCGATCGTCTTCGGCGACTTCAAGTTCGACGAGCCGACGCACACGATCGCGGAGTGCCGCGAGAAGGACATCACCTACTCGCGCCCGCTCAACGTCACCGTTGCGTTCCAGAACCGCGAGACCGGTGAGATCCGCGAGCAGACCGTCTTCATGGGCGATTTCCCGTGGATGACCGAGCGCGGCACCTTCATCATCAACGGCACCGAGCGGGTCGTCGTCACCCAGCTCGTCCGCTCTCCGGGCGCCTACGTGATGGAGCCCAAGGATCGCGAGAAGCAGGTCTTCATCGCCAACCTGATGCCGTCGCGCGGCTCCTGGCTGGAGCTCGAGATCGACAAGAAGGGTCGCGTCTACGCCCGCATCGACCGCAAGCGCAAGCTCCCGGTCACCGTCCTGCTGCGCGCGATGGGCTTCGTCACCGACGAGGAGATCCTCGGCCTGTTCGACAACTCGGTCTACATCCGCCACACGATCGAGGCCGACACCGAGCCCATCCGCACCGAGGAGGGCGCGCTGATCGAGCTGTTCAAGAAGCAGCGCCCCGGCGAGCCGCCGTCGGTGGACGCCGCCAAGGCGCTGCTCGAGCAGCTGTTCTTCGACCCGAAGCGCTACGACCTGACGCGAGTCGGCCGCTACAAGCTGAACGCGCGGCTCGACCTGGACGTCGACCTCGACCATCGCACCCTGACCAAGGACGACATCGTCGCCCTGATCAAGGAGCTGACCTCGCTGCCGCGCCTGCTGGGCGTGCCCGAGGAGATCGACGAGGAGAACCCGATCAAGGACTACGCGGCGGAGGCGATCGCCTACCCCCGTGACCCGATCTCCGACCACCTCGACGAGTACGAGCACTTCGGGAACCGCCGCCTGCGGACGGTCGGCGAGCTGATCCAGGACGCGTTCCGGGTCGGCCTCTACCGGATGGAGCGCGTCGTCCGCGAGCGCCTCACGACCGAGGACGCGGACGCGATCACCCCGCAGACGATCATCAACATCCGCCCGGTCGTCGCGGCGCAGAAGGAGTTCTTCGGCTCCTCGCAGCTGTCGCAGTTCATGGATCAGACCAACTCGCTCGCCGGGCTCCGGCACCGGCGTCGCCTGTCAGCGCTCGGCGCCGGCGGCCTCACCCGCGAGCGCGCCCCGATCGAGGTCCGCGACGTGCACCCGACCCACTACGGCCGGATGTGCCCGATCGAGACCCCCGAGGGTCCGAACATCGGCCTGATCGGCTCGCTGTCGTCCTACGCGGAGATCTCCGAGCACGGGTTCGTCACCACCCCCTACCGGGTGGTCAAGGACGGCGTCGTCACCGAGAAGGTCGTCCACATGGACGCGACCCAGGAAGAGGACGAGGTCATCGCCCAGGCGAACGCGGAGATGGACCAGAAGACCGGCAAGCTCAAGGGCCCACAGGTGCAGTGCCGCGCCCGCGAGGGCGAGTACGTGCTCGTGGCTCCGAAGGACGTGACGCTGATGGACGTCTCGCCGACCCAGATCTGGTCGGTGACGACGGCGCTGATCCCGTTCCTCGAGCACGACGACGCCAACCGCGCGCTGATGGGCTCGAACATGCAGGCCCAGGCTGTGCCCCTGCTGAAGCCGGAGGCACCGCTGATCGGCACCGGGATGGAGCGCCGCGTGGCGATCGACACGGGCGACGTGATCCTGGCCGAGAGCGCCGGGGAGGTCTCCTACGTCGACGCCGAGCGGATCGTCGTCAGCCACGGCTCGAAGAAGGACGAGTACCCGCTCGACAAGTTCATGCGCTCCAACCAGGGCACGATCATCCACCAGACGCCGACCGTGAATACCGGCGAGAAGGTGAAGGAGGGCGAGGTGCTCGCCGACGGCTCCTCCACCGACGACGGCGAGATCGCGCTGGGCAAGAACTGCCTGGTCGCGTTCATGTCCTGGGAGGGCTACAACTTCGAGGACGCGATCATCCTCTCCGCGCGCCTGTTCAAGGACGACGAGCTCACCTCGATCCACATCGAGGAGTACGAGATCGACGCCCGGACGACGAAGCTCGGCGACGAGGAGATCACGCGCGACATCCCGAACCGCTCGGAGGAGAGCCTGCGCAACCTCGACGAGCGCGGCATCGTCCGCGTCGGCGCCGAGGTCGTCTCCGGCGACCTCCTGGTCGGCAAGGTGACGCCGAAGGGCGAGACCGAGCTGACGGCGGAGGAGAAGCTGATCCGCGCGATCTTCAAGGAGAAGGCTCGCGAGGTCCGCGACACCTCGCTGAAGGTGCCCCACGGCGAGGGCGGCGTCGTCATCGACGTCGTCACCTTCGACCGCGATGCGGGCGACGACCTCGCCCCGGGCGTCAACAGCCTGGTCCGCGTCTTCGTCGCCACGAAGCGCAAGATCGCCGAGGGCGACAAGCTCGCCGGCCGTCACGGCAACAAGGGCGTGATCTCGAAGATCGTGCCCGAGGAGGACATGCCCTTCCTCGCCGACGGCACGCCCGTCGACGTGATCCTGAACCCGCTCGGCGTCCCGAGCCGGATGAACATCGGCCAGATCCTCGAGACCCACCTGGGCTGGGTCGCGGCCAACGGCTGGTACGACGACGGCTCCGCCGCCTACAAGGAGCTCAAGGCCGGCGGCCACAGCCGCATGAACATCGCCACCTCGGTCTTCGACGGCGCCACCGTCGAGGACGTCGACGAGGCGCTGGTCAAGTGGCAGGAGGAGAACGCCGACCGCGGGATCGACCTCGGGATCGACATGAAGGAGCGTCCGGGCAGCCGGGCGATGGGCTCGGCGCAGCTCTACAACGGCCGCACCGGCGAGCCCTACGAGGGCAAGATCACGATCGGGCACATGTACATCCTCAAGCTGCTGCACCTCGTCGACGACAAGATCCACGCTCGCTCGACCGGCCCCTACTCGCTCGTCACCCAGCAGCCGCTGGGCGGCAAGGCGCAGTTCGGCGGCCAGCGCTTCGGCGAGATGGAGGTCTGGGCGCTGGAGGCCTACGGGGCCGCCTACACGCTGCAGGAGATGCTCACGGTCAAGTCCGACGACACGGTCGGGCGCGTCAAGGCCTACGAGGCGATCGTCAAGTCCGAGAACATCCCCGAGCCCTCGGTGCCGGAGTCGTTCAAGGTCCTGCTGAAGGAGATCCAGAGCCTGGCCCTGGACGCCAACCTGGTCGCCGACGGTGGCGAGGTCGAGCTGGGTGAGGAGGACGACGAGCTGCTGCGGGCCGCCGAGGAGCTCGGCATCGACCTCTCGGGCGTGCGCGCCGGCGGCGCGGACGGCGAGGGAGCGGCGGACGAGAAGGAAGAGCAGGTGGTCGCGGAGGGCGAGTCCGGCACGACGAACGGCGCCGGAGCAGACGAAGCCGAAAAGGCAGAGGCCAAGGAGTAGCGGGACACACATGGACATCAACAATTTCGACGCAATCGAGATCGGCCTCGCCTCTTCGAAGAAGATCCGGAGCTGGAGTCACGGCGAGGTCACGAAGCCGGAGACGATCAACTACCGGACGCTGAAGCCCGAGAAGGACGGCCTCTTCTGCGAGCGCATCTTCGGTCCCACCAAGGACTGGGAGTGCTACTGCGGCAAGTACAAGCGGGTCCGCTACAAGGGCATCGTCTGCGAGCGCTGCGGCGTCGAGGTGACCCGCTCGAAGGTCCGCCGCGAGCGCATGGGCCACATCGACCTCGCCGCGCCGGTCTCCCACATCTGGTTCTTCAAGGGCGTTCCCTCGCGGATCGGCTACCTGATCGACATGGCTCCGAAGGAGCTGGAGAAGGTCCTGTACTTCGCCGCCTCGATCGTCACCTGGATCGACGAGGAGGCGCGGACCAAGGACCTGAACAAGCTCGAGAAGGAGGTCAAGAAGGTTCTCGACGGCTACACGGCCGACAAGGAGCAGCGCACGCAGGAGCTGCAGGAGGCCCTTGACCGCCGCAACGCCTGGATCGAGGGCACCGGCGACCAGTCGAAGTTCGACGGCGAGGACGAGCTCTGGGCCGAGAGCCTGGGCGTCAACCCGAAGAAGCTCGACGAGGCCGAGAAGACCAAGCTCCTGAAGGAGACCAAGAAGGTGGTCGACTCCGAGATCTCCGACACCGAGGCCTACCTCGATGACGCGATCGAGCGCATGGAAGAGGTCTGGAAGATCTTCACCGAGATGAAGGTCAAGGACGTGATCAACGACGAGGCCGTCTTCCGCGAGCTCAAGGACCGCTTCGGATCCCCGTTCGGCTGGGGCGAGTACTTCCGCGGCGGCATGGGCGCCGAGTCCGTGCGCGACCTGCTCGACCAGGTCGATCTCGAGGCCGAGTGCGAGGAGCTCGAGATCACGATCAACACCTCCAAGGGCCAGAAGCAGGCCCGCGCCGTGAAGCGGCTCAAGGTCGCCTCGGCGTTCCTCAACTCGTCCAACAAGCCCGAGTGGATGGTGCTCGACTGCGTGCCGGTGATCCCGCCGGAGCTGCGCCCGATGGTGCAGCTCGACGGTGGCCGGTTCGCCACCTCCGACCTCAACGACCTCTACCGGCGGGTGATCAACCGCAACAACCGGCTCAAGCGCCTGCTCGACCTCGGCGCGCCGGAGATCATCGTCAACAACGAGAAGCGGATGCTCCAGGAGGCCGTCGACGCCCTGTTCGACAACGGCCGCCGCGGCCGGCCCGTGACCGGGCCCGGAAACCGCGCCCTGAAGTCGCTCTCCGACATGCTCAAGGGCAAGCAGGGGCGCTTCCGCCAGAACCTGCTCGGCAAGCGCGTCGACTACTCGGGCCGCTCGGTGATCGTCTCCGGGCCGTCGCTGAAGCTGCACCAGTGCGGGCTGCCGAAGCTGATGGCGCTGGAGCTGTTCAAGCCGTTCATCATGGCCCAGCTGGTCGAGCGCAAGGCGGTCCAGAACATCAAGGCGGCCAAGAAGATGGTCGACTCGATGATCCCCGAGGTCTGGGACGTGCTCGAGGACGTGATCCACGAGCACCCGGTGCTGCTCAACCGCGCGCCGACCCTGCACCGCCTCGGCATCCAGGCCTTCGAGCCGGTGCTGGTCGAGGGCAAGGCGATCCAGGTCCACCCGCTCGTCTGCCACGCCTTCAACGCCGACTTCGACGGCGACCAGATGGCGGTCCACGTGCCGCTTTCGGCCGAGTCGCAGGCGGAGGCGCGGCTGCTGATGCTGTCGTCGAACAACATCCTCTCGCCGGCCAGCGGCACGCCGCTGGCGACGCCGTCGCAGGACATGGTCCTGGGGATCTACTACCTCACGTACGGCCCCGATGCCGAGGCGCTGGCGAAGATCGACGAGAAGCTGAAGTTGGCGAAGAGCCCGAACGGCAACCGCCCGCACATCTACCGGTCGGCCCAGGAGGCCGAGCTGGCCTACGAGAACAAGATCGTCAAGCTCCACGACCAGGCCGAGTACCGGCGTCCGGGTCACGCGCACTTCCTGACGACGGTCGGGCGGATCATCTTCAACGACCGCGTCGAACGCGCGATCGCGGAAGCGCTCGGCGACGACTGGGATCCGGAGAAGTACGAGTACGTCAACCGGGCGCTGAAGAAGAAGGACATCAACGAGATCGTCTTCAACCTCGTCGAGGCCTACGGCGCCCCGGCGATCGCGCAGGCGCTCGACGCTTTCAAGGAGCTCGGCTTCCACTTCTCGAGCCAGGCCGGGATCTCGATCTCGAAGAACAACGTCGTCTCGCCGCCGAACAAGGAGGAGATCCTCGACGGCTACGAGAAGCAGGTGATCGAGATCGAGTCGCAGTACGACGACGGGCTGCTCTCCGAGGAGGACCGCAAGGAGCAGCTGCGGGTGCTCTGGGACAAGGCCACCGACGAGGTCGCCAAGGCGATGGAGGACAACCTCGACGAGCTCAACCCGATCTTCATGATGGCCAACTCGGGAGCCCGCGGATCGTTCAAGCAGATCCGCCAGCTCGCCGGCATGCGCGGCCTGATGGCGAATCCGAAGGGCGAGATCATCGAGCGCCCGATCAAGGCCAACTTCATGGAGGGCCTGTCGGTGCTCGAGTACTTCATCTCGACCCACGGCGCCCGGAAGGGCCTCGCCGACACGGCGCTGCGCACCGCCGACTCGGGCTATCTGACCCGGCGCCTGGTCGACGTCTCACAGGACGTGATCATCCGCTCGGACGACTGCAAGACCAAGGACTTCGTCGAGATGCCGCTGCGCGACGAAGAGGGCCTGAACCAGAACCTGGTCGGCCGGATCTCGGCAAAGAAGCTCGCGACCAAGCGCGGCCGCGAGCTGCTCAAGCGCGGCCAGGAGATCGACCTGCCGGAGGTGGAGCTGATCGCCGAGGCGTTCGGCGACGAGGAGGTCCAGGTCCCGGTCCGCTCGGTGCTCAAGTGCGAGCTCGAGAGCGGGGTCTGCCAGGCCTGTTACGGGCGCGCGCTCGCCACCGGCTCGATCGTCGAGATCGGTGACGCGGTCGGGATCATCGCCGCCCAGTCGATTGGCGAGCCCGGCACGCAGCTGACGATGCGGACGTTCCACACCGGTGGTGTCGCCGGACTCGACATCACCCAGGGTCTGCCCCGCGTGGTCGAGCTGTTCGAGGCGCGCAAGCCGAAGGGCCTGGCCGAGATGGCCGAGGCCGAGGGCAAGATCGCGATCGAGGAGACGGACAAGGAGATCCGGGTCACGCTCACCGACGTGAAGGGCGAGGAGCACGCGTACAAGCTCGCGCCGCGGGCCCGCCTGCTCGTCAAGCACGGCGAAAAGGTCGAGGCCGGAGCGCAGCTCGAGGAGGGGTCGCTGTACCCCGCCGACCTGCTGCGGATCCGCGGTCGCACGGCGATCGAGCTCTACCTGGTCCAGGAGGTCCAGAAGGTCTACAAGGCCCAGGGCGTCGACATCAACGACAAGCACATCGAGCTGATCGCGCGCCAGATGCTGAAGCGGGTGCGGATCGACTCGAAGGGCTCGACGACGTTGCTGCCGGGCGCACTCGAGGACCGGCACAAGCTCAAGATGCTCAACAAGCAGGTCAAGGACGCGGGCGGCACGCCGGCCAAGGGCGAGGAGGTGATCCTCGGGATCACCAAGGCCTCGTTGGCCACGGAGTCGTTCCTCTCGGCGGCCTCCTTCCAGGAGACGACGAAGGTGCTCACCGACGCCGCCCTGGAGGGCAAGCGCGACAAGCTGATCGGGCTGAAGGAGAACGTGATCATCGGCAAGCTGATCCCGGCCGCCACCGGCCTGCGCCACTACCGCACGCTCGAGATCGAGCCCGTGGAGCCGGCGCAGCGCCCGGAGGAGGACCTGCTCGACGAGGACGAGCTCGCCGCGGAGCTCGGCCTGGCCGAGGACGGCGACGGCGCCACCGAGCTCGAGGGCTTCGGCCCATCCTTCGCCGAGGAGCTCGAGGAGCTCGCGCAGGAGATCGAGACCGGCGACGCCCCCGCGGACGCGAGCTAGCGCCCCGACCAACAACAACGGGCAATAAGGGGGGCGCCCCCTGGGTTTGGCGACTTATTGGTCGTATGGACCAACAACTCGCCAAACCGGATGCCGCGGTGGCCCGGATGGCCGCTGCGCAACACGGGACTATCACCTTTACCCAGCTAAAGGACGCTGGTCTTTCGCCGACGCAGGTGAGAGACCGCGAGCTTTCCGGCCGCCTGCATCGCATCCATCGCGGCGTCTACGCGGTCGGCCACGACGGGCTCAGCGAGGAGGGCCGCTGGATGGCCGCCGTCCTCGCGTGCGGACCCGGCGCCGTACTGAGCCACCGCGCCGCCGCCGAGCACTGGGCCCTACTGGAGCGCAGCCGCGCTGACGTCGACGTTACGGTCCCCGGCCAGGGCGGTCGCGCCAGGCGCGATGGCCTGCGGATCCACCGTTCCCACCTGCCCAGGAGCGCGTGCAGGGTCCGCGACGGCATCGCGGTCACGACTCCGGCCCGCACGCTGGTGGACCTCAAGCGGGTCGTCGCGACGCCGGTCTACCGCCGCGCCCTCCGCCAGGCCGAGTTCAAGGACATGAACCTCGCCGGCCTGCACACCGACGGCACCCGCAGCGAGCCCGAGGCCGACTTCCTGCGCCTCTGTCGCCGATACCGCCTGCCACCGCCCGAGGTCAACCAGCGCATCGGCGTGTTCACCGTCGACTTCCTCTGGCGGCGCGAGCGACTGGTCGTCGAGGTCGACGGCTGGGCGGCTCACCGCGGCCGGCAGGCGTTCGAGGACGACCACGAACGCGACCTCGCTCTTCGCGCGGAGGGCTACCGCGTCCTGCGCTTCACCGCCCGGCAGATCGGGCGGGAGCCGGCGGCCGTCGCCGCGGCGGTGCGGACTAAGCTCGGAGCGTGAGCGAGGCCTCCGCTTCGGAGATCCACGAGTCGGTCCTCGGGCTGATCGGCGAGACGCCGGTGGTTCGGCTGTCGCGTCTCGACCCCGAGCTGCGCACGCCGCTGGTCGCCAAGATCGAGTTCGTCAATCCCGGCGGCTCGATCAAGGACCGCCCGGCGCTGGCGATGATCGAGGCCGCCGAGCGCGCGGGAGAGCTGCGCCCCGGTGGGACCCTGATCGAGCCGACCTCGGGGAACACCGGGCTCGGGCTGGCGATGGCGGCGGCGCTGCGCGGTTACAAGGTGATCGCGGTGATGCCGGACAAGATGAGCCGCGAGAAGATCGACACCCTGCGCGCCTTCGGCGCCGAGGTGGTGGTCTGCCCGACCGCGGTCGAGCCCGACTCGCCGCAGTCCTACTACCGGGTCGCCGACCGGCTGACCGAGGAGATCGACGGCGCCTTCCAGCCCAATCAGTACTTCAACCAGGCAAATCCGGAGTCCCACTACGACTCGACGGGCCCCGAGCTCTGGCGCCAGACCGGCGGCCGGATCAGCCATCTCGTGATCGCCGTCGGCACCGGCGGCACGATCACCGGCGTCGGCCGCTACCTGAAGGAGCAGAACCCTGCCATCGAGGTGATCGGCGCCGACCCCGAGGGCTCGATCTACTCGGGCGGGCCCGTGCACCCCTACCGGGTGGAGGGAATCGGCGAGGACTTCTGGCCCGAGACGCTCGACCCCGAGATCATCGACCGCTACATCACGGTCAGCGACCGCGATTCGTTCCTGGCCGCGCGCCGGCTGGTTGCCCGCGAGGGCCTGTTCGCCGGGGGCTCCACGGGTACGGCGCTCGTCGCCGCCGTGCGGGTCGCCCGCGAGCTCGACGACCCGGAGGCGATGGTGGCGACGATCATCCCCGACGGCGGCCGCCCGTACGTGTCGAAGGTCTTCAACGACTCGTGGATGCGCGAGCACGGATACCTGGGCGACGATGGCGGGCTCACGGTCGGCGACGTGATCCGGGCCCGCAGCGAGGAGCGCCCGCTGCTCACGGTCGGCAGCCACGACCCGGTCGGGCGAGCGCTAGAGCTGATGCGCGAGCACGGCGTCTCCCAGGTGCCGGTGGTCTCGGGCGAGGACGGGCGCGCCTTCATGGGCACGGTCAGCGAGCGCGGGCTGCTGATGGCATCGGCCGAGCAGCCCGGGATCCTCGGCGAGCCGGTGACCGAGGTGATCGAGCCGCCGCTGCCCGAGCTGGCCGCCGAGAGCCCGGTCAGCGAGGCGATTCACATGCTGCTCGGCGAGCGCAAGCCGGTGATCGTCGTCGACGACGGGCGCGCCCTCGGCATCCTCGTCTCGGTCGACCTGATCGAGGCCTTGAATCAGTGAGCCGGAAGATCGACACCCGGGTCGTGCACGCGGGGCTGGAGCCCGATCCCACGTACGGCTCGGTGATCCCGCCGATCCACCAGACCTCGACCTTCGTCCAGCCGGCGCCCGGCGAGTTCGTCGGCGAGTACGACTACTCGCGCTCCGCCAACCCGACCAGGACGGCGCTCGAACGCGCCCTCGGCGAGCTCGAGGGCGGCGAGGCGACCGCGTTCTCGAGCGGGATGGCCGCCACGCACGCCGTGTTGACCGCGGCGCTCGCCGCGGGCGCCCATCTGATCCTGCCGCACGACCTCTACGGCGGCACCTACCGGCTGGTCGACAAGGTGCTCGCCCGATTCGGGCTCGCGTATGACCTCGTCGACCAGCGCGACCTCGAGGCGCTGCGCGCGGCGCTGCGCCCCGACACCCGGCTGATCTGGGTCGAGACGCCGACCAACCCGCTGCTCAACGAGGTCGACATCGAGGCGGTCGTCGCGGCGGCCGAGGGGCGGATGGTCGTGGTCGACAACACCTTCGCCACGCCGATCGTCCAGCGGCCGCTCGAGCTCGGCGCGACCGCGGTCGTCCACTCGACCACCAAGTACCTCGGCGGCCATTCCGACGTCGTCGGCGGCGCCGTGATCACCGCCGACGCCCAGCTCCATGAGCAGATCCGCTTCGTCCAGAACTCGGTCGGGGCCGTGCCCGGCCCGCTCGACTGCTTCCTCGTCCATCGCGGGCTGCGCACGCTCGCCCTGCGGGTCGCCCGCCATTCCGAGAACGGCCGCGCCGTCAGCGAATGGCTGCCGTCCGCTCCCGGCGTCGCCGACGTCCGCTGGCCGGGCTTCGGCGGCATGGTCTCGTTCCGTCACCCGGACGCGCTCGGAATTGTCACCCGCACGAAGCTGTTCTCGCTCGCCGAGTCGCTCGGCGGCGTCGAGTCGCTGATCGAGGTGCCGCAGGCGATGACCCACCAGTCGGTCGAGGACTCGGCGGCGGCGGTGCCGGCGGATCTGGTCAGGCTTTCGTGCGGGATCGAGGCGGCCGAGGACCTGATCGCCGACCTCGAGCAGGCTCTCGCGACCCCTTAATTAGGTGTTTCCACGCATAGACGGGCCGTCCAGCCGTGCCTAGGGTCGTTGCAGGATGGCTTCGACTGCGGGAGGAAACGCATGAGCGGACGGATCAGCGGGCACCTACGGCGCAACGCGTACGGCCTGGTGGCGGTCTTCATCGCCCTCGGCGGCTCCGCCTTCGCGGCTGAGCAGGCGGCCAAGAACTCGGTCACCTCGAGGTCGATCAAGAACGGCCAGGTCAAGGTCAAGGACCTCGCCGGCAACTCCGTCGATTCGACCAAGGTCGCCGACGGCTCGCTGACCCCAGCCGACCTGCAGGGCGGATCGCTGACCGGCGCCGCGATCGCCGACGACTCGCTGACCGGGGCCGACATCGAGGAGTCGACGCTGCAGGGTCTCGGCGGCGGCGGCGGTGGCGGCCCGGCGACGCCGACCGGCCCGGCCGGCGGCGACCTGGCCGGCACCTACCCGGATCCGTCGATCGCGCCCAACGCGGTCACGGCTGCCAAGGTGCTCGACGACACGCTCGACACGGCCGACATCAACGACGCCACCCTGGCCTTCAGTCCCGGCTCCACCCACGACGTCCTCGGCACTCTGGGCAACGCGCAGCTGAACGCGAACTCCGTCGGCTCGACGGAGGTCTTCCCGAACTCCCTCAGCGGCACCGACATCAACGAGGCCACCGTCCAGATCGCCGGCGAGGTCACCGGCAACCTCGACAACGTCCAGATCGCGGCCGACGCGGTCGGCAATGCCGCGATGGCCGACAACGCGATCGGCAAGCCGGAGATGGCCGACAACGCGATCGGCAACGCGGAGATGGACGACAACGCGATCGGGTCCGCCGAGGTGTCGACCGGGTCGTTGCACCAGGGCGACCTCGCGATGGGGACCGGTACGGGCGTTGTCGATCCCAGCGGATCGGTCGGCAACGGCGCCTGCAGCGGCGCGGTGGACACGGCCGGACTCGCGTCCGGCAGCGCACCGGTCGGAAGCAACACCTTCGCGATGTCGGATCGGCAGAACGGTGCCACCAACACCGGCTGGGTCGTCGTCGGCGTGCAGACAGCGACAGCCAACACCGGTCGGGTGAAGGTCTGCAATCACACGGGGGTGACCGGCGATCCGCCGAGCATGGTGTTCGAGTTCTTCACCCTGGCGCCGTAGCGCACAGAGCCGGCCGAGCTCGAGCGACTAGGTGCGCTCGGGCTCGACAGCGCCGCGCTGGGCTCCGCGGGCCGTCGCGGCCCGCACCGGCGCCGGCGGCGTGAACACCCGGGTCCGGCCGGCCGGCGGGCACTCGGGCAGCGGCATGGCGTCCGGGCCGTGACCACCGCGGCGCGGGCCGCGGGGGCGCTTGGGCTCGCGGCGGAAGCGGCGGAAGCGGTGATCCTCGGCCGCCGGCGGCGCCTCGTCGGGCTGGACCTCGGCCCGGAAGGCCCACCAGACGATGTAGAGGAGCATGCCGACGGGGATCTTCAGGACCACCATCAGGAACAGGATCGGGACGACGCCGTGCACTCAGTGCCCCGTCAACCGATTCACCCCCGTTTTGGCGGCTGCGAACCTGCGCCTGGCCGCGTCCTCGGTCGGCCAGGTAGCGCTGCTACCTGGCCGCCCTGCGTCCTTCCCATGCTTGGTTCTCGCTCGCCAAATCCGGGGCTGAATCGGTGGACGCGGCACTAGGCGGCAGTGTAACCGTCGCGAACCCAGGCCAAAAGCGCTTCCGTGTGCGCCTCGGTGAGCCCGACATGAGACTCCGTCGGGCAGAGCAGCGTGGGCGCCTCGCGCCGCGCGGCCCAGGCGTGACAGCTCTCGTCGAGGGAGTCGTCGATCCAGGCCAGCGGCCGGTTGGCCGCGTACTCCGCCAGCGCCTCGAGCTTCCAGTGGGCGGTGCCGAAGCGCGCCCGGCCGTCGAAGCGCAGGGCCGGCAGCTCGCCCGGCAGGCCGAGCAGCAGCGGCAGGAAGTCGTTGGCGCGCTGCTCCCAACCCGTTGCCCAGACCAGCTCGTAGACCTCGCCGAGGCGCTGCAGTTGGGGCCCCGCGCGGTCGGAGATGCAGTGCGCCATGCCGTCGATCAGCTGGATCCGGCCGGGCTGGTCCTCGAGCGGTCCGTCGAAGCCAAAGAGGCTGATCACGCCATCGACATCGACGGCGAGAACCGGTCGCTTATCGTCGTCGGCGGGCATCGATGGCGCCAGCGTAGCGGCGTCGCCCTGCTATCTTCCGCCGCCGTGCCAAGCACCAATCAGCTGATCCGCAAGGGGCGCAAGCCACCGCAGAAGAAAGTGGCCACCCCCGGCCTCAAATCGGGCCAGGGGCGCAAGCGCCGGATCGCCGCCCCGCAGCGGCGCGGCGTCTGCACGCGCGTCTACACGGCGACGCCGAAGAAGCCGAACTCCGCGCTGCGCAAGGTCGCCCGCGTGCGGCTGACCAACGGCATGGAGGTCACCTGCTACATCCCCGGCGAGGGGCACAACCTGCAGGAGCACTCCGTCGTCCTCGTCCGCGGCGGCCGGGTCAAGGACCTGCCGGGCGTCCGCTACAAGGTGATTCGCGGCACCCTGGACGCCTCCGGCGTCTCGGACCGCAAGCAGTCGCGCTCGATGTACGGCGTCAAGCGCTAGAGATGCCTCGCCGCGCCCGCGCAGCCCTTCGTCCGATCGAGGCCGACCCGATCCATCGCAGCCGCCTGGTCCAGCAGGTGGTCAACAAGGTGATGCGGGATGGTAAGAAGTCGACCGCCGAGCAGATCACCTACGACGCCCTGGCGATCGTCGGCGAGCGCTCCGGCCGCGCCCCGGTCGAGGTGCTCGAGGACTCGATCAAGGAGCTGACGCCGGTGCTCGAGGTCCGCTCGCGTCGCGTCGGCGGCGCCACCTACCAGGTCCCGGTCGAGGTTCCGGCCCGGCGCGCCCGCACGCTCGCCGTCCGCTGGCTCGTCAGCTTCGCCCGCAACCGGCGCGAGAAGTCGATGTCCGAGCGGCTCGCCAACGAGATCCTCGACTCGATCTCCCAGCAGGGCGGGGCCTGGAAGCGCAAGGACGACATCTACCGCATGGCGCAGGCCAACAAGGCCTTCGCCCACTACCGCTGGTAGTCCGCGCTTCGCTCGTTGCTCACCGCGACCAGGCCTCTCATGCGAGGGCGGGGTCGGCGCTCTCGACCATGTCGACGAGGCGGTCGATGCCCGTGAGCTCGAGCACCCGCCTTACCTGAAGCCCGCCGCCGACCACGACCAGAGGCGCGCGATCGTTCCGCTCGAGGATCCTTGCCGCATCGGTCAGCGCCACCAAGCCCATGCTGTCGATGAACTCGAGCTTGGTCAGGTCGGCGATCACCGCCTCGCCTCCGGGGCTCAACACCGCGTCGCGCAGAGCGGCGCGAACCTCGGCGCTGTGCTGGATATCGAGCTCCCCCTCGATCGCGACGAGCACGACCCCATCGGCCGGCCGCTCGGTACGCAGGGAGAAGGGGGTGAGGAGGGGGATCTCGGCGTCCATGCGGGCGGAAAGCTACGTTTGAAACCGAGTCGGATCAATGGCCGAAAACGGTCAATTTCACCGCCTGTGGGAGACTGGCTCAGATGAGCGTGGAGGCGAAATCGCACTAGACCAATTCCTCGAGTCGCTGTTCGACCGTACTGCGACCCCGATGCTGCTGGTCGACGACGACCGGCGGTACATCGAGGCCAATCCGGCGGCGTGTCGCCTCTTGCACTGCGAGCGCGATCAGGTGCTGGCGATGCGAATCGACGACCTCGCGGGCGGCGCCGAGGACGTCACCCCCCTGTGGCGAGCGTTCGTCGAGGACGGAACCCAGTCGGGCCGTTTCGAGATCCAGCGGCCGGACGGGAGCCGCGTCGAGGTCAGCTACAGCGCCACCGCCCGGATCAGCCCCGGGGTGCATCTGTCCGTCCTGTTGCCGATCGCCGACGAGGACGAGCTGGACCGTGATCGAGAACGAGGGGACCGCAACGGAACTCAGACGCGGTTGACTGCGCGCGAGCGCGAGGTGATGACGCTGCTGGCGCTGGGGAGGACCACGCACGAGATCGCCGAGCAGCTCGTGATCTCGCGCGAGACCGTCCGCAACCACACCCGAAACGCCCGCGAAAAGCTGCAGACGAGGACGCGGGCCCAGGCCATCGCGGTTGCCCTGGCCCGGGGCGAGATCGACGTCAGCCGCGTGGACGGGCGCGGGGACGGCGGCCGAGACGGCTGAGGGTTCCCTTGCCGCCCTTCGCACCGTCGCCGCGGGGGGCCGAGGACCCCGCGGCGGGCCCATCGCCGCCCCGTTCCTCGGTCGGCCGCGCCCGTCTCGACGGCCGCAGGGCACGCAGCTGCTCGGGGGTCAGGGTCGCGAGGGCGATCCCGGTCACCGCCAGGGTCAGCGCTCCCACGAGCTCGAGGTAGAAGCCGCCCTGGGGAACCGTCTTCGCGTCGATCAGCGAGGTGTTCGGGTTGCAGGCGTCGCCCAGGGTGCCGACCGTGTTCGCGAAGCGCAGATCCGCGATCAGGAAGATCAGCAGCGCCAGGATGCCCATCACCGCGACCGAGATCGCGGCCGGCCGGGAGCCGCCGTAAACGGCGACGAGCGTGCCGATCACGGCGAAGCCGGCGATCACCATCTGGGCGTTCGAGTGGCGGTCGCCGTTGTCGAGGGCGCACTGCGCCTCGCCGCCCGGCGGCGTGAACTCGAACAGTGTCAGCAGCTCGGAGGCGAAGAGGCAGATCGCCGCCGCCAGCACGGCGAGCGGCAGCAGGCGGGTCAGACGTCCGGGCCCGGGGTCGTTAGCCGCTTCGCTCACGTTCCGGCGGCCCCCTGGACCTTGCGCTTCGTCCGCGGTCGCGAGCGCGGCCGCTTCAGCTTGATCTTCGGCCTGCGGCGGCTGAGCTTGCGGGCGGCCGCGGCTCCGGTCTCGAACAGGGTCGGCCCGGTTGGGGCCGGTGCCGCCCGCGCCGAAACCGGGCGCAGGTAGCGCGGGAGCAGCAGGCCGCAGAAGATCAGCACCGCCCCGGCGGCGATCTGCATCCAGAAACCCTCCAGCAGGCTGGCGCTCGCGCCCTCGTAGGCGATCGCCGCCGAGCCCTCGTCCAGGCCCTTGGGCACGTCGACGATCAGGCTGATCGCGATCACCACGATGCCGATCGGGATCAGCAGCGCGGCCGCCCGCCGGCGCCCGGTCAGCGCCAGCGTGATCACGACCAGGGCCGCGGCCGCCAGCGGCAGCATCACCCAGCTGTGCGCGTTGCCGGCGATCTCACTCTCGATCTCGGGCGGCGGGGCGATGGCGCCGACCGACCCGGAGTAGGCGTCGGTGCCGACGCTGACCGCGTGGTAGTCGAGCCACTGCGAGGCGGCCAGCGCGCCGGCGGCGACCAGGCCGACCGCGGCGACGGCGCGGGCGGGGGTCACGTGGCGGTCGAGGAAGCGGACCGACGCGCCGAGCAGGCGCCAGATCGCGATCAGCAGGGGGCGCACGACGCGCTGCCAGGCCTTGAGCACGAACGCGCCTGCGTATTCGGCGGCGGCGAGCCAGAGCTGGACCGGGATCGCCACCATCTCGCGCCCGAGCTTCGCGATCTCGACCCCGACGGATCCGACGCCGCCGCCGACCTTCTTCGCGTCGCCGGCCAGCGAACGGCGGCGCTTGGCGACCGCAACGCGGCGCGCAGAGCGCTTGGGCTCGCCTTCGCGCTCGCCTTCGCCCTTGCCCGGCTTGGCGCGTGGCGACGAGGCGGCGGCGACCTTCGCCTTCGGCTCGGCCCGGGGCCGGGACCTGATCGCGGGCTTCTTCCGCTCGGGTTTCGGCGCCTTGTCGGCCTTCGCGCCTTCCTTCGCCTTCGCCCGTTCCGCGCGCGCCTTCGAGCGCTCGGCGGGGGTCGTGGCGGCCTTCGCGCGCTCCGCGCGGCGGCGCTCGTCACGGCGCTTGGCGCGCGCTTGGGCGCGGCGTTCGCGGGACTCCGAGATCCGCTTTCCGAGGCTCATCTGAGCCCTCTGGAGGGCATCATGCCTCTGCTATAGTCATGCGTCGCTCGCGCGTCGGGACACGTTCGGTGCGCGGCGGAATTTCCTTCCATGGAGAGCCGCACGACATAGGGCGTTCCGGGCTAAATGGCGATCCAGCGCTGAGGCCCGTAAGGGCCTTTTTCGTGCGCTGAGACCGCTCGTCCCGCCGGTTTCGTCTCCTCTCGCGACGCGTTAGGTCGGACCCGAAAACTACAGCAACGACTACCTGGCTCGAACACACAAAATGCCCCGCTCCTTCCCCCTCGAAAAGACCCGCAACATCGGGATCATGGCGCACATCGACGCCGGTAAGACGACGACGACCGAGCGCATCCTCTTCTACACCGGCCGAACGCACAAGCTCGGCGAGGTCCACGAGGGCGCCGCGGTCATGGATTGGATGGAGCAGGAGCAGGAGCGCGGGATCACGATCACCTCCGCCGCCACCGCCTGCGAGTGGAAGGACCACCGGATCAACATCATCGACACGCCCGGCCACGTCGACTTCACGGTCGAGGTCGAGCGCTCCCTGCGCGTGCTCGACGGCGCGATCGCCGTCTTCGACTCGGTCGCCGGCGTCGAGCCCCAGTCGGAGACCGTCTGGCGCCAGGCCGACAAGTACAAGGTCCCGCGGATCGCCTTCATCAACAAGATGGACCGGGTCGGCGCCGACTTCGAGAACGCCGTGCAGACGATGCGCGACCGCCTCGGAGCCAACCCGCTGCCGATCCAGCTGCCGATCGGCACCGAGGACTCGTTCGTCGGCGTCATCGACCTGATCGAGGACAAGGCCCTGGTCTGGAAGGACGAGCTGGGAACCGAGTTCGAGTACGAGGAGATCCCGGCCGAGCTCGCCGACGCCGCCCACGAGGCGCGCACCCACCTGATCGAGGCCTGCGCCGACTACGACGACGAGCTGATGGAGATGTACCTCGACGAGCAGGAGATCCCGCACGAGCGGATCGCCAAGTCGCTGCACCGGGCGACGCTCGACCTCAAGGTGACGCCCGTCCTCTGCGGCTCCGCGTTCAAGAACAAGGGCGTGCAGCCGCTGCTCGACGAGATCGTCGAGCTGCTGCCCTCGCCGCTCGAGGTTCCGCCGATGGCCGGCTGGGAGGTCAACAACAAGGGGGAGCGCGGCGAGGAGGTCGTCCGCACGCCCGACGACTCGGAGCCCTTCTCGGCGCTCGCCTTCAAGGTGATGGCGGACCCGTTCGTCGGCAAGCTGACCTACTTCCGCGTCTACTCGGGCAAGCTCAGCTCCGGGAGCCGGGTGCTGAACGCGACCAACGGGAAGACCGAGCGGATCGGCCGGCTGCTGATGATGCACGCCAACCACCGCGAGGAGATCGAGGAGTGCTACGCGGGCGACATCGTCGCCGGCGTCGGCCTCAAGCAGACCTCCACCGGCGACACGCTCTCGGCCCCTGACGCCCCGGTGATCCTCGAGAACATCGAGTTCCCGGAGCCGGTGATCTCGGTCGCGATCGAGCCGAAGACAAAGTCCGACCAGGAGAAGCTCGGCGGCGGCCTCGCGCGCCTCGCCGAGGAGGACCCCACCTTTCGCATCGAGAGCGACGAGGAGACCGGGCAGACGCTGATCAGCGGCATGGGCGAGCTCCACCTCGAGGTGATCGTCGATCGCCTCCTGCGCGAGTTCAGCGTCGACGCCAACGTCGGCCGCCCGCAGGTCGCCTATCGCGAGACGATCCGCGACCGGGTCGAGAAGATCGTCGGCCACTTCGTGCGCCAGACCGGCGGCCGCGGTCAGTTCGGCCACGTGGTGATCAACGCGGAGCCGGCTCCCGGGGAGGGCTTCGACTTCATCAACAAGATCAAGGGCGGCGCGATCCCGACCGAGTACATCCCCGCCGTCGAGCAGGGGATCGAGGAGGCCCTCGGATCCGGCGTCAAGGCCGGCTATCCGATGGTCGACGTCCGGGTCGAGCTGGTCGACGGCAAGTACCACGACGTCGACTCCTCCGAGATGGCGTTCAAGATCGCCGGCTCGATGGCGGTTCAGGAGGCGACCCGGCGCGCGAAGCCGGTCCTCCTGGAGCCGGTCATGTCGGTCGAGGTGGTCACGCCGGAGGAGTTCCTCGGCGACGTGATCGGCGACCTCTCACGGCGCCGCGGCAAGGTTCAGGGCCAGGAGCCGCGCGGCAACGCGCTCGCCGTACACGCCTTCGTGCCGCTCGGCGAGATGTTCGGCTACGCCACCGACGTACGCTCATCCACACAGGGACGGGCGACCTACACGATGCAGTTCGAGCGCTACGAAGAGGTGCCCGGCAACATCGCCGAGCAGATCATCGAGACCACCACGGCCGAGCCGGTCGGGGCTGGGGCCTGAACTTCTGTAAATATCCCCAGGTTGCCCTCAGACAGACACAGACGAAATTTCAGCAGTAACTAGAAGGAGTTAGAGAAACGAGATGGCGGAAAAGTTCGATCGCAGCAAGCCGCACGTAAACGTCGGCACGATCGGTCACATCGACCACGGCAAGACCACCCTTACGGCGGCGATCACCAAGGTGCTCGCCGAGCAGGGCGGCGCCGAGGCGAAGACGTTCGAAGAGATCGACAACGCTCCGGAGGAGAAGGAGCGCGGGATCACGATCGCCACCTCGCACGTCGAGTACGAGACCGAGAAGCGCCACTACGCCCACGTCGACTGCCCCGGGCACGCCGACTACGTCAAGAACATGATCACCGGCGCGGCGCAGATGGATGGCGCGATCCTCGTCGTCTCGGCCGCCGACGGCCCGATGCCGCAGACGCGTGAGCACATCCTGCTGGCCCGCCAGGTCAACGTCCCCTACGTCGTCGTCTTCCTGAACAAGGTCGACATGGTCGACGACGAGGAGCTGATCGAGCTCGTCGAGGAGGAGGTCAAGGACCTGCTCAACGAGTACGACTTCCCGGGCGAGGAGACGCCGATCATCAAGGGCTCCGCGCTGAAGGCGCTGGAGGGTGACGAGGACGGCAAGAAGGCGATCCTCGAGCTCGCCGACGCCCTCGACAACTACATCCCGGAGCCGGAGCGCGACCTCGACAAGCCGTTCCTGATGCCGGTCGAGGACATCATGACGATCACCGGACGCGGCACCGTCGCCACCGGCCGGATCGAGCAGGGCATCGTCCACACGGGCGACGAGGTCGAGATCGTCGGCATCCACGACACCACGAAGACCGTGGTCACCGGGGTGCAGATGTTCCACAAGGACCTCGATCAGGGCCAGGCGGGCGACAACGCCGGCTGCCTGCTGCGAGGCACCAAGCGCGAGGAGATCCAGCGCGGCCAGGTGCTCTGCAAGCCGGGCTCGATCACCCCGCACACGAAGTTCAAGTCCGAGGTCTACTGCCTGAAGAAGGAGGAGGGCGGCCGTCACACGCCGTTCTTCTCGGGCTACCGCCCGCAGTTCTATTTCCGGACGACCGACGTCACCGGAGTCGCCAACCTGCCCGAGGGCACGGAGATGGTGATGCCCGGCGACAACGTCGAGATGACGATCGAGCTGATTCAGCCGATCGCGATGGACCAGGGCCTCCGGTTCGCGATCCGGGAGGGCGGTCGAACCGTCGGCTCCGGGGTCGTCACGGAGGTAGTCGAGTAGTACCCGCGTAGGGGGTCGGCAGCCAAGCCGGCCCTTCGTTTTGTAGGTAACGGATACGACCGGGGCGGCGCCCCAGCACCACGGGGCGGCGCCCCTTTCGCGCCTCAGCACCAACAGAGAAGAACAAATATTCAGATGGCAACTCTCGCCACCAGCAAAATCAGAATCCGGCTCAAGGCGTACGACCACGACGCCATCGATCGCGCTGCCCGCGAGATCGTCGAGACGGCGACCCGGACCGGCGCCCAGGTGTCCGGGCCCGTGCCGCTGCCGACGGAGCGCAACATCTACTGCGTGATCAAGTCGCCGTTCAAGGACAAGGATTCGCGTGAGCACTTCGAGATCCGCACCCACAAGCGGTTGATCGACATCCACCAGCCGACGCCGAAGACGATCGACTCGCTTCAGCGCCTCGACGCGCTGCCCGCGGGCGTCGACATCGAGATCAAGATCTAGGACGGACCGGGATGGCGGCGATCATTGGCACCAAGGTCGGGATGACGCAGGTGTTCACCGAGGACGGCACGCGGGTGCCGGTGACCGTGGTCGAGGCGGCCCCGAACACGGTGACCGCCGTGCGCAGCGCCGAGCGCGACGGCTACGCCGCCGTGCAGCTCGCCGCGCTCGGGACCGACGAGGACCGGATCACCAAGGGCCAGCTCGGACACCTGAAGAAGGCCGGCGCGCCGGCCTCGCGCAAGCTCAAGGAGTTCCGCGACGAGGCGCCGGAGGCCCAGGTGGGCGAGCAGATGACCGTCGAGCAGTTCGAGCCCGGCGCCAAGGTCAAGGTCTCGGCGACCTCGATCGGCAAGGGCTTCCAGGGCACGATCAAGCGCCACAACTTCGGCCGCGGGCCGGTCTCGCACGGCTCCCACAACGTCCGTGCCCCGGGCTCGATCGGCGCCAGCGCCGACCCCGCCCGCGTCTTCAAGGGCACCAAGATGCCGGGCCGGATGGGCGGCGGTCGCGTCACCCAGCGGGGACTCACGGTCTTCCAGGTCGACGCGGAGCGCAACCTGCTGCTGATCCGCGGCGCGGTCCCCGGGCCCAAGGGCGGCACCGTGGAGGTGCGTACGGATGGCTAGCGCGGCACTGAAGGCGACGACGCTCGGCAAGCAGGCGAAGACCGACCTGCCGGCGGCCGTGTTCGGCGAGGAGTTCCACGAGAGCCTCGTGCACGAGGCCGCGCGCGCAGATCTGGCGGCGCGCCGCCGCGGCACCGCCTCCAGCCTCGGCCGGGGCGAGGTCTCGATGACCACCGCCAAGGCCTGGAAGCAGAAGGGCACCGGCCGGGCGCGCGCCGGGGCGCTCAGCGTCCCCCACCGCCGCGGCGGCGGGGTCGCGTTCGGCCCGAAGCCGCGCACGCACACCTTCAAGGTCAACCGCAAGGCCCGCCGGCGCGCCCTGCGCTCGGCGTTCTCGGTCCACGCCGCCCGCGACAGCATCGCGGTGATCGACGGCGCCGGCTACGAGGCGCCCTCGACCAGCCAGGCCGCCGAGGCGCTCGCCACTTGGGGCCCGAAGGGGCCGACGCTCGTCCTCTGCGATCCCGAGGAGACCGGGGTCGTGAAGAGCTTTCGCAACATCCCCAAGGTCGACGTGCTCCCGGTCGGCTCGGCCGGGGTGGTCGACGTGATCGGCCACGCCTCGCTGCTCGTCACCCAGACCGCGCTCGACTCGCTCGAGGCGCGCGTCGGCGACGTCGAGCGGATGCCGCGTACCGCGGCCGGCGGTGATTCCGAGTGAACGCGCGCCAGATCATCCTCGAGCCGGTCGTCTCGGAGAAGAGCTACGCGCTGATGGCGGACGGCAAGTACACGTTCCGCGTCGACGACCGCGCCCACAAGATGCAGATCCGCCTCGCCGTCGAGGAGATCTTCGGCGTCGGCGTGGTCGAGGTGCGGACGATCAAGGTGCGCTCGAAGCCAAAGCGCCGCGGCGTCCACAGCGGGCGCACGCGCTCGTGGAAGAAGGCGATCGTCCAGCTGGCGCCGGGCGACCGGATCGAGCTCTTCGAGGGCGCGGCGGTGGCGGAGTAGGCCATGCCCATGCGGAAGACAAAGCCGACGAGCCCGGGGCGGCGTTTCGCCACCTACCAGGTGCGCGAGGAGCTGACCGGCGGCAACGAGCCCCACAAGGCCCTGACCAAGGGCAAGGGGAGCAGCGGCGGGCGCAACTCGCGCGGCCGCGTCACCGCCCGCCATCGCGGCGGCGGGGCGAAGCGCCGCTACCGCCAGATCGATTTCAAGCGCCGCAAGGACGGCGTGCCGGCGAAGGTCGCGACGATCGAGTACGACCCCAATCGCACCTGCTACATCGCCCTGCTGCATTACGTCGACGGGGCGAAGAGCTACATCCTGGCGCCGCAGGGAGTGCGCCCGGGGGCGGCGGTCGAGTCCGGCGACAAGGCCGACATCCAGCCCGGTAACGCGCTGCCGCTGCGCGCGATCCCGACCGGCACGGTGGTCCACAACGTCGAGCTCGTCCCCGGCCAGGGTGGCAAGCTCGGGCGCTCCGCCGGCTCGGCGATCCAGGTGGTCGCCAAGGAGGGTGAGATGGTCACCCTCCGGCTGCCGTCGTCGGAGATGCGGATGGTGCGCGCGGACTGCCGCGCCACGGTGGGTACCCTCTCCAACGCCGAGCACCAGAACGTCAAGATCGGCAAGGCCGGCCGCAACCGCCACAAGGGCAAGCGGCCGCAGAGCCGCGGGATCGCGATGAACCCGGTCGATCACCCGCACGGCGGCGGCGAGGCACATAAGACGCCCGGCGGCCACCCGGTGACGCCCTGGGGCAAGCCGACGCTCGGCTACAGGACACGCAAGAAGGGCAAGCGCTCCGACGCGCTGATCGTTCGCGGCCGGCGCCGCGGCAAGAAGAGGAAGTAAAGGACTTTCAGTGAGCAGATCTTCGAAAAAGGGCCCGTGGGTCGAGGAACGCTTGATGAAGCGGATCACGACGATGAACGAGCAGAACCAAAAGCAGATGATCAAGACCTGGTCGCGGATGTCGACCGTGTTCCCGGAGATGGTCGGCCACACGATCGCCGTCCACGACGGGCGCAAGCACGTGCCCGTCTTCGTCTCCGAGTCGATGGTCGGCCACAAGCTGGGCGAGTTCGCGCCCACCCGCACCTATCGCGGCCACGGGGGCAGGGAGCGCTGATGGCCAAGGCGGCGGAGAAGACCGAGGCTCAGGCACCGCCGGTCGTGCGGGCGAAGGCTCGCTACGTCCGCGTCGCGCCGCGCAAGGCCCGCCTGGTCGCCGACCAGATCCGCGGCATGCCGGTCGAGGAGGCTCGCACGCTGCTGGCGTTCTCGAGCCGCGGTGCGGCCCGCGACCTGCTGCGGCTGCTCGACTCCGCCGCAGCCAACGCCGAGGCCAACCACGAGCTGGTCGCCGACGACATGCGGATCGCCGCGATCAGCGTCGACGAGGGCCCGACCCTGAAGCGCTGGCGCGCCCGCGCGCGCGGCCGTGCGACCCCGATCCACAAGCGCACGAGCCACCTCTCGGTGGCCCTGACCCCGACCACGGAAGCCTGAGGAGCCGCCTAGCCATGGGACAGAAGATTCACCCGGAGGGCTTCCGCGTCGGCTACATCCACGACTGGAAGTCGAACTGGTTCGACGAGCGCAACTTCGCCGACCTGCTGCTCGAGGACATCGCGATCCGCGAGCACATCGAGAACAAGCTCTCGCACGCCGGCCTCTCCGACATCACGATCGTCAAGCAGCGCGGCGAGATCACCGTCGACATCCACACGGCCCGCCCGGGGATCGTGATCGGCAAGTCGGGCGCCGAGGTCGACGCCCTGCGCCGCGACCTGCACAAGATCACCGGCAAGCCCGTGAAGGTGAACATCCGCGAGATCAAGCGCCCCGAGCTGGACGCGAAGCTGGTCGCCCAGTCGATCGCCGAGCAGCTGCAGAACCGGGTTGCCTTCCGCCGCGCGATGAAGCGCGCCCTGACCTCGGCGATGCGCTCCGGCGCCAAGGGGGTCAAGGTCCAGGTCTCCGGCCGCCTCGGCGGCGCCGAGATGGCGCGCACCGAGGGCTACTCCGACGGCCGCGTGCCGCTGCACACGCTGCGCGCCGACATCGACTACGGCTTCGTCGAGGCGAAGACCACCACCGGCCGGATCGGCGTCAAGTGCTGGATCAACAAGGGCGAGGTGATGCCCGAGGGCTTCCGCTCCGGAGCCGAGGAGGAGGAGCTCGCGCCGCGCTCGTTCCGGCGTCGCAGCGACCGTCCCGGCGGCCAGCGGGGCGGCCCTGGCGGCTCAGGAGGCCAGCGAGGCGGGCAGCGCAGCGGGCAATCACGCCCGCCCCAGGCCCCTCCGGCCGCTCGGCCCACGCCCGCAGCTGCTCCTCCGGCCGCCGCGCCCGCGGCCCCCGCCGCCCCGCCTGCGCCCCCGGTCGTGCCGTCGCACCCCCAGGCGGTGCACCCCGATGCGCCCACGCCCCCGCCGAAGCCCGCGCCCAGCAAGGCCCCCGCCGCGCCCGCTCCCAAGAAGGGTGGTGACGGCTGATGCTGATGCCGAAGCGGGTCAAGCACCGCAAGCAGATGCGCGGCAAGCGTCGCGGCTACACCAAGGGGGGCTCCTCCGTCAGCTTCGGCGAGTACGGGCTGAAGGCCGTCGACCGCGGCTGGATCACCAACCGCCAGATCGAGGCCGCCCGCGTGGCGATGACCCGGAAGATCAAGCGTGGCGGCAAGGTCTGGATCAACATCTTCCCCGACAAGCCGTACACGAAGAAGCCGGCGGAGACGCGCCAGGGCTCGGGCAAGGGCAACCCGGAGGGATGGGTCGCCGTCGTCAAGCCGGGCAAGGTGATGTTCGAGCTCGCGGGCGTCCCCGAGGACCTCGCCAAGGAGGCGATGCGCCTCGCCGGCCACAAGCTGCCGATCAGGACGAAGTTCGTCACCCGCGAGGGGGCGAGCCAGTGAAGGGCGGCGACGCGCACGCGCTCGGCGACCAGGACCTGGTCCAGGCCGTCAAGGAGGCCCGCGAGGAGGCCTTCAACCTGCGCTTCCGCCACGCCACCGGCGAGCTCGAGAACACGGCCGGCCTGCCCGCGGCGCGCCGCGACCTGGCCCGGCTGATCACCGTCGCTCGCGAGCGCGGCATCGACATGCAAAAGGAACTGAAGTGAGCGACGAAGAGAAGACGGACGAGAACGCGGACGCGACCGAGGCCGAGGAGGCTCCGGTGGAGGAGCCCGTGGCCGAGGACGCCCCCGCCGAGGAGCCCGTGGTCGAGGAGCCGCCCGCTGAGGAGGCTCCGGCCGAGGAGCCCCCCGCTGAGGAGGAAGCCCCCGCCGAGGAGCCCCCCGCCGAGGAGCCCCCCGCCGAGGAGGAGGCCCCCGCCGAGGAGCCCGCGGCAGCGGCGCCCGTCGCCGACGCCGAGCCGGAGGAGAAGCTGACGCCGAAGCAGACGCGCAAGCTCGCCCGCTCGCAGCACACCGGCGAGGCGAAGCCGCAGCGCAGTCCCGAGGAGCGCGTCGCCGAGCGCGCGGCGGCCCGCAAGGCGGCCAACGCAGCTCGTGCCCGCGGCCGCGCTCGCGCCCGCTCCAAGCACCAGCCCGGCACCGGGACCCCGCCCGCCGAGCACGTCCCCGGGTCGAAGAAGGTGCGCCAGGGCACGGTCGTCTCGAGCAAGGCCGACAAGACGATCACGGTCCGGATCGAGCTCGTCCGCCGCCACCCGCAGTACGAGAAGATCGTCCGCAAGACCGCCACGATCCACGCGCACGACGAGGCCAACGACGCCAACGCCGGCGACGTCGTCCGCGTGATCGAGTCGCGGCCGCTGTCGCGGACCAAGCGCTGGCGCCTGGTCGAAGTGCTGGAGAGGGCGCGCTAACCGATGATCCAGCAGGAATCCAGGCTGAAGGTGGCCGACAACTCGGGCGCCCGCGAGATCCTCTGCATCCGCGTCAAGGGCGGATCGCACCGCCGCTACGCCGGCGTCGGCGACGTGATCACGGCGACGGTCAAGCAGGCGACGCCCCGTGGCGGCGTCCGCAAGGGCGAGGTGGTGCAGGCGGTCGTCGTCCGCACCCGCAAGCAGCTCGGCCGCCCCGACGGCACCTACATCGCCTTCGACGAGAACGCCGCCGTGCTGATCGACCCGCAGAACAACCCTCGCGGCACCCGCATCTTCGGGCCCGTAGCGCGTGAGCTGCGCGACCGCAACTTCATGAAGATCATCTCCCTGGCGCCGGAGGTGCTCTGATGGGCAAGGGGATGCACGTCCGCAAGGACGACCAGGTGATCGTGATCGCCGGCAAGGACAAGGGCAAGACCGGCCGCGTGCTTCGCACCGAGCCCGGACGCCGCCGGGTCTACGTCGAGCACCTCAACATCGTCAAGAAGCACACCCGGCCGCGCTCGGTCAAGGACACCCAGAAGGCGCAGTCGAGCGGGATCATCGACCAGGAGGGGCCGATCGACGTCTCCAACGTGATGCTGCTCGACCCGACCGACAACAAGCCGACCCGCGTCGGCATGCGCGCGACCACCGAAGGGCGCCGCGAGCGCTACGCCAAACGCACCGGCAAGGCGATCGAGTGATGGAAGCAGCGACGACAGAGCCGGCCAGCAAGGCCGCCCCGCCGCCTCGCCTGCGCGAGACGTACGAGAACGAGCTCGCCGGCCGGCTGAGCGAGCAGTTCGGCTACTCGAGCCCGATGCAGATCCCGCGGGTGCTGAAGATCACGGTCAACATGGGCGTCGGCGACGCGAAGCAGTCGACCCCGACACTCGAGGCCGCCACCGAGCAGCTGCGGACGATCACCGGCCAGCACCCGAACATCCGCCGGGCGCGCAAGTCGATCGCCAACTTCAAGCTCCGCGAAGGGATGCCGGTCGGCGTCTCCGTGACCCTGCGCGGCGCCCGCATGTGGGAGTTCCTCGACCGCCTGATCACGATCTCGATCCCGCGGATCCGCGACTTCCGGGGCCTCAGCCCGCGCTCCTTCGACGGCCGCGGCAACTACTCGCTCGGCGTTCGCGAGCAGCTGATCTTCCCGGAGATCGACTACGACTCGATCGACGAGGTCCGCGGCCTCGATATCGCGATCACGACGACGGCGGCCACGGACGAGGAGGGCTTCGCGCTGCTTCTCGGGCTCGGCATGCCGTTCGCCGCCGAGGGTCGCCCCGGCGAGGTCGACACCGCCGCCGAGGAAGAGGAGGAGCGCCGCAAGGAGGAGGCCCGTCAGCGGGCCGAGGCCGAGCAGGCGGCGCTCGAGCAGCTCAAGGAGGAGAACCCCGAGGCCTACGCCAAGCCGGAGAAGCCCGAGGAGGGCGAGGAAGGCGAGGAGGGTGCCGAGGGCGCCGCCGAGGGCGATGGAGAGACTTCAAGCGAAGAGAGTTCCGAGGAGTAGCCAGATGGCAAAGACGTCACAGAAGGTCGCCCAGAGGCGGCCGCCGAAGTACAAGACCCGCGGGTATCACCGCTGTCGCAAGTGCGGCCGCTCCCGCGCCTACTACCGCAAGTTCGGCCTCTGCCGCATCTGCCTGCGAGAGCAGGCACACCAGGGCTACGTGCCCGGGATGAGCAAGGCGAGCTGGTAAACGAAGACGATGCTGACCGATCCCATTTCCGATTACCTGACCCGGGTCCGCAACGCGCTTGCGGCCGACCACACCGATGTCGAGATGCCCGCCTCGCGGCTGAAGAAGGAGCTCAGCCGCATCCTCACCGAGCAGGGCTACATCACGTCCTTCGAGGTCGAGCCCACCGCGATCGGCGAGGTGATCAAGATCCAGCTCAAGTACACCGAGGATCGCCGCCCGGTGATCAGCGGCATGAAGCGGATCTCGCGCCCGGGGCGGCGCCGCTACGTCAGCCACGGCGACGTGCCGCGCGTCCAGGGCGGCATGGGAACCTCGATCGTCTCCACCTCCTCCGGCGTGATGACCGGCCACGAGGCTCGCGCGAAGGGCGTCGGCGGCGAGGTTGTCGCTTACATCTGGTGATCGATGAGCCGCATTGGTAGAAAGCCGATCCCAGTTCCCGAGGGCGTCTCCGTCGCGCTGGCCCCTGGCCGCGTGACCGTCAACGGCCCCAAGGGGGAGCTCGAGCAGGTGATCTCCGCCCGGATGGAGGTGGTCGAGGAGGACGGCACGCTGACCGTCCGGCGACCGACCGATCGCGGCACCGACCGCGCCATCCACGGCCTCACCCGCAGCCTCGTCGCGAACATGGTCGTCGGCGTCACCGACGGTTATGAGAAGCGGCTCGAGATCACGGGCGTCGGCTACCGCGCCAAGCTCGCCGGCAAGGCGCTCGAGCTCAGCGTCGGCTACTCGCACCCGGTTTCGATTCCCGCCCCCGACGGGATCGAGTTCGAGGTTCCCCAGCCGACCCAGGTGATCGTGCGCGGGATCGACAAGCAGCTGGTCGGCGAGATCGCCTCGCAGGTCCGGCGCGTGCGGCCGCCCGAGCCCTACAAGGGCAAGGGGATCCGCTACGAAGGCGAGCACGTGCGCCGCAAGGTCGGTAAGCGCGCATGAGCATCACCACCAAGCCACAGCAGCGCCTGCGCCGCCGCCGCCGCGTGCGGGCGAAGGTGAGCGGCACCGCCGAGCGGCCGCGCCTCTCCGTCTTTCGCTCCAACCGGGGCGTGTTCGCGCAACTGATCGACGACCGCGGGGCGAAGACCGTCGCCGCCGTCTCCTGGATCGAGCCCGAGCTGCGCAAGCTCAGCTCGATGGAGCAGGCGAAGCGGGTCGGCGAGCTGATCGCCGAGCGCGCCAAGGCGGCGGGCGTCGAGACCTGCATCTTCGACCGCGGCGGCTACCGCTACCACGGCCGCGTCAAGGCCCTCGCCGAGGGCGCCCGTGAGGGCGGGCTGAAGTTCTGAACCCGCTACCTTCGACGATCACGTGAAGACCAGACATGACATCGAGCTCGTCAGCCCCCAGGGGCTCGACCTGCAGGAGCGGGTGATCGAGATCAACCGCGTCGCCAAGGTGGTCAAAGGCGGCCGGCGCTTCTCCTTCACTGCCCTGGTCGCGGTCGGCGACGAGAACGACGTGGTCGGGATCGGCTACGGCAAGGCCCGTGAGGTCCCGCTGGCGATCCAGAAGGCGGTCGAGAACGCGCGCAAGAGCCTCGTCCGGGTCCCGAAGTTCGGCCAGACGCTCCCCCACGGGACGATCGGTCGTTTCGGCTCCGGTCACGTCATCCTCCGTCCGGCCAGCCCGGGCACCGGGGTGATCGCCGGCGGCGGCGTCCGCGCCGTGCTCGAGCTCGCGGGGATCCGCGACGTGCTCTCGAAGTCGATCGGGACCCAGAACCCGATCAACCTGGTGAAGGCGACGATGGACGGCCTGACCGGCCTTCGCACACCCCAGGACGTCGCCAAGCTGCGCGGCCTCTCGATCAAGCAGGTGCTTGGACTCGACCTGCTGGAGGCCGCGGCGAAGGCCGAGGCGCCCGCACCGGAACCGGCGCCGGATCCGGTCTCGGTGGTGGCGGAGGCGGAGCCGGAGGTCCCGGCCGTGGCCGAGGAGCCTTCCGGTGAGTGACGTCAAGCTCCGTCAGGTGCGCTCCGCCAACCGGGCCACCCCGAAGCAGCGCGGCACGCTGGAGTCGCTGAAGCTCGGCCGCATCGGCCGCAGCTCGACGATGAAGGACACGCCCCAACTGCGCGGCGCGCTCGATCGCGTCTCGCACCTCGTGGAGGAGGTCAGCGACTGATGGGCCGCCTGGATCCCGAGGACATCGGCCTGCACTCGATCCGCCCCAAGCCGGGCTCCACGCACCCGCGCAAGCGGCTCGGACGCGGCAAGGGCACGGGCCAGGGCAAGACCGCCGGGCGCGGCCACAAGGGCGCCGGAGCGCGCGCGGGGGCCAAGGACAAGCGCAACTACGAGGGCGGCCAGAACCCGATCCACATGCGGATGCGCAAGCTGCGCGGCCCGAACAAGAAGATGTCGATGCCGTTCGAGCCCTTCCGGACCCACAGCCAGCCCGTCAACCTCTCCGACCTCGAGGCGCGCTTCGACGCCGGCGCCGAGGTCACGCCGGAGACGCTGCGCGCCGCCGGCCTGGCGAAGCGCAAGCACCCGGTCAAGGTGCTGGGCCGCGGCGAGATCTCGAAGAAGCTCACCGTCCGCGCCCACGGCTTCAGCGCCACCGCCAAGGAGAAGATCGAAGCCGCGGGCGGGGCCTGCGAACTGATCGAGTAGAGCCGTGCTGCAGACGATCGCCAACGCCTTCGCGGTCCCGGAGATCCGCCGGAAGATCTTCTTCACCCTGGGGATGCTGGCGCTCTACCGGCTCGGGGCCTACATCCCGGCGCCGGGGATCGACATCGACACGCTCGACTCGATCCAGTCCAACTTCACCGGCAACAACGTCCTCGGCTTCCTGAACCTGTTCTCCGGCGGCTCGCTGCAGCGGCTGTCGCTGTTCGCGCTCGGGATCATGCCCTACATCACCGCCTCGATCATCCTCCAGCTGCTGACGGTGGTGGTGCCCTCGCTCGAGCGCCTGCAGAAGGAGGGAGAGGTCGGCCAGCAGAAGATCACCCAGTACACGCGCTACCTGACCGTCGCGCTCGCCTTCGGCCAGTCGATCGGCTACGTCTTCCTCTTCCAGAGTTTCCAGAACAGCGCCGGCCAGAGCGTCGTCGGCGTCCTCACCTTCTCGAAGGTGTTCCTGATCGTGATCTCGCTGACGGCGGGCACGGTGCTGCTGATGTGGCTGGGCGAGCTGATCACCCAGCGCGGCGTCGGCAACGGGATCAGCCTGATGATCTTCGCCTCGATCGCCTCGCGGATCTTCCCCGGGCTCTCGAAGTGGTGGAGCAACCCCGACCAGGTCTTCGTCGTGATGATGCCGTTCATCGCCCTGGCGGTGATCGTCGGGATCGTCTTCGTCCAGGAGGGCCAGCGGCGGATCCCTGTGCAGTACGCAAAACGCGTGGTCGGACGCCGGATGACCACGGGCGGCTCCACGTACCTGCCCCTGCGCGTGAACATGGCCGGGGTGATCCCGGTGATCTTCGCCGCCTCGATCATGGCCTTCCCGCCGACGATCGGGCAGCTGCTGAACACGCCCGCGGCGCTCGACTTCGCGGCCTTCTTCAGCCCCTCGAGCTGGGCCTACGTGGTCGGCGAGGTCTTCTTCATCGTCATCTTCACCTACTTCTACACCGCGGTCACCTTCAACCCGGTCGACCAGGCGGACAACCTGAAGAAATACGGCGGCTTCATCCCCGGGGTGAGACCGGGGCGGCCGACCGCCGAGTACCTCGACCGCATCCTCTCCCGGCTCACCTTCCCCGGGGCGCTCTATCTGGGCGCGGTTGCGGCCCTGCCGACGATCCTGATCAACCAGACGTCGGCGAACTTCTTCTTCGGCGGAACCTCGATCCTGATCGTCGTCGGCGTCGCCCTCGACACCGTCAAGCAGCTCGAGTCGCAGCTGATGATGCGCAACTACGAGGGCTTCCTCAAGTAGCTCGGCGCACCCGGCGCGCCCCGCGTCACACCTCCCGGGTCACGCTGAGGGGGTGTGCTGCATTACCACCTCATATCGGTACCTAACGTGCCGAACCCCCTGGAGGCGGAGCAGGTGGGGGTGATCGATCAGAGGGTAGAGGCGCTCGCCGCCAGACAGTACGGGGTGTTCGCGCTCTGGCAGCTCGACGGGATCGGCGTACGGGCCGGCGCCGTTACTGCCCGTTCCCGCGACGGACGCCTGCGCCGTATCCACCGCGGCGTCTACGCGACGGGTCCGTTTCTCTCCGTACGGGGCACGTGGATGGCGGCCACCCTGGCCTACGGCCCGTCCGCGTTGCTCAGCCACCGGCCGGCCGGTGGCCTTCACGAGCTGGTCGAGTGGCGCGGCGGCCTGATCGATGTCACTGCCCCCGCCCGCCTGAGAACCCGCCCCGGCCTGCGCCCCCACACGGCCAAGCTCCTCGCCGCCGACTACACCCTCATCGACGGCATCCCAACGACCTCCCTCGCCCGCACCCTCCTCGACCTCGCAGCGACGCTCACCCCCACCCAGCTCCAGCGCGCCTACGAGGAGGCGGAGGCGCGACAGGCCCTCGACGTGAACGCGATCAGCGATCTCCTCGCCCGCTCCAACGGCCACCGGGGCGTCACCCCCCTCGCTGCCCTCCTCGACTACGACCCCACGGCCGCCGCCGGCGCGTTCTCGGAGTTAGAGCGCCTCTTCCTCGACCTGCTCCGCGCCAACCGCATTCCGCTGCCCCTCACGAACGTCCTCGTCGACGGCTTCCTGGTCGATGCCTACTGGCCCGACGCCAGGCTGATCGTCGAGCTCGACGGCTATGAGTTCCACAGAGACCGCGAGATGTTCGAGGCCGACCGCCGCAAGCTCGCCCAGCTTCGCCTCGCCGGTCACCAGGCGCTCGCCTTCACCTACGAGCAGGTGGTCGGCGATCCGAGCTGGGTGGTCGACACGGTGCGCGGATTGCTCGCCCGCGACAGCGCCGAGTCCCTGCCGTCCGTCTAGGCTTCCCAGCCCATGTCCGAGCGCAATCTGATCCTCCTCGGCCCGCCCGGGTCCGGCAAGGGCACGCAGGGCGAGCGTCTGCAGCAGGACCTCCAGCTGCCCTACTACGCGACCGGCGACATCCTCCGCGCCGCGGTGCGCGACGGGACCGAGCTCGGCGCCGAGGCGAAGGAGTACATGGACCGCGGCGACTTCGTCCCCGACGGCGTGATCATCGGCGTGATCGCGGAGAAGGTCGCCCAGCACGAGGCGGAGGACGGCTTCATCCTCGACGGCTTCCCGCGCACCCAGCCGCAGGCGGACGGCCTGGGCGCGAAGCTGTCCGAGCTCGGCCGCAAGGTCACGGCCGTGATCCTGATCGACGTCTCCGACGAGGAGGTCGTGCGGCGGCTGGGCGGCCGGCGCACCTGCGCCAACGGGCACATCTTCCACGTCGACTTCGACCCGCCGGAGAAGGAGGGCGTGTGCGACGTCTGCGGCGAGCCGCTGGCGATCCGCGACGACGACAAGCCCGACGTGATCCGCCACCGCCTCGACCAGTACCACGAGAAGACGGAGCCGCTGATCGAGTACTACGAGAGCCGGGGTTTGCTCAACCGGATCGACGGGGATCAACCGCCCGAGGAGGTCACCGACAGGATCCGGGCGCTGCTTGCGACGCTGGCGATGGAGGAGGAGGCATAGCCACCATGTATCGAGGGGGGATCATCATCAAGAGCCCCGAGCAGATCGAGCGCATGGCGGCAGCCGGCGCGATCCAGGCGCGGTGCCTGAAGATGCTGCGCACGAAGGTGCGCCCCGGGGTGACCACCGACGACCTCGACCTCGCGGCGGAGCGGTTCATCACCTCGCAGGGCGCGACGCCCTCCTTCCTTGGCTACCGCGGCTTCCCGGGCTCGATCTGCGCCTCGCCGAACTCGATGGTCGTCCACGGGATCCCCGGCCCCTACGAGCTGCGCCGCCGCGACATCCTCTCGATCGACGTCGGGGTCACCTACGACGGCTGGGTCGCCGACGCCGCGATCACCGTCGGCGTCGGCGAGATCGCGCCCGACGCCGAGCTGCTGCTCGAGACCACCCAGGCGTCGCTGTTCGCCGCCGTCGAGCAGGCGGTTCCGGGGAACCACCTCGGCGACATCTCGCACGCGGTCCAGGCGCGGGTCGAGGCGGACGGGCTGTCGATCATCCGCTCGCTGGTCGGCCACGGCGTCGGCCGCGACATGCACGAGGACCCGCAGGTGCCCAACTACGGCGAGCCCGGCCGCGGTCCCGAGCTCGAGCCCGGGATGGTGATCGCGATCGAGCCGATGGTCAACGCCGGCGGCCCCGACGTCCGCCTCGGCGACGACAACTGGGCCGTCTACTCGGCCGACGGCTCGCTCGCCGCCCACTTCGAGTTCACGGTCGCCGTGACCGAGGACGGGCCGCGGATCCTCACGCCCTGGCACCTGGACTGAACCGGCGCACGCGCCTGCCGGGCGTCCTATATTCGCCCGCGGGGTGAGGAGAAATCTCGCAATCGGGCTGATCGCGCTCGTGGCGCTGGCCGCGCCCGCGACGGCGATGGCGCAGGATCCGTTCGGCGCGCACGACGCCGGCGGCTTCCGCAACGTCCTGCCGCCCGGTGAGGCCGGCGTGGACAACGTGACCCAGCTCGGCGCCTTCCTGGCCGGCGGCGCGCTGCCGCCGCACTGGGACGACCAGCAGCCGCTCTACGACGGGCTGATGGCGGCCTCGGCGAGCCCGGGCTTCGGCATGTCCGACGTCGGGCGGTACTACAAGGACGCGACCTTCGGCGTCCCGGACGGCGCGACCGAGTCCACGACGAGCCCGCGCCCCGGGGTGACGATCGTGCGTGACAGCGCCTACGGGATCCCGCACGTCTACGGCGCGACCCGCGACGACGTCATGTTCGGCGCCGCCTACGTGAACGCCGCCGACCGCCTGTTCCTGATGGACGTCCTGCGCCACACGGGCCGCGCGCAGCTGTCCTCGTTCGTCGGCGGCTCGCCGTCCAACCGGGAGATGGACCGCGCCCAGTGGCAGTTCGCCCCGTACACGGAGGAGGACCTCCAGCAGCAGGTCGAAAACGCCCAGACGCTGTACGGCAACCGTGGCGCCCAGGTGATCGCGGACGTGGGCAGCTACGTGGACGGCATCAACGCCTATATCCAGGAGGCTCTCGCCGACCCCACCAAGCTGCCCGGCGAGTACGCCGCGCTGGGTAAGCTCCCCGCGCCCTGGACGATCACCGACACGGTCGCCGAGGCCTCGCTGATCGGCGGCATCTTCGGCAAGGGCGGCGGCCGCGAGCTCGACTCGGCGCTGACCATGCAGGCCTTCGTCAAGCGCTTCGGCAAGCACGACGGGCGTCGCGCCTGGGCTGACTTCCGCTCGCGCAACGATCCCGAGGCTCCGACCACGGTCAAGGAGCGCTTCCCGTACGAGACCGGGCCGGCGTTCGCGAAGCGGGGCCTGGCGCTGCCCGACCCGGGCTCGGTCACCGACGCGTCAGTGGCGCCGCCGCTCGAGCGGCCGGGAACCGCCGCGGCGCCGGCGCCCTCGGGCTTCGGCGACATCGGCGCGCAGCTGCAGGCCGCGCTGGCAGGGCCCGGCCACGCCTCCAACTGGGAGCTCGTCTCCGGCCCCGAGTCGAAGACCGGCCACCCGATCGGCGTCCTCGGCCCCCAGGTCGGCTACTACCAGCCGCAGATCCTGATGGAGGAGGACCTGCACGGCCCAGGGGTCGACGCGCGCGGCGCGACGTTCCCCGGCGTCGGCCTCTACGTGCTGCTCGGCCACGGCCGCGACTACGCCTGGTCAGCCACCACGGCGACCTCGGACAACGTCGACACGTTCGCCGAGGTCCTCTGCCAGGACGACTTCCATTACCGCTACAAGGGCGACTGCCTGCCGATGGAGAAGCTCGAGCGGACCAACACGTGGACGCCGAACGGCGTCGACAACACGGCCCCCGGCTCCGAGACGCTGACCGCCTACCGAACGGTGCACGGGATCGTCTTCGCCCGCGGCAAGGTCGGCGGCAAGCCCGTCGCCTACGCGCTCGCCCGCTCGACGTACTTCCACGAGGCGGACTCGGCGCTCTTCTTCCGCCGCATGAACGACCCCGGCTTCATGAAGAAGGGGCCGGAGTCGTTCCTGAAGGCCGCCAAGTCGATGAACTTCCTCTTCAACTGGTCGTACATCGACCACGACCACATCGCCTACGAGCAGACCGGCTGGATGCCGCAGCGCGCGCCCGGCACCTCGCCGGACTTCCCGATCCTCGGCACCGGCGAGTACGACTGGAAGGGCTACGACCCCGCGGCGCACACCGGCAAGTGGCTGCCGGCCCGCAAGCACCCGCAGGCCGTCGATCCGCCGTACCTCGTCTCCTGGAACAACAAGCAGGCGCCCGGGTGGGGGGCTGCCGACGACGTCTACACCTACGGCCCGATCCACCGCTCGGAGCTGATCGAGGACGGGGTCAAGCGCGGCATCCGCGGCGACCGCAAGATGGCGCTGCCCCAGCTCGTCCAGGCGATGGAGGAGCCGGCGACCGAGGACCTGCGCGCGGTGAAGGTCCTGCCGCTGCTGGTCAAGGCGATGGGCAACCCGTCGCACGGGAAGCTGGGCAAGGCCGTGAACACCCTGGAGCATTGGCGCGCGAGCGGCGCTCACCGCCGCGATCTGGACGGTGACGGCTCCTACGAGTACAACAAGGCCGTCGTGCTGATGGACGCCTGGTGGCCGCTCGCGGTCGGGGCGGAGTTCCGGTCCGCGCTCGGCGGCACGGCGTTCGACGCCCTCGAGAGCATGGCGCCCCTCGGCTCCGTCGGCCGCAGCGCCCCGGCGGCCCCCGACTACTTCGCCGGCTGGTACGGCTACGTATCGAAGGACCTGCGGGCCTTGCTCGGGCAGAGCCCACGCGGGGCGTACAGCCGCACCTACTGCGGCAACGGCTCGCTCGCCAAGTGCGGTCGGGCGCTGCGCAAGTCGCTGAAGCAGGCGCTTGCCGTCACCCCGCAGGAGCTCTACGCCTTCGGCGACTGCGTGGACAACCCCAACCCGCAGTGCTACGACCTCAACCGGTCCACCGTCGCCTCCGGGATCGAGCTGCCGCCGGCCGTGTTCCAGAACCGCCCGACCTTCCAGCAGACGGTCTCGGTGAAGAAGGATCTGCCGTAGGCGTCGTCCGCACCGCGCACGCACGGTTTCAGGCGCCGGGTTGCTATATTTCCACGTCGGCCCTCGGGCCGATTTCGTTGTGCCCACCCGCCGATTCATGGGCAGGCAGGGCCTTCTCACGTATGTTGTTGATCGATACGACCCATGAGGGCCGATGAAGGTACGAACGTCCGTAAAGCCGATGTGTGAGCGCTGCCGGGTAGTCCGCCGGCGCGGCGTCGTGCTCGTGATCTGTTCGAACCCCCGGCACAAGCAGAGGCAGGGCTAGAGACTTAGATGGCACGAATCGCAGGCGTGAACCTGCCACTGAACAAGCGGGTCGAGGTCGGCCTCACATACGTCCACGGCGTCGGCCGATCGACCGCCAACGAGCTGCTGAAGAAGGTCGGGATCGACCCCGACACCTACGTCAAGGACCTGACCGAGGACGAGACCGTGAAGCTGCGCGACGCGGTCGAGGAGCTCGAGGTCGAGGGCGACCTGCGGCGCGAGCGCTCGCAGAACATCAAGCGGCTGTCGGAGATCGGCTCATACCGCGGCCTGCGCCACCGGCGCGGCCTGCCGACCCGCGGCCAGCGCACGAAGACCAACGCCCGCAGCCGCAAGGGACCGCGCCGGATGAGCATCGCCGGCAAGAAGAAGGCCCCGGCGAAGAAGTAGGGAGATCGAGTTGCCGCAGCCAAAGAAGGGCAAGGGACGCGCCCGCCGCCGGGTGAAGAAGAACGTCCCCTACGGGATCGCCCACATCAAGACCTCGTTCAACAACACGATCGTCACGATCACCGACCCCGAGGGCAACGTCGTCTGCTGGGAGTCCGCCGGCTCGGCCGGGTTCAAGGGCTCGCGCAAGTCGACCCCATTCGCCGCTCAGGTGACCGCCGACG
>JAWVFH010000015.1:0-23469 GCA_033856255.1 Solirubrobacterales bacterium | reverse complement strand
TTCGGGCGTGTCAACTGCCCCCGGCATCAATGCCATTGCCCCATTGCCGCCATGCATGGGTTCACCCTTCGGTGGTGGTGCTCTGGCGACCGTACCGCGCGGTGGGGAGGAGCGCAAGCGATGCGAGGAACCCCTCATTGGCAGGGGCTTCTCCGATGGAGCTAGCCGGGCTCGAACCGGCGACCTCCTGATTGCGAACCAGGCGCTCTCCCAACTGAGCTATAGCCCCAGGTGACGCGAGTTTACGGAGCAGCGAGGAATTCGGTAATCGCCTGCGCAGGCTGCGGTCGCGCGTACAGATAGCCCTGGGCCTGATCGCAACCCGAGGCGCGCAGGTAGTCCCCCTGTTCGGTGGTCTCCACACCTTCACCGACGACCTTGAGTCCGACCGCGTGGGCCATGTCGATGGTGGCCTTGACGATGGCGCGGTCGTCAGCGTTGGTCTCGACGCCGGAGACGAACGAGCGGTCGATCTTGAGCACGTCGAGGGGGAAGTTCTTCAGCCGGCTGAGCGATGAGTACCCGGTGCCGAAATCGTCAAGCGCGAGGGTGACCCCGTGCTCGTGGAGGGCGCCGAGCACCGTCGTCGGCGAATCGGCCTCGTCGTCCATGAGCACGGTTTCGGTGATCTCCAAGGCAAGCGTGCCCGGGCGCAGGCCGCTGCGCTCGACGATCTCGGCTACCTGCGTGGGAAAGGCCGGGTTGCTCACCTGTCGTCCCGAGACGTTGACCGACACGCCCAGCGGCCGGCCGAGCTGGCGCTGCCAGGCCGCCGTCTGGCGGCAGGCCTGCTCGAGTACGTGCAGTCCGAGCTCGGCGATCAGACCGGTCTCCTCGGCGACCGGGATGAATTCCATCGGCGCGATCAGGCCACGCTCCGGGTGTTCCCAGCGCACGAGCGCCTCGGCGGAGACCGGCCGACCGGTCTCGAGATCGATTACAGGCTGATACCAGACGGTGAGCTCGCCGCGGTCGAGCGCGCGGCGCAGCTCTGTCTCGGTCCGCACCCGCGCCATCACGCCGGTTCGCATCGCATCGTCGAACAGCTCATAGCGGCCGCGGCCGCGCTCCTTGGCCCGGTACATGGCGGCGTCGACGTCACGGAGCAAGGAGTCGGGACTGTCCTCGTCGGAGGTCGCCAGCGTGATCCCGGTGCTGACGGTGAAGAAGTGCTCGCCGCTGTTGAGCATCAGTGGACGGTTGACCGCGGATGCGAGGCGCTTGGCGATCTCCGTGGCGCCGCGAGTGCCATCGACGTCGGGGCAGATGACGACGAACTCGTCGCCGCCCAGCCTGGCCACCGTGTCGGCTGGGCGCACGGCGTCGGTCAGCCGGGGCGCGACCGCGAGCAGCACCTCGTCTCCGGCGGCGTGACCGAGCGAGTCGTTGATGTTCTTGAAGCGGTCGAGATCCAGCATCAGGACCGACACCTCGACTCCCTCCCGTCGCCTGCGCGCCAACGCCTGGCCGAGCCGATCGAGCACGAGCGTGCGATTCGGCAGGCCGGTGAGCGGGTCGTGCAGCGCGGCGTGCCGGGTCGCCTGCTCCTCGCGATCGCGCTCGACCGCGACGGCGACCAGGGTTGCGATCGCGGTCAGAAAGTCAACCTCGTCCTCGGAGAACGGCCGGGGCTCGTAGGTGTGGACGTTGAGGACCCCGAACGGGCGGCTGCGACCCTCGATCGGAACGCTCAGGCTGCTGACGACGCCGAGCTCGAGCACCTCGAGAGATGGTTTGAACCGCGCCTCCGTCTCCATCTTCTCCACGATCACCGGCTCGCCGGTGCTGATCGTGTAGCCAACTTCCGCGGAATCGCTGAGCGGGAACCGTCGCGGACCAAGTGAGCCCTCCGGGAGCCCGGCGCCGGCCACCATGGAGACGCTCTCGCCGCCTTCGCCGAGCTGGAAGACGACGGCTCCCTCGACGCCCAGCGTGGCGGTTGCAGTCGATGCCGCCTCGGCCATCAACCCGGGAAGGTCGTGGCTTTGGAGTGCGAAGTGGCCGAGCTCCGCGACCGCCTTCTGCTGTTGGGCGCGGCGGGCGATCAGCTGTTCGGCGTTCGTGCGCTCGGTGACGTCGCGGACCACGACCAGGGCGGACTCGACCGTCCCATCGTCGGCGCGCACGGGCACGGCCTGAACCGCCATCGTCATCCCGGCGCTGAGAAACTCGAAGGCCCGCCGCTCGCCCGCCAGGACAGCGCGGTAGCTGTCGATCGACAGCTGAACGACATCGTCAGGGATCTCGCCGAACAGCTCTGTCACCTTGCGGCCCCGAAACTGGTCCTCATCGGACCAGGGAAGCCGCCTGATCGCCTCTCCCTCGGCGACGAGAACGCGGAGATCCTGATCGAGCAGGAACACGGAGGTGTCGGGCAGATTTGCGGTCAGGGTCCGGTGCAGCGCCTCCGACCGGTGGATCAACTGCTCGGCCTCCTCGTCCGCGGTCTGTGCCGCCCGGCGCTCGGTCACGTCCGTGGCGACGAAATAGAGGACGTCTGCCTCGGCCACCGTCGTCCATTCAATCGACCGGTACGCCCCGTCCTTGGTGCGGTAGCGGTTCTCGAAGGAGATCGCCGGCGGGCTGCCGGGGGTCGCCAGCCCGATCGCGCTCTCGGTCGTCGACTCGACATCGTCGGGATGAACGAAGGAGATGAACGGCGCCGCCATCAGCTCCTCGCGAGTCCAGCCCAGCGATTGCTCCCAAGCCGGATTGAGGCGGGTGAAGTACCCGTTTGTGGACGCTGTGCCGAGCATGTCGAGCGAGAGCTCGAACAGCCGCTGAACGGAGTTCGCTTGCGGGAGGTCCTCGCCCGCGATTGGGTTGTCGCTGATTGCAGTTTCCTTCGGTTTCCCATCGACTGCCGACGGCGGGGCCTTGAGTCGCCCTCGAGCGGCCCTCTGGCGGCGCGTGCGAAGCCCCGACCAGGGACGCCGGGCTGAAGGGTTGCCGCACAACGGCCGATCTAAGCTCAAGACGTGAGCTTTCGCCTGCGATTGACGCTGTTCTTCGTGCTCATCGTCGCGCTGCCGATGGTGGCGCTGGCGGTGCTTGTCTCGCAGGTCGCCTCGGACTCCGAGAGCGGGAAGATCGACGCCCGGCTGAGCGCCGAGCTGCGCACCGCGACGACGGTCTACGAACAGGCCCAGACGGACTCGCGGCGAGTGGCCGGCGAGATCGCGGATTCGATCGCCAACGACCCGGCTGCCGTTTCGACGCTGCGCACCGGGACGACCGCCGAGCTCCAGGTCCTGGCCCGCAGCTACGCCGATCGCGCCGACGTCGCCGCGGTGCGAATCACCGCAGCCGCCGGCGACCACGTCACGGCAGGGCAGGCGCCGCCGGTTGCCGCAGCCGGCGTCGATCTGACCGCCGACGGCGAGGCGATCGGCTCGGTCGCCGCATCGAGCACCAGCTCCGCTCAGCTACTGGACCGCATCGAGCAGGCAACCGGCGAGAACGCCGCCCTGATCGGGCCCGGCGGGCCGATCACCGGGACGGTGCCGATCGAGGCCGGGTCGCTCCCTCAGGGGGGCGAATCGACCACCCTCGATTCGACGCAGGGCGAGCTGCGCGTCGCGGCGACACAGCCGCTCGGCGCCCAGGAGCTTCGCATCGCCCTCTTCGCCCCTTCCGGGGACGCGAGCTTCCTCTCCTCGAGGCCGAAGGTGGCGATCGGGGTGCTCGTCTTCCTGCTCCTGGCGGTGGTGGCTGTGATCCTGCTGCTGCGCGCACTCGGTGGGCAGATCAAGGAAATCCTGTCGGCCGCGCGGCGGATCGGCGAGGGGGACTTCTCGGGCGAGGTGCCGGTGAGCGGCAACGACGAGATGGCCGGGCTGGCGAGCGAGTTCAACAAAATGAGCAACCGCCTGGTCGCGCAGATGGACCAGCTGCGCCGCCAGCGGGCCGAGATCGAGAAGTCGGTCCAGCGAGTGGGCGAAGCGTTCGCCTCCGGGCTCGACCGACAGGCACTGCTGACGATCCTCGCCGAGACCGCCGTCGGGACCTGCGAGGCCGACTACGGGCTGATCGCGCTCAGCGGCCATGCCGGGGCCGAGGCGGAGGCGGGGGCCCCGACCGACGGCGTTCAGGAGGTCGCGCTGGCTGCCGAGCAGCGAGCGCTCCGGGAGGTCGGCCCGGTCGAGGTCGCCGAGGATGGCGCGTACGCGTTCGCGAGCTCGCTGGGCCGGATCGGCCAGTCCGCGACGCCGATCGGGGCGATGACGATCGCCCGCGCCGGGCAGCCGTTCAGCGCCAACGAGCGCGAGGTGTTCCTCTATCTCGTCGGCCAGGCGGCCGCCTCGGTCGAGAACGTCGCATTGCACGAGCTCGTCTCCGAGCAAGCGGTCACCGACGACCTGACCGGGCTCGCCAACAATCGCGCCTTCCGCGACGTGATGGACAAGGAGGCCGCTCGCGCCCAGCGCTTCGGTCACGACCTCTCCCTGCTGATCCTCGACATCGACGACTTCAAGAAGGTCAACGACACCCACGGCCATCCGCAGGGGGATGCCGTGCTGAAGGCGATCGGCCGCATCCTCGCGGAGGAGTCGCGAGGGATCGACTTCCCCGCTCGCTACGGCGGCGAGGAGTTCGTCGTCGCGCTCCCCGAGACCGGCACCCAGGGCGCCGCCGAGGTCGGCGAGCGGATCCGCGAGCGGATCGAGGACGAGCCGGTTCCCCTGCTCGAAGGGGAGGGCGAGATCCGGATCACCGCCAGCCTCGGCCTCGCGACCCTGCCGGGCTCGGCGGCGAACGCACGCGAGCTGATCGCCAAGGCTGACGCCGCCCTGTACGAGGCGAAGGGGTCGGGAAAGAACCGGCTCGTGGTCGTCCCGACCGAGGCGGTTCGGGGCCCGAAGGTGGGTCGCCGCGCCTCCGATCGAGAGGCGCAGGTTACGGGCGCCCCGCGGCGAAAGTAGGCTTCGACCGCGCCTGCATCGGGCCTCGGGGCCGCCCCCAACGCCCGGGCGAGGCACAGTAGTCTTCGCTTTATCGCATAGCCATGGGAATTCTTGACGACGCGATCCGGGAGCACCTCGATCTGAAGCGCCGGCTGGGCGCTGAGGACGGCGAGTTGGAACGCCTCGAGGACGAGGCGTTCGGCCCGCCCACCCGGCCCGGCGACCCAGACTTCCCCGACGACCCGGCCCAGGCCGGGGTCGTGGTCGCCGAACCCCCGACGGGCGAGGCGGCGGCGGCGCCGGAGGCTCCAGCCGAGCCCGTCGGGGAGCCGCCGCCCGAAGAATTTGCTGAGGCTGCGCCGGCGCCACCGGAAGAGCCCGCGCCTGCAGCGCCCGAGCCAGACCCCGTGGCTGTGGAGCCCGATCCGACGCCCGCACCGGAGCCGGCCGCCGAGGCAGCGGAAGCGGCCGCAGACGGTGGCTTCTATGACCACCAGAGCGACGAGCTCGACCTTGAGCTCGAGCTCGACCTCGACGAGGTCGAGGAGGCACAACCGGAGCCTCCCGTGGAGGCCGAGCCCGAGCCGCGGGCTGCCGCCGAGGAGGCCAGCGCGGCGCCGGCGACCGAGGACCAGCCGGCCGTCGAACCCGATCCGACTCCGCCCCAGACTCCGGCCGAGCCGCCGATCGAGTCACTGGACACGGTCGAGCATGAACACCAGTTCGAGCCTCCGGTCGAGTCGCTCGACACCGTCGAGCACCCCTTCGAGGGAGCGATCGAGGACACCGGCGAGGCGGAGGCCGTGGAGCCGCCGGTCGAGGACACCGGCGAGGTCGAGGTGGTCGAGGGCGAGCTCGCCGACGAGGACGAGGACGACGAGGACGTGCTCGAGGAGACGCCCGAGTTCCTCCGCGACCAGCCCGAGGACGACGAGCTCTGGTTCGAGCAGGGCGAGCCCAAGGACTTCGACTTCTAGGACGGCGACGCCGCCGCAGTTCGGCGTCGGCTAGGTGGTGATGTACCCGCGCGTCTTGGCGGCCTCGACGACGCGCTCGATCCCGACCAGGTAGGCGGCCTCGCGCAGGTCGATCCCCTCCTCCTTGGCGCGCCCTGAGACGTCGCGGAAGGCCTTGCGCATGATCGTGCCGAGGCGGTCGTTGACCTCGCGCTCCTCCCAGCGGAAGTGCTGGAGGTTCTGCACCCACTCGAAGTAGGAGGCGACGACGCCGCCGGCGTTCGCCATCACGTCGGGGATGGTGTAGACGCCCTTGTCCTTGAGGATCTGATCGGCGGCCGGGGTGGTGGGGCTGTTGGCGCCCTCGACCAGCATCCGGCACTCGATCCGGTCCGCGTTGTGCTCGTGGATCATCCCGCCGAGAGCGGCAGGGATCAGGACGTCGCAGGGGACGGTGACGAGGTCGTCTGGGTCGATCGAGTCGACGCCGTCGAAGTCGGTGATCATCCCGCCCTTGGCGATGTGGTCCTGGAGCTCGTTCGCATCGATCCCGGCGTCGCTTCGAATCGCGCCGTGGGCGTCCGATGCGGCGACCATCTTCGCCCCGAGCTGCTGCATGATCCGCGCCGCCCAGGAGCCGACGTTGCCGTAGCCCTGGACCACGAACGTGGTGTCGGCGGGGCTGAGGCCGATCTGGGGCGCCGCCTCGCGGAACATGTAGACGCAGCCGCGGCCGGTCGCGGCCTCGCGCCCGAACGATCCCTCGAGCGAGATCGGTTTGCCGGTGACGATCGCCGGCGTGTGCCCGTGCAGCTTCCCGTACTCGTCCATGAACCAGGCCATCGTCTGAGCGTTGGTGCCGATGTCGGGAGCCGGGATGTCGCGGGTCGGGCCGAGCACCTTCTCGATCTTGTCCATGAACGAGCGCGCGACGCGCTGCAGCTCGGCTGGCTCGAGCTTGTCGGCGGGGCAGTTGACACCGCCCTTGGCGCCGCCGAAGGGGACGCCGGCGACGGCCGTCTTCCAGGTCATCAGCGAGGCGAGGGCGCGGACCTCGTCGACGTCCACCTCGGGGTGAAAGCGGATCCCGCCCTTGTAGGGGCCGCGGGCGCCGTTGTGCTGGATCCGGTAGCCGGAGAAGACGTGGGTCTTGCCGTCGGAGAGCTTGACCGGGATCTGGACCGTGACCTCGCGATAGGGGGTCCAGAAGACGACCCTCAGGTCGTCGGGGAGCGCGAGTCGCTCGGCGGCGATGTCGAAGTAATGGCGGACGATGTCGAGGTTGGAGACCTCGGCGGGACGGGCCTTGGACGGCGCCTTCTCGGTCGTCTCCGGTGACTTGTCGGGGTCGTCACGCTCGCCGACCGCGACCCCTGTCTCTTGCTCGCCCATCCGTTCCTCCTCGACGTGGAGGCCGATCCTCCCATAATGACCGAGCTCTTGCGAAAGGCGGGGTCGCGCGCCGGTATCGTTGCCCCGGAACGTCGTCGGATGCAGGAGGAACGAATGAGCTGGACCGTGCGTCTCGTAGCCGTGATCGTGGCCGTGGCGGCCCTCGCTGGAGCCGGCTCCGCGCTTGCCGACGCCAACCAGCACTTCAGCGCCAAGGTCCGGGTCCTGGCCCACAGCGACCAGTTCGACTACCACGGCAGGGTGCGCTCGAACCTCGAGGCATGCGAGGTCGGCCGCAAGGTGAAGATCGCCTCGCGCGGCGTCAAGCTCGGGTACGCGACCACCGACGCCTCCGGCCGGTTCAGCCGCCTCGACGACCCGGTCGACGACGGCGCGATCGTCAAGTTCAAGCTGATCGCAAACGGCTCCGACTGCCCGGCGCTGAAGCTGACCGTCGAGATCTAAGCCCCCGTTTCCGGGCCTACAATCGAACGACTGGGGCCATAGCTCAGTTGGGAGAGCGTTCGGTTTGCATCCGAAAGGTCGCGGGTTCGAATCCCGCTGGCTCCATGGGTTTCGGTTGTTGAGGCAACACGGGATCCTCGAAATCGCGGGTGTAGCGGATCCGTTTCACCTGGTTGTTTCGAGGTTGCCCGAGTCGGAAGTTCAAATGCCGACGGCCGTTGCCTAGCTCCGAGGCGTGGAGGTAGTAGCAGCGATCGGTCGTCGCGTTGAAGAAGGCAAGCCAGTCGATCGTCTGCGCGGTGTATTTCTTGATCCGCCTCACGCGCCCGTTTGTGAGTGACATCGACGTCGGGCGTACCTCGATCACTTCGCCTTTCGCCTCGGTGTACTTGACCTGCACCCGTTCCAGCGCCTGGCTCCCCGGCCGCTGGAAGATCAGGTCGAAGTGTCCCAGTCCTCTCCGTAGGGGATCGCGATCCGGAAACCGCGGCGGATCAGGTCGCGAGCGACCTCGATCTCGGCGTGGTCTTCTTTGAGTTTCAGCGGTGCCATCGGTTCGCCTTCCGGTGGGAGCACCGTAAGGCGGAACCTGTGACGTGACTAGACGCAGACGTCGCGGGTGTGTAACGGCTTAGCGCTACGACGCCGGCTGCAGGATCCGGAACGCGTTGCCGAACGGGTCGCGACCGCCGCAGTCGATCCCGTAGTCGCGCTCGGTCGGCTCGTCGGTGAACTCGACGCCGCGCTCGCGGAGCTCGTCGTAGGTCTTGTGGCAGTCATCGACGGTGAAGCCGACGGTGAAGCCGGTCGCACCCTTGCTCACCAGCTCGCGCACCTGCTCGCCGGCCGCGTCGTCCATTCCCGGCGGGCCCGGCAGCTCGAGCAGGATCTCTCGTCCCGGCTCTCCCGGGACGTTGACCGTCAGCCAGCGCATGAAGCCGAGGTCCGCGTCGGTGTGGACCTCGAGGCCCAGCTTGCCGACGTAGAAGTCGAGCGCCTGGTCCTGGTCGAGGACGAAAATCGATGAGATCCGGATGTCTTTGATCATGCGGGCGAGGCTAGTTGGCCTCCCCCGCGGTCGCTTCTCCAAAACTGCTCGGTCGCATCCAGGCTCGCTCGAAGCAGCCGGGGACGAGCTTGACCTCCGCGCGCTCGCGATATGAGCTCGGGGCCTCGCCGACGATCCGCCGGAACGTGCGGCTGAAGGTGCCGAGGCTGGTGAAGCCGACGTCGAGGCAGATCTCGGTCACGCTGCGGTCGGTCTCGCGGAGCAGGAACATCGCCCGCTCGACCCGGCGGCGCTGGAGGTAGCGGTGCGGTGTCTCGCCGAAGGCCGCGCGGAAGGTGCGGATGAAGTGGGCCTCGGAGACGTGAGCGATCCTGGCGAGGGTGCGAACGTCGAGCGGCTCGCCGTAGCTGCCGTCCATGGCATCGCGAGCGCGAAGCAGGCGGCGGTTCGACTCCTCGACGGCGCGACTCACCGCCCGGAAACTACCGAGGAGGCGTAGCAGGCGATCAGCCGGGAAGATCCCCGTTCGTGACCGACTCGCCGCCTGACCCGGAGTTCTCCGCCGAGGTGGAGAGCGCGCTCGACGGCCTCTACCGGGAGCACCCTGACGGGTTCGTCGCCGGCCGCAACGAGCTGGCGAAGACGCTGAGCGCCGAGGGCGAGCGCGAGGCTGCGGCCCGGGTGCGCGCCCTGCGCAGGCCCTCGGCCGCGGCATGGCTGATCAACCGGATCAGCGCCGACGATCCGGACCGGGTCGAGGGGTTGACGGCGGCCGCGGACGAGCTCGCCGACGCCCAGCGCCGGGTGCTCGAGGACGGCGAGGACCCCGCGGTGCTGCGGGCCGCCGCGGCACAGGAGCGGGAGCGGATCGAGGACATGGTCGGCGAGGCGCGCCGGGTCGCGGGCGCAGCGGGCGCCCCCGTCAACGAGAGCGTGATCGACCGCGTCGCGAACACGCTGCGGGCGGCGGGATCCGATCGCGAGCTCCGTGGCCGATTGCTCCGCGGCCGGCTCGACAAGGAGCGCAGCGCCGCAACCGTCGCCGGCTTCGAAACGCTCTCCGTCGCCAAGCCGGCGCCGAAGCGCAGCGAGAAGCGCAAAGAGGTCGAGCGGGCACGAAAGGAGCTGGCGCAGCTGCGCGAGCGGCTGGGGGCGGCCGAGGCCCGCCGCGACGAGCGTCAGCGCACGGCCGAAGACGCCGAACGGGAGCTCCGACAGGCGAAGGCCGACCTCGCGGATTCCCGGCGCGAGGTCCGCGAGCTCTCGCGCGAGCTGACGAAGGCTGAGCGCCGCTCGCCGGGCTAGCGCCCGGCGCGAGCGATGAGTTCCACCGCTGCCGGCGGTCTCAAGGGCAACTGTTGAACCGCCGGCGCCTGTGGCGCGGAGAGGAAGACCGATGAAGTTCGAGACGACGATATTGCTTGCCGGTAAGACGGCGACCGGCATCGAGGTGCCGCCGGAGGTCGTCGAGGGGCTCGACGCCGGCAAGCGCCCGCCGGTCAAGGTGACGATCAACGACAAGACCTATCGCAGCACGATCGCGGCCCGCGGCGACCGGTTCCTCGTCGGCGTCAGCGCCGAGAACCGCGAGCTCACCGGCGTCGCCGCCGGTGACCGGGTCGAGGTCGGGATCGAGGTCGACGACGAGCCGCGCACGGTGGCCCTGCCGCCCGACTTCGCGCAGGCGCTCGGCGCCCATCCGCAGGCGCGAGCGTTCTACGACGGTCTGACGGCCAGCCAAAAGAAGGCGTTCGTCGCCCCGATCGAGCAGGCGAAGAAGTCCGAAACGCGTACGCGGCGGATCGAAAAGGCCGTCGGCGCCCTGCGCGAGGGCCGCAAGGGCTGAGCCCTCGTCAGGGGGACATCTCGTAGGCCCCCGCGAGCCCACGCGCCCGTTCCCAGACCCGCTCGAAGCGCTCCGCGTCGACGACCGGCTTGCGCACGTGCTCGACCGCCCAGTCCTGCTGCACGACGGTCGACGAGGCCCGCCCGTGCAGGGCGACCGCGTAGGCGGAGAAGTCCCGCACGAGCACGCCGAAGATCTGGTCGAGCGTGTCGGGATCGAGCTGCTCGAGCGCCGCCTGCTCGCAGATCAGCTGCCCGTAGACGATCAGCGTGAACAGCTCGCCGAGCGTGAGCATGAAGTCGAGGTCCTTGATCTGCTCCTCCGACGGCGGGGCAGTGGTCAGCAGCGTCTTCAGGCCCTCGGCCTGCTCGACGAACCGGCCGACGTTCGGCACCTGCGCGAAGCCGTCGTAGGCCTGGCGCCAGTCGTGGAAGCGGATCTTGCTCAGCCCGCGCGCCGGGCCCTGGCGGAAGAGGAACTCGTCGTCGGCGGGCTCGTCGTGCTCGCCGACCGGCTCGAACTCCTGCGGGTCGAACAGGAACGCGGCCATGAACTTCAAGACCAGCGCCATGTTCACGTGCACGGTGCCCTCGAGCTTCGGCAGGGCGCGGATGTCGCGGGCCGCCATCTCGAAGTACATATCGCCCTCGAACCCCTTGGCGGCGATCACATCCCAGAGCAGGTCGATCACCCGCTCGCCCTCGGTCGTCACCTTCATCTTCGTGATCGGGTTGTAGAGCAGGTACCGCCGGTCCTCGGGTCCGGCCGCTCGCATGTAGTCGATCGCCCGGCCGGCGAACAGCTTCATCGCGATCAGCCGCGCGTAGGCGTCGGTGAAGGCCTGGCGCACGTGCGGGAAGTCGGTCACCCGCATCCCGTAGAGGACCCGCGCGTCGGCGTGCGTGATCGCCTCGTAGAAGGCGTGCTCGCAGATCCCGATCGAGGCGAAGCCGAGGTTGAACTTGCCGACGTTGACCGTGTTCAGCGCCGCGTCGAAGGCCGCCGGCCCGGTGTGCAGCACGTCCTCGGGGCGCACCGGGTAGTCGGAGAGCTCGAAGTTGGAGACGTAGGACTGCGAGGTGACGACGTTCTTGATCAGCCGGTAGCTCGGGTGCTGGCTGTCGGCGGCGAAGAACACGTAGCCGTCCGGCCCCTCGAGGTCGGCGCGGCGCCCGAACACCGAGACCATCCCGGCCAGGTTGCCGTTGCCGATGTAGTACTTGGCGCCGTTGGCAACGAAGCCCCGGCCGTCCTCGTTCGGTGTCAGCACCATGTCGGTCGAGTAGATGTCGGCCCCGTGCGACTTCTCCGAGAGCCCGAAGGCGAAGATCGCGCCGTCATCGAGCAGCTCCGCCGCCCGCCGGCGCGCGGCGCCGTTGTCCGACTGCCAGATGGGCCCGAGGCCGAGGATCGAGACCTGCCACGTGTACCAGTAGACGAGCCCGTAGAAGGCGGTGATCTCGTTGAAGGCGCAGATCCGCTTCGTGTCCCAGCGCCTGTCGGCATCCCCGCCCGCCTCGGCCGCCGGCGTCAGCAATGTGGCGAAGACCCGCTCGCGCTTGACGAACTCGAGGAAGTCGGCGTACCAGGTGTGCTCGCGGTCGTGCTGCTTGAGCACCCTCTTGCCGCGCGACTCGAAGAACTCGATCGTCGCCAGCATCAGCCGCCGCGCCTCGGGGTCGAGGTCGGCGCCGTCATAGGTCGCCGGGTTGAAGAGGACGGCACCGGCGGTCCGCTGTTCGACGCTGGCCATCGTTACCCGGCCCAGAAGTCCGGGACGGGAACCCCGTCGCCCTCCTCGGGACGATCGGAGCCGACGGCGATCAGCTCGAGCCCGTCCGGTCCGCCCTCGAAGGCCCGGACGACCTCGGCCGCGACTCGGAGCACGTCCCACTGGCGCAGCTCGACGATCTCGTCGCCGAGCTTGACCCGGCCGGATCCCGCGATCACCACATAGGCCTCCTCCTGCTGGCGGTGGTGGTGACCGAAGGGCGCCCTGAAGCCGGGCCCGTAACGGAAGTAGCTCACCCCGAGGTGCTCGGAGTCGAGGTACTTCCGAGTGAACCGCGCCTCGATCCCGTCGGTGTCCGCCGCGGCGTCCTCGACGTCCTTGAGATTCTTCAGCGTGAAGCCGGCCACGCCGACGAGTCTACGTCTCCCCGGGTCGCTGCTCGCGGCGCGACCCGCTAGCGGTCCAGAGCGGGCTCGCTCGCGCGATCTACCGCGACCACGTCGTCTGCACCGTGCTGGTCGCCGGCGTGCTGGCCGTTCAGCTCGGCTTCGCCACCTGGTTCGCGGGGCCGCTTGGCGACCACCCGCACCGGCGCCCCTCTGCGGGGCGCGATCGTGATCCCCTTCAGGACCACCTCCTCCGGTTCGGGCCGGACCGGTTCGAGCTCGACACGGCCGAAGATCACCCGCAGCACCTCGACCATCTCCATCTGTGCGAGGCCGGCGCCGATGCAGCGTCTGATCCCGCCGCCGAACGGGAGCCAGGTGTAGGACTCGGCCTTCTCCTCGGTGAAGCGCTCCGGGCGGAAACGCTCGGGCTCCGGATACAGATCCTCGCGGTGATGGATCAGCGCGATCCCCGGATAGACGCGGATCCCCTCGGGCAGGTCCCAGCCGGCGATCGTCCGCGGCGCCTTCAGGGTCCGTTCGGCGGCGTCGATCACGGGTCGGATCCGCAGCGTCTCGGTGGCCACCGCTTCGAGGTAGGCGTCGTCGCCGGTCTCGATCGCCTCCTTCGTGCGCTCGAGCACGTCGGGGTTATGAAGCAGCAGGTCGACCGCCCAGGCGAGTCCGGTAGAGGTCGTCTCGTGCCCGGCGCCGAGCATCGTGAACAGCTCGTCGCGAAGCTCGACGTCGGTCATCGGCTGGCCGTCCTCGTCGCGCGCTCGCAGGAGCAGCGACAGCACGTCGGTGCGCTCGTCGAGGTCGGGCTCGTGCCGTCTTCGCTCGATCTCCTCGTACAGCAGCGCGTCGGCCTTCTCGAGCCGCCGCCCGATCCAGCCGCCGGGGGTGAAGCGCCCATAGTCGCGCCGCAGGATCTCCGGCATGAAGAAGAGGATCTGGGTGTCGATCACCGCCAGCATCGCCTCGCGCAGGCGCTCGATCCGCTCGGGCTCGTAGACGCCGAACACCGCCCGGGAGATGACCTCGAACGTCAGGTGGCGCATCGGCTCGCGCATCTCGAACTCGGATCCGATGGCCCACCGGTCGACCTCGACCGCGGCGACCTCGCGGATCATCGGCCGCATCGCGCTCAACCGGGCGCCCTGGAACGGCGGCAGCAGCAGCTTGCGCTGGCGCAGGTGCTCGGGTCCATCCAGGACGAGGACGGAGTGTTCGCCGAGCACCGCGGAGAGGGGCGCGTTCGCCTCGCCGGCGTGCAGGTCGGACTGATCGCCGGTGAACAGCTTGCGGATCTCCTCCGGCTCGGCGACATAGACGCCGGTGCCGAAGACCAGGAACTTGGTGGTGAAAACGTTCCCGTACCGACGCTGCCAGCCGAGCAGCATCTCCAGTGGGTGGCGGCCGAAACGGACCGTGTTGACGAGCGCGGGGGTTCGGGGGCCGGGAGGCAGGGCCACGCGGCGAGTATAGGTCGGCTCAGGCCGCGCCGACGCGGGTCTCGCAGCGGTCGAGCTCGAGCTCGAGCCGCTCCTTCAGCTCCGCCAGCGGCGCGACATCGCCCCGGACGCGGGCGGCTCCGTCGCGCAGTCCCGCCAGGTTGGCGACCTCGTCGGGGTCGCGCTCTAGGTCGTACATCTCGTGCTCGGTCGGCTGCTCGCCGTTCGGGTCGACGTAGATCGCGTACTTGTGGGTCGCGGTGCGCACCGCGCGCACCCGGTTCGGCTGCCCCGGGGCTTCCATCGTGGCGGTGCCGGCCTGGTGGTCGTCGTAGGTGAAGTGGATCGCGTCCTGAACGGAGTCGGCGGGCGCATCGTGGTCGGTCACGGCGCCGAAGTCGACCGGCGCCTTCTTCAGCGCCGCGCGCTCCGGGCTCGCGTGGCGGGCGAGCAGCGGCGAGAGGTCGCGCCCCTTCACCCCGGCCGCCGACGCGTCGGCGCCGCAGAGCGCCGCGACCGTCGGCACCACGTCGACCAGCGACGCGAGCGCGTCGCTGGTCACCGGCTCCGGGAACAGCACCGGGTTCGAGACGACGATCGGGATGTTGATCGTCTCCTCATAGGCGTTGAACGCCTTCTGGCGCAGCCCGCCGTGGGAGAGCCCCATCTCGCCGTGGTCCGCGCAGCGGACGAGGACCGTTCGTGAGCGAAGGGATTCGGGATCGCCCGGATCGCCGAGCGCGCTGAGCAGCCGCCCGATCTTCTCGTCGATCACCCGGTGCAGATGGGCGTAGAAGTTGACGTAGTCGAGCTGCATCCGCCGGTCGCGCAGGGCGCCGAGGTAGGCGGTCATCCCCATCCGCATCAGCGCCTGCACCCCCGGCTTGCCGCGCAGGTCCTCGTCGATCGTCGGCGGCAGCTCGACTCCGAGATCGCGGAACTCCTCGGGTGAGTAGCCGCCGGCCTCATAGGAGGCGGGATAGCCGAGCACGTCGTGCGGGTTGACGAGCGAGACGACGAGGCAGAACGGCTCGGGCAGGTTGTCGCGTCCGAGCCAGCGCTCGACCTGGCGGATGTAGACCTCGTCCCAGCCCTCGCCCTCGCCGGCGTTGCCGCCGCCGAAGTTCGCCGCCTCCGCGTTCTCACCGGCGTCCGGCACCTCCCAGTCGGCGAACCCGTACTCGGCGAGCACCTTCGCGTCCTCGGGCAGCCAGCCGCCGAGCAGGCCCTCCTCGCCCTTCTTCCCGCTCGGATGGGTCAGGTGCCACTTGCCCTTGTAGGCGACCTCGTAGCCCGCGCCGCGCAGCAGGCTCGCCAGGTTCGGCCGGTCGGGCGGGAGCACCGTCTCGTGCCCGGCGCTCTGGTTCAGGCGGAGGAGCCCCTTGGCGAACTGCCTTGCCAATCGCCCGCGCGGCGCTGCGCCGCTGCGGACCAGGTCGGCGAACGTCCGCACGGTGTCGGGAGCGTGGCGCGGGTTCGGGCGCAGGTCGGCCTGCGTCAGGGTCAGGGTCACGCCGTGTTCGGCGGGGTAGACCCCGGTGAACAGCGTCGCGCGGCTCGGGGAGCACATCGAGGCGTTGCAGAAGCCGTTGGTGAAGGTGATCCCGGTCCGCGCCAGCTCGGCGTCGTTGGGCATCAGCTGGTGCAGCCAGCCCGCCTCGTCGGGCCAATGCCGCGGCCGCCGCTGCTGGTCGGTGATCAGGAGGACGATGTTCGGCTTCGGGGCCAAGGCGCGCCGATCGTTTCACGGATAGCCTCAGCGACGATGACCGAACCCTCGCGGAGCGGCCGCTGCCTCTGCGGCGATGTGCGCTTCGAGATCGACGAGCCCGCCTTCGACGCCAACTACTGCCACTGCACCCGCTGCCAGCGGCGTACGGGCGCCGCCGCGTCCGCCTCGGCGCACGTCGACGGGTCGGGCTTTCGGATCGTCGCCGGGCAGGACCTTGTCACGGCCTGGCGCCACCCTGACGGCGGCTGGAAGAAGGCGTTCTGCCGCGAGTGCGGCGCGCACCTGTTCAGCCGCGATCCGGCCGACCACTCGCGGATGGGAATCCGGATGAGCGCCTTCGACGGCGACCCCGGCGTGCGCCCGACCAGGCGGCAGTTCGTCGCCTACGCGGCCGTCTGGGAGCCGATCCCCGACGACGGGCTGCCGCGCTTTCCAGAGTCCTCTCGCTAGTCCGGCGGGTTGCGCAGCGCCCCGATCAGCGGCAGCGCCAGCAACAGCACGATCACCCCGGCGGCGACGGTGAGCACGTCGAAGCCGAATTCGACCGCGACGGCGATCGTCATCGCCGCGAACAGGCCGACGAAGATCAGGCCGCCGACGAGGAGGGCTGTCCGAAGATCGGGATCCACGCGACTAGTACACCGGTTGCGGCGCCGCCAAGCAGCCCGACGAGCGGGGGCTGGCCGAGTGCGTCCAGCGCCTGGAGGGCGAGCCAGCCCGCGGCGACGACCAGGGACGGGATCTCGACGAAGCTGACGAAGAACGGGATCAGCACCCAGCAGAGGATCCGAGCTCGCGGAAAGAGGAGCGCGTAGGCGCCGATCAGGCCCGCGATCGACCCGGCGACGCCGACCGACGGCACGACCGTGTCGGGGTTGAACAGCTCCTGCGCGGCGGCGGCCGCCACCCCGGCGAGCAGGAAGAGGACCAGGAAGCGCCCCCGGCCGAGCGTGTCCTCGAGGCTCTTCGCGAACAGCCAGAGGAAGAGCATGTTGACGACGATCTCCCAGAACCCGTCGCTCACGAAGAGGGAGGCGATCGCAGCCAGCGGCCACCAGGTGTCGCTCAGGTCCGGGTCCCAGCCGGCGACCCAGAGGGCCACCGAGGCGGCGATCAGCGAGACGGTGACCAGCGGAAAGCGGATCGACGGCAGGTTGTCCTTGAGCGGGATCAGAGCCGGCCAAGCCTAGTCAGCGTCCAGGGCACCGTAGGATCGCGACCGTGCCGTTCACGCTCAGGAACCTCAAGGAGGACCTGGAGGACGTCGGGTCCAACTTCGACGGCGCGCCGGACCTGGAGTTCCGCATGGCGACTGACGCGCTCGAGCTCGAGCAATCCGGCCTGACCTACCAGCGCGTCCCGCCGGGCTATCGCTTTCCGTACGGCCACACGCACGAGACGCAGGAGGAGGTGTACGTCGTCGTGCGCGGGAGCGGGCGAATGAAGATCGACGACGAGATCGTCGAGCTCAAGGAGTGGGACGCGGTGCGCGTCCCGCCCGGTACGTGGCGAGGCTACGAGGCCGGGCCGGAGGGCCTCGAGATCATCGTCATCGGCGCGCCCAGTCTCGGCGATGCTCGGCGCGAAGACGTCGAGGGCCAGCGCGACTGGTGGGCTGACTAGCCCTACGCCGCTTGGCGCTCCGCGACCTCGCGCGCCGATTCGTCGGCGTGGTAGGAGCTGCGAACCAGCGGTCCCGCGGCGACGGACTCGAAGCCGAGCTCGTAGGCGGCGTCGCGGAGGCGGTCGAACTCGTCGGGGTGCCAGTAGCGGACCACCGGCAGGTGGTCCCGAGTCGGGCGCAGGTACTGGCCGACGGTGAGGATCTGGACCCCGTGCTCGCGGAGGACGGTGAAGGCGTCGACCATCTCGTCGAACTCCTCGCCGAGGCCGACCATCAGCCCCGACTTCGTCACCACCCGGTCGCCGCCCATCTCCTTCGCCAGCCTCAGCACCCGGCAGGAGCGCAGGAAGTCGGAGCCGCGCCGGGCCCGCGGGTAGAGGCGGGGAACCGTCTCGACGTTGTGGTTGAAGACGTCGGGGCGCTCGTGGATCACCTTCGCCAGCGGCATCTCCTGGCCGCGGAAGTCGGGGGTCAGGACCTCGACCTTGCACTCGGGGGCCATCATCCGGATCGAGCGGATCACGCCGACGAACGCCGAGGCGCCGTAGTCGGGCAGGTCGTCGCGGTCGACCGAGGTGACGACCGCGTGGCGCAGGCCCATCTTCTTCACCTGGGTGGCGACGCGCAGCGGCTCCAGCGGGTCGTGCCAGGTCGGGACGCCCGTCTGCACGTTGCAGAAGCCGCAGCGGCGGGTGCAGACGTCGCCGAGGATCATGAACGTCGCCGTGCCCCGCTCCCAGCACTCGCCGACGTTGGGGCAGTTGGCTTCCTCGCAGACCGTGTGCAGGTTGTCGGCCTCGATCGACTTCTTCAGCTTGCGATAGGTGGCGCCGCCGGGGGCCGGCACCTTCAGCCAGGGCGGCTTGCGCTCGCGAAACGGCCGCCCCTCGATCCCGGTCGCGCCGCCGGGGTTGGCGCGCGAGCGCGTGACGTGGATTCGCTCGGCCGTACCGCTCATCGTGCACCCAAACTTAGCCGCCCGAGGATCTCCTCAGCGGCGGTCTCGACCGGCTCGCGCTCGTAGACCTCTCCGAGCCGGGCGGCGAGCGCGGTGGCGAAAGCGCCGACGTCCTGTTCGGCACCGAGCTCGCGGGTCAGCGAGGTCATCCGGCAGGCCTCGATCCCGCAGGGGACGACCCACTCGAACGGCTGCAGGTCGTTGGCGACGTTGACGGCCAGCCCGTGGGTGGTGATCCCCCGGCGCACGTGGATCCCGATCGAGCCGATCTTGCGCGCCTCGCCGGCCGGCGGCGGATCCGAGCCGACCCAGACGCCGGTGAGGGTGTCGATCGGCCCCGCCTCGATCCCGAAGCCGGCGAGGGCGGCGATCATCGCCCGCTCCATCCGCCGCACATAGGAGTGCACGTCGTCGGGCTCGGCGAGCGCCCGCAGGTCCATGATCGGATAGGCGACCAGCTGGCCGGGGCCGTGGTAGGTGAGCTGGCCGCCTCGATCGGTGGCGACCACCTCGATCCCCTGCATCCGGTACCAGTCCTCGCCCATCGGCAGCTCGTCCGGGCTCGAGCGGCGCCCCTGGGTGTAGACGGGTGGGTGCTCGAGCATCAGCACCGTGTCAGGGATCTCGCCGCCCGCGCGGGCGGCTTCGAGCGCTCGCTGCGCCGCCAGCGCCTCCTCGTAGGGGACGAGCCCGAGGCGGACGACGAGCAGGCTCTCCATCCGCCTCAGTCTCGCAGAGCCGACCGCAGGCGCCGGTCAGCGAGCTCGCGCGCCGCGGCCAGCGGCGTGCTCCCGAGCTGCGCGGCGACCGCGAACACGCGGCCGAGCGTCTCCTCGATCCCCTCGGCGAGCTCCACGGCGTGCTCCTCCGAGTAGCCCTTCAGCTCCATGAAGACGTGGATCAAGCCGCCCGCGTTGGCGATGAAGTCGGGCGCGTAGAGGATCCCGCGTTCGGCGAGCGCCTCCGCGAGCGAGTCGGCGGCGAGCTGGTTGTTGGCAGACCCGCAGACGACCTCGCAGCGCAGCGAGTCGACGTTGTCGGCGGTGATCGCGCCCCCGAGTGCGCACGGGACGAGCACGTCGCACTCGGTCAGCATCGCCTCGCCGGGCTCGCGCCAGGTCGCTCCGAGCGCGTCGGTGAGCGCCCGCTTGCCCGGGTCGATGTCGGAAACGATCACCTCGCACCCGGCGTCGGCCAGCCGCCGGGCCAGGCCGGCCCCGACGTGACCGAGCCCGATCACACAGACCGTGCGGCCGGCCAGGCCCCCGTATCGCCAGCGCTCGGCGACGCAGGCGCGGATCGCCGCCTCGACCCCGATCGCGGTAAACGGGCTCGGGTCGCCGGAGCCGCCGCGGTCCGGCGGCAGCCCGGTGAGGTGCGAGGTCCGCTGGCTGACGACGATCAGGTCGGCGGGCGATGCCCCGACGTCCTCAGCGGTGATGTAGCGGCCGTCGAGCGACTCGACGAGGTCGCCGAAGTCGAGCAGCGCGGCCCTGCGGTGGGCGCCGTCAAGCCCGTCTGGCGGAGCGCAGATCACGCCCTTTCCCCCGCCCAGATCGAGGCCCGCTGCAGCCGCCTTCAGGGTCATCCCGGCGGCGAGGCGCATCGCGTCGCGAAGCGCGTCGCCCTGGTCCGGGTAGTGCCAGATCCGCAGCCCCCCGAGGGCCGGGCCGAGCACGGTCGAGTGCACGGCGATCACGGAATACAGGCCGGACCGCTCCCCCCGGCGCACCACGACCTGCTCGTGGTCGAGCGCCACCGGGGCGATGGTCGCGAGCGCCGGCGGCGTCGCGATCTTCCCGTTCGAGGAGCGGCGGATTGCGATCGCCATCAGAGCTCACCTCCGGCCTCGAGCCGGCCCTTGATGGCGCGGAGGAACTTCGCCGCCACGGCGCCGTCGAGCGCCCGGTGGTCCCACGACATACACAGGTAGGTCATCGGGCGGATCGCGATCGAGTCCGTGCCATCGCCGGCCGTGATGACCACGGGCCGCTTGACGATCGCCTCGAGGTCGAGGATCGCCACCTGCGGCTGGTTGATGATCGGCGTCGCCAGGACCGCGCCGAATTGGCCCGGGTTGGTGATCGTGAACGTGCCGCCATGGACCTCGTCGGGCTCCAGACGCTTGGAGCGCGCCCGCTCGGCGAGGTCGACGATCGACTCGGCGAGGCCCTGGACGCTGAGGCGCTGCGCCTTCGGGATCACCGGGACGATCAGGCCGTCGTCGAGCGCCACCGCGATCCCGAGGTTGACGTCGTCGTGGCGGACGATGTCATCGCCCTCGATCGACGAGTTCAGGATCGGGAACTCCGCGAGGCTGGCGACGGTCGCCCGCGCGACGAACGCGAGGTAGGTGGTCTTCAGCTCCTTGCGGCGCTTGGCCACCTCGCCCATGTCGACCTCGACGATCGTCGTGCAGTGCGCAGCGGTTCGGCGGCTCTCGAGCATGTGCCGGGCGATCGCCTGGCGCATCGGCGACATCGGCTCGCGCCGGTCACCCGTCTCGGGCTCGTCGGGTCGGTAAGGGGAATCGCTGTGAAGGACGGGCGCAGCCTCCTTTTGGTGACCGTCGCCCACGTGTGCCAGCACGTCCTTCTTGCGGATCCGCCCGCCGATTCCGGTGCCTTCGACCTGCTGGAGGTCGATGTCGTGCTTGTCGGCGATGCGGCGGACCACCGGCGAGATGAACCCGGAGCGGTCAGACTCATCCTCCGTCGAGGTCACGGCGCGGTCCTCGTCGGGGTGAGCCTGACCGGGGGCTGCCGAGGCGTCGATCTCGGCGATCGGCTCGCCGACCGGCACGGTCTCGCCCGCTTGCACGACCAGCCGCGCGATCCGGCCGCTGGCGGGGGAGGGGATCTCGACGTCGACCTTGTCGGTGGTCACGTCGGCGATCGTCTCGTCGGCCTCCACCCAGTCGCCGGGCTGCTTGCGCCACTCGAGGATCGTGCCCTCGGAGACCGAGATGCCCATCTTGGGCATCTCGACGCGCACCAGCTGATCAGTACTTGAGGAGCTCATCGCACGCCTCCTTCATGTCCTCGAGCTGCGGCAGGACGGCCTGCTCGAGCGGCGGGCTGAACGGGATCGGCACGTCCGGGGCGGTGAGCCGCCGCACCGGCGCGTCGAGGTCCTCGAAGGCCTCGGCTGCGACCAGCGCGGCGACCTCCGCCGCTACCCCGCACGATTGCGTCGCCTCGTGGGCGACGAGCACCTTGCCCGTCTTGCGGGCGCTGGCGAGGATCGCCTCCGTGTCGAGTGGACAGAGCGAGCGCAGGTCGATCACCTCGATCGATTCGTCGAGCGCCTCGGCGGCCTCGAGCGCGAGGTGGACGCCGGATCCGTAGGTGATCACGGTCATCTCCTCGCCCTCCCGCGCGATCCGCGCCTTGCCGAGCTCGACCATGTGCTCGCCCTCGGGGACCTCGCCCTTGACGTAGCGATACAGGCCCTTGTGCTCGAGGTAACAGACCGGGTTCGGGTCGCGGATCGCCGCCGTCAGCAGGCCCTTGGCGTCGGCGGCCGTCGCCGGCGCGACCACCTTCAGGCCCGGCGCCTGCAGGAACCAGGCCTCCGGGTTCTGCGAGTGGAACGGCCCGCCGGAGAACCCGCCGCCCGAGGGCAGCCGGACGACCATCGGCACGGCGACGCCCTGCCGGTAGTGGAGCTTGGCGGCGACGTTGACGAGCTGATCGAAGCCGCAGGCGATGAAGTCGGCGAACTGCATTTCGCAGACCGGCCTCAAACCCTCGACCGCGGCGCCGACCGCGGTGCCGATGATCGCGTTCTCGGCCAGCGGCGCGTCGAGCACCCGGTCGCCGCCGAACTCCTCGACGAACCCGTCGGTGACCTTGAACGCGCCCCCGAAGTTGCCGATGTCCTGGCCCATGCAGAATACCGAGTCGTCGCGGCGCATCTCCTCGCGCAGCCCGTCGGAGATCGCCTCCAGATATGTCATCTCGGCGGGCATCAGGCGGCGCTCCTCTCGGAAGCCCAGTGGGACCAGGGTGCCTGGCCGTCGCCGAGCGCCGTCGGCTGCTCGGCGAACACCCCGGCCGTCGCCCCGTCCGGATCGGGCATCGGCGAGGCGAGCGCCGTCTGCCCGCACTCGTCGACGTAGGCCTTGACGTCGGCTCGGATCGTCTCGACCTCGGCGGCCTCGAACCCGTGGTCGGACACGAGCCGCTCGCCGTAGCGCTCGATCGGGTCGCGATCCGCCCACTCCTGACGCAGCTCCTCCGGGACGTAGCTCATGTCGTCGTGGGCGCCGTGGCCGTGCATGCGCATCGTCCGGCACTCGATCAGGGTCGGTCCGCCGCCCTCGCGGGCGCGCTCGACGGCGATCCGCGAGGCCTCGAACACGGCCTCGACGTCGTTGCCGTCGACCAGCACCCCGGGGAAGCCGTAGGTCGCCGCCCGCTCGACCGGGTCGACCGCGAACTCGAGCTCGTTAGGGGTCGAGTAGGCGAAGCCGTTGTTCTCGAGCACGAAGACGACCGGCTGCCGGTGGATCCCGGCGAAGTTCATCGCCTCGTGCCACTGGCCGTTGGCGGTCGAGCCCTCGCCGAAGTAGGTCATCGCCACCCGCGGCTCCTTGCGGAGCTTGAAGGCGAGCGCCATCCCGGTGGCGACCAGCGCCATGTCGGGGAGCATTGAGACCATGCCGATGCCGGACCCCGCCACCGCGACCGACGGCGTCTTCGCCGACGAGGCGGTCGAGCTGGGCGACGGCGGCGCGCCCTGGTCGGGGTTCTCCCGATGAGCACGCGCACCTACCTCCAGGCGATCTCCGACGGGCTGCGCGAGGAGATGCGCGCCGACGAGCGCGTCCTGCTCATGGGCGAGGACATCGGGGTCTTCGGCGGCGCCTTCAAGGTGACCGACGGCTTCATCGACGAGTTCGGCTCCGACCGGGTGATGGACACGCCCCTCGCCGAGTCCGGGATCATCGGGACCGCCATCGGCGCGGCGGTCGTCGGCATGCGACCCATCGCGGAGATGCAGTTCGCCG
>JAWVFH010000014.1:0-2591 GCA_033856255.1 Solirubrobacterales bacterium | reverse complement strand
GGGAGGCCGGGACACCGGCGACCGCTGAGCCGGGGGGTGAGGATGCGGTTGATGCCCTTCGCGTGCTCGACGAGTTTCACGACCGCTCCATTCGGCACCGAGTAGGCGACGCGCAATGTGCGCGACGCTCCCTTGGCCAGCACGCGCGCCCCGAACGTCGGCGGCGACTCGAGGCTCGCGCGGTCGATTCGGGTCGGCGACGACTTCGAGCCGGGAGCGCGGCTGACGGTCCACGTGCCCGCGGCGGGCCGGACCAGCACCACGTTGGTGGTGCCGTTCGTCTTGTTCTCGGCGATCAGGTATCTGCCCTTGCGGAGTACCGCGTTCTCGCTCACCGGCGAAGTGATGACCATGCCGTGAGGTCCGTGAATGACCACCTTGGGCGGCCCGTTGCTGCCGTGGATTCGCAGCGAGACGGCCTTCGTGCGCCGAGCGACGCGGAAGCCGAGCGCGCGACCGCCGGCGGCCGTCTTGAGCGCGAAGGAGCGCGTGGGCCGATAGGGAGCGAAGTTGCATGACCCGCCCAGGAAGTCCGCCGACGAGGCGCCCCAGACGTAGCCGAAGCCGGCGGTCAGCTTATAGGTGCGGGTGTCCAGGAACGGCGCGCGCCCGTCGAGCGGGATGACGAGGTCGTAGGTCGGCAGCGAGTTGCCCACGGTGACGCAACCTGCCACCCCGACGCTCGAGAGCGTGCCACTGGCCTCCGCGCAGGCGTTGCCCAGACAACCTCGGCCCGAGCCGCTCACGACCCACTGGCTGCGCGGCGGATCGACCCAACCCGAGACCTCGGCGCTGAGGCTCGCGGCGCCGTCCAGCACGTCGACGCCGGCCTTGAGCCCGAAGTCGACCTGGCTGCGCCCGTTGAAGCCAAGCGTCCCGCTGCCGATCGGCAGGTCGCCGACCTTGACGCTCCCGTCGAGCAGGAAGCTCCAGGGAGTGGAGCCGAACGTGTCGGTGTAGGTGAAGCCGCCGTCGATGCTGACGAGGTTCTTGTTGCCGAGGAAGTTGGCGCCGGCGTTGGCCCTGATCTTGAATGGCGGCGGGCTGAGGCACAGCCCGAACGCGACGTGGTCGAGGTAGACGCCCTCGGCGAGCGGGACCCGCCTGCCCAGGTTGTCGATGGACGCACCGAGACTGGAGATCTGACCGTTGGCGAGGCCGCCGAAGGCCCCCACCTGCAGGCCGGTCGGCACCTCGATCTCGGCGCTGGCGTCCCACCGGTTCGTGGTTGGGTCGGAGTTGCACTGGATGAACGGCGCATCGCCGCCGGGCTTGGCCAGGAGCGTCGGATCGTCGCCGAAGGCCGGCGGGTCGCACGGGGTGGTCGACGCGCCGCCGATGGGGATGTAGGAGAAGCAGACGCTGCGGACCTTCAGCCGGCCGAGCCAGACGTCCTTGGCCTTGAGCTGTAGGCCGTTGTAGTGCACCCCGGAGTCGTCGACGCGCACCGACGCCGCACCGGTCACGCTGCCGAACCGGGGGTCGGGGCCCGCCTTGAACGACGCCGGAAGCTCGATGTTCACCGGCAAGTCCGCGTAGTAGGTGTTACCCGCGTCCTGGCCGAGCTCGAGCGCGACCGAGCCGCGCAGCTTGAGCCCGAGCATCGTCGCTCCGGCGGCGATCGCGAAGCTGCGGCCGGGGAGCGCGGCCTCCTGGCCCGGGCCCCCGTCGGGCAGCGACCAGTCGATGTTGCCCGAGAAGACCGTGAGCTTGTCGAGCTTCATCGTCGAGTTGGGGGCGGTGAGGTGGCCGCCGGCCTCTCCGGTCGTTGGCCCCGTGATCTGGAAGGTCTGCCCGTAGTCCGGCAGGGAGATGCCGTTGAGCGTGATCGCCGACGTCGTCTCCCAGCGGTCCGGCGAGGACGCCGTCTGGGTGAAGCAGCCGGTCGTCTTGAACTCCGAGAGCTTGAAGACGACACGCTTGACGCACGGGGGCGGAGGGGGAGGTCCCGGCGACGACTGCGCGCTGACGTTGATCGTTCGGGTGACCGTCTTCGTGTGGGAAGGGTTCGGGTTGCCGTCAACCCCGCCGGCGTCGGTGATCCGCACGCTGACGTCGTGCGGGCCGGAGGTCGTGAACGTGTAGGCGGGTGTCCGCGAGTCCGAGTCGCCAAAGGTCCCGTCGTTGTTCAGGTCCCACGTGAAGGTGTAGCCGGCGTTGCCACCCGTCGCCGCCCCCGAGAAGTTCGCGGGCTGGTTGATCGTGGGCGGGTCGGGGGACACAGAGATGCTGCCGCCCAGGCCCGCCCCGACCGGGAACGTGGTGGAGTCGACCCGGTGGTCGTTTGCAGGGGCGGGACAGTAGGCGTCGATCGAGGCCCTGTAGTCGCCCGCCTGGGAGAGCTGGGCGTTGTAGCTCACGCCCTGCGGGGACGTGCCGGCCGGGCCGGAGGCGACGGTCGTATAGGTCCCGTTCGAGTTGCGGATCGCGAAGCTGCCGGTGTACGTGGCCCCCACGTTGTTGGGGCACTCGCGGCCGAGTCCGCTCACGGTGACGGTGTCGCCGGCGACGGGATTCTCCGGGCTCCAGCTCGCGGCGCTCGCGGGCGCCGCCGACGCTGCCGTCGCGGCGACGAGCAGCAACGAGACGGC
>JAWVFH010000013.1:0-122938 GCA_033856255.1 Solirubrobacterales bacterium | reverse complement strand
GCGGGTGAACGGATACTCGCCGGGCAGGCCGATCTCGCGCTCGTGATCGCGCTCGGCGCCGTCCTCGGGGCCGTAGAGGGGCTTGACCGGCTCGCCCGAGAGGGTCTCGAAGAGCGCCTCGCGCTCGCTCTGCTGGGCGTAGACCTCATCGAGCCACTGGTGGGCTCGGCGGCGTGCCTCGGGCTCGACGGCCATTGGGAAAGTCTACGAGCGGCGCCGACGCGAGGCGAGCACCGTGCCCACAGCGCCGGCAGCGGCAGCGCTCAGAGCGGCTCCGGCGATCGCGAGCCGGCGGCCCAGCTTGTCGAATCGCATCACTCGCCAGCCCTCCTCGCGGGCCACGGCGAGGAGCTGCGGGTCGGGATTCACGCAGACGGCATTGCCAACGGCCCGGAGCATCGGCAGGTCCGACGCGGCGTCGGAATAGGCCCACGACTCCGCCAGGTCTATCCCTCGCTCGGCAGCGAGCGAGCGCATTGCCTCAACCTTGCCCGGCCCATACATGAACGGGCCCTCCAGCTCGCCCGTGAACGAGCCGTCGCGGATCTCGTACCCGGTGCCCATCCCGCCGGTCATGCCGAGCACCCGCGCCAGCTCCTCGACGACGTAGCTCCCGGCGGCGCTGACGATGAAGGTCTCGCGGCCGGCGTCCTGATGCGTGTGGACCTCGGCGAGCATCTGCGGGTTGATGCGAGGCAGGACGCCCGCGATGACCATCGGGCCGAGGCGCTCCAGGTCGCGAACCTTGACCCCGAGCATGAAGTCCTTCACCTGCTTCATCACCTCGGCGGCCGCCTCGTCGCTGGCGCCGCGCAGCCGGTAGCGCAGGTGGTCCACCGCCCAGCGCGCCATCAGCGATCGCGGCAGCAGCCCGGCCTCGCGCGATACCCGCGCCCACACCATCCCCGACGAGCCCGCCATCAGGGTCTTATCGAGGTCGAAGAAAGCAGCGGCCACGCCGCCGCCCTTATCGGCCGCGCTAGCCGCCGTTGACCTCCAGCACTATGGCGTCGCCCTGGCCGCCACCTGAGCAGATGGCCGCGACGCCGAGCCCGCCGCCGCGGCGGCGCAGCTCGTGGACGAGGGCGCCGACGATCCGGGCGCCCGAGGCGCCGATCGGATGGCCCAGCGCGATCGCGCCGCCGTTGACATTGACCCTGTCCTCGTCGACCCCGAGCATCCGCAGCGAGTTGAGCGCCACCGAGGCAAACGCCTCGTTGATCTCCCAGAGATCCACATCGGCGGCGGTCTTGCCGATCTTGTCAAGGGCCACCTTCGCGGCCTTCGCGGGGGTGCGCGCGAGGTATGCGAAGTCGTCGGCGACCGCGCCGTAGGAGACCACGCGGGCAAACGGCTCGTGGCCATTCGCCTGCGCCCACTCCTCGGACGCGATCACGACCGCCGCCCCGCCGTCGTTGACGCCCGGCGCGTTGCCGGCCGTGTGCGTCGCGTTCTCGCCCCCGATGGCCGGCAGCTTGGCGAGCGTCTCGATCGTCGTGTCGGGGCGGATCGCCTCGTCGGCGGCGACCTCGCGCTCCTCCTTCTTGACCTTCACCGTGACCGGGACGATCTCCTCCGCGAGCAACCCCTCCTCGGTGGCCTTCGCGGCGAGCTGGTGCGAGCGGGCGGCCCAGCGATCCATGTCCGCGCGGGTGATCTCGAGCTCGTTCGAGACCTCGCTGGCCTCGTTGATCATCTGCTTGCCCGTGAAGGGGTTGGTAAGGCCGTCGTGGGTCATCGCGTCGATCGCCGTGACGTCGCCCATGCGAAACCCGAACCGGGCGCCCGGCAGCAGGTAGGGAGCGCCGGACATCGACTCCATCCCTCCCGCAACGCCCACGTCGAGCTCGCCGGCCCGGATCGCCAGGTCGCTGACTCCGATGGCCCGCATTCCCGAGGCGCACACCTTGTTGATCGTCTCCGAGGGGACCTCCTTCGGGATCCCGGCCTGGATCTGCGCCTGGCGCGAGGGAATCTGACCCTGGCCCGCCTGCAGGACCTGGCCGAAGACGACCTGCTGAACCTGGTCGGCGGCCACCTCTGAGCGCTCGAGCGCTGCCTCGATCGCGGCGCTGCCGAGCTTGATCGCGTCGAGCGACGCAAACGCCCCGCCCATCTTTCCGAACGGGGTGCGGGCAGTACCGAGGATGACTGAGTTCGACATCTGAGCCTTTCGATTCGCGGGGCGGCCGCTGCGGCGGACGAGAAGGGTGGTACCTGAATGCTAGATAAGTGCCGATCCGGTCGGTGTGCGATTCCCTGGCCGGATAGGCAATAAGGTGGCCCGCGATGCAGATCGAAGTCACGAAAAGCCCGCTCGCAGAGGCCGAGGCCGACCTCTTCGTGACCGGGCTCAGCGAGGGTGACGAGCTGCCCGCGGCGATCGCCTCGGCGCCTGGCGCAGGCGACGTCAAGGCGGCCTTCAAGAAGACGACCACCCTCCATCTCGAGGATGGACGCCGCCACCTCATCGTCGGCCTCGGCAAAGAGCAGGACCTGAACGCCGAGCGCCTGCGGGTTGCCGCGGCGATCGCAGGTAGGGAGGCGGGCCGGCTCGACGCCCTGCGTCTCGCATGGGCCCCTCCTGTCGCAAGCGTTGGAGCCGGCGTCGTCGCCGCGGCCCTGGTGGAGGGGACGGTCCTCGCCTCGTACCGCTTCGACCGCTTCCGCTCGCGCGATCCCGAGAACCCCACCCCTCCCACGCTCGAGACGCTTCTGCTTGCCGGTGTCGACGAGGCTGGGGTAGGCGCTGACGTCGAGGCCGCGCGAGTGGCGTCCGAGGCCGCGAACAGGGCCCGCGAGTTGCAGAGCCTGCCCGCGAACGTGCTGCGGCCCGAGGACCTCGCCGAGCGCGCGCGAGAGATCGCCGCGGCGCACGAAACGGTCAGCGTCGAGGTGCTCGGCCGCGAGGAGATCGTCGAGCGCGGAATGGGCGGCCTGGCCGCGGTCGCGAGCGGCTCCCACGCTGAGCCGTGCCTGATCGCCCTGCGCTACACAGGCGGCGGCCAGGAGACGGTCGGGCTGGTCGGCAAGGGCGTCACGTTCGACTCGGGTGGCATCTCGATCAAGCCCGCGGGCGGGATGCAGGAGATGAAGATGGACATGTCGGGCGCCGCGGCGGTGCTGGAGGGCTTTGCGGCGATCGCCGAGCTCGAGCTGAAGGTGGATCTCGTCGCCGTCGTCCCGGCGACGGAGAACATGCCGAGCGGCCATTCGATGCGCCCCGGCGACATCATCACCCAGCTCAACGGCAAGACGGTGGAGGTGAACAACACCGATGCCGAGGGCAGGCTGATCCTCGCCGACGCGCTGACCTACTGCGTTCGCGACATGGAGGCCGACCGCGTCATCGACCTGGCGACCCTGACGGGCGCCGTCCTCGTCGCGCTCGGCTCGACATACGCAGCGCTGATCTCGAACGACGACGACTGGGCCGCCCGCGTGGGCGTGGCCGCCGATGCAACGGGCGAGCTCGCCTGGCGGCTGCCGCTGCACGCCGAGTACAAGGAGCTGACGAAGGGCAAGGTGGCCGACCTGACGAACGCCGCATCGAAGCGGAAGGCTGGAACCATCTATGCCGCGTCGTTCCTGGAGGAGTTCGTCGGCGGCAAGCCCTGGGTGCACCTCGACATCGCGGGGACCTCCTGGGACGTAGGCCGCGAGTACGTCGGCAACGGCCCAACCGGATACGGGGTTCGCCTGCTGGTCGCGCTGGCCCGCGAGCTGGCCGCCTAGAGCGCCAGGAGGCGAATCAGACGCAACGCCAGGCCGCGGTCGCCCTCGATCGCCACCCGTCCGCTGGAGAGCCGCAGGATCGCCGAGAGCCCCCTCGGGCGCACAGGGTTCGGGACGCCGAGCACGTGCGGGGCGGTGGCCAGCGCGACGATGTCGGGCAGGCGCCCGGACACCGTCAGATCAGGGGCCGCGAGATCTGCATCGGAGACCTCGATCAGACCGTCGCCGAAGTTGAGCAGCAGCGGCGAGAGGTTCTCCTCGAAGCGAAAGACGATGCGCCCGCGCAGCGCGGCGGCGACCCGGGGGCGCCGCTCGACCCCCCGCTCGACCCAGACGTAGAGGCTCGGCGCGACGCCGTCAGAGCGCCGGCGCCCGAGACGGACCTCGGTCGTGGCCGCCCGCTTGCGGCGGGGCAGCCGGCGCGCGGGCCGGGCGCCGGCCTGTTCTTCGCTCGCCATCGCCGCGGATCGTAGACTCGTGGCGGTGAAGCTCTCGCGCGGACCACTTCGCATCGCATCGCTGGGGGCGCTGGCGCTGGCCGTCTGCCTGCCCGCCGCGGCCAGCGGCGCCGGGTTGGGGAAGCTCCACCTCGCCTACGAGGGGAACACCACAACCACCACCGTCGACCCTCCCGCGCAGAACTCGGTCGACTCCTACCACCCGTGTCCGACATCCCCGGGGACTCCGTCGCCTTTCGGCGGCGGGTTCGAGATCGGCGGCGGGGGTTTCGGCACTCTGTTCGCCAACTCGTCGGGACCGCTGGACCAGATTCCGGGCACGCCGAAGCTCGACAGCTGGCGCGTGGTGGTCGATGACATCGGCTCGGTCTCGGGGCAGCGCAGCTACACCGAGCACGCCGTCTGCGGGAAGGTCAGGGCTCTTGGATACGAGAAGAAGACGCAGGCGACCCCGGACGACAAGCGGACGGTGATCAAGGCCACGTGTCCCGCCAGCAAGCACGTTCTCGGCGGTGGGGCGCTGAGCGAAAGCACTTTCCCCGGCGCTCAGCGACTCGTCGCGACCGCCCCATTTGACTCCGGTGACAAGGGCTCGACGCCTGACGACGGCTGGAAGATCGCCATCGACACGATGACCCAGGCGGGCCAGCATGCGACCGCGTACGCGAGCTGCGGGAAGGCGGGCGGTCTCCATTACCTGTCGCGAGGCTTCAAGGCTGCCTTCCCGAGCAACGACGGCCTCCGGCAATGCCCCAACGGCGAGTGGATCGTCGGCGGGGGCATCGCGCAGGCTGGGCCGTTCGGAAAGCAGGCGCTCGTCGTCAACTCCTTCGACTCCACCCAAACAGCGTGGAGCGCGAGCATCCAGAAGGTCAACATCAGCGGGAAGACGTTCCCGTTCACCGTCACGGCGATCTGCCACAAGTAGATTCCCGGCGTGGACTTCGAGCTGAGCGACGAGCAGCGCCTGCTGCGCGACACCGTGCGCGAGTTCGCGCGCGAGGAGGTCGCGCCGGTCGCCGGAGAGCTCGATCGCACCAAGACGTTCCCCTACGAGATCGTGGCCAAGCTGGGCAAGCTCGGCCTGATGGGGATCCCCTTTCCGGAGGAGTACGGAGGCGGCGGCGCCGACACGCTCTCCTACGCGCTGGCGATCGAGGAGCTCGCGCGGGTCGACGCGTCCGTGTGCATCACCGTCGCCGGGCACACGTCGCTGGGGACGATGCCCATCAACCTCTGGGGCACCGACGAGCAGAAGTCCGAGTGGCTACCCAGCCTCTGCTCGGGAGAGCGCCTCGCGGCCTTCGGGCTGACCGAGCCCGAGGCCGGCTCCGACGCCGGCGCCACCCGAACGCGCGCGAAGCTGGAGGACGGGGAGTGGGTGATCGACGGGGCCAAGCAGTTCATCACCAACGCAGGAACGGACATCACCGGCTGCGTGACGATCACCGCGGTCACCGGCGACGGGGGCAACGGGCGCGAGATCTCGAACATCATCGTTCCCAACGGCACCCCCGGATACGAGCTGGGCGAGCAGTACCGGAAGATGGGCTGGAACGCCTCCGACACGCGGCCGCTGTCGTTCGCCGACTGCCGGGTGCCGGAGTCGAACCTGCTCGGGCGCCGCGGCGAGGGCTTCAAGAACGTCCTCCACATCCTCGACGGCGGCCGGATCGGGGTCGCTGCGATGGGCCTGGGGCTTGCCCAGGGCGCACTCGACGAGGCGCTCGCCTACGCGAAGGAGCGGCGGGCATTCGGGCAGCCGATCTCTCGCTTCCAGGCGATCCAGATGAAGCTCGCAGACATCTCCACCGAGATCGAAGCCGCCCGGCTGCTGACCTACAGCGCGGCGGTCCAGAAGGACCGTGGCGAGGCGTTCACGCTCACCGCGGCGCAGGCGAAGCTGAAGACCGGCCGGCTCGCGGTACGAGCGACCGAGGAGGCCGTGCAGATCCATGGCGGCTACGGCTACATCGAGGAGTACCCGGTGTGCCGCTTCTACCGCGACGCAAAGGTGCTGACCATCGGCGAGGGCACCGACGAGGTGATGCAGATGGTCATCGCCCGCCAGCTCGGCTGCTAGGCGAGTAGCTCCTCCGACGCGCCTAGGCGGGCCGTGAGGTGACCGCTTGGGGGTCGCGCTGGGCGAGCTCGCCCGCCCGGCCCGCGGGGCCTGCGAGCCCGTAGTGGGCCAGGAGCGCCAGCTCGTCGGCCTGCGTCAGGCCAGTTCCCGAAACCTTGGGGGCGGAGCGGATCTGTTCGCCGTCGAACGGCACCCAGACCCGGTCGACCGCAGCCACCGCGTCGCGGGCCGGAACGAGCGCCCGTTGCCCAAAGCGGCTGGATCGAAGCAGCAGCCACTCGACCGAACCGTTTTGAGCGTCGATCAGGACACCCTCGACCTTGCCGAGCGCCTCGCCAGCGCGATCGTCGAGCTGATATCCGGCCCAGCTCAGGCTGTCCTCCGGCGACGCGGGGGCATCAGCCATCGGGATCCCTTTCCAGCAACTCGCGCGCCGCGGTCGCGGGATCGATCTCCCGCCGCACGACACGCTCGAGCAGGCCGCTCCACTCGGGGTCGGTCTCGGCACGCTGGTCGAGCTTTCGCCGCAGCCGCGCCGCAGCGATTCCCAGCACCTCGGCGCGCAGGTTGCGCGCCCGCCGCTCGGCGAGAGTTCCCTCCGACTCGATGTGCTCGCGGTGCGCATCGATCGCCTCCAGCAGCTCCTCGATCCCGACTCCGTTCATCGCCTCGGTGCGAACGATCGGCACACGCCAGCTGAGCTTCGGGCCGATTGCGAGAACGGAGCGGATCTCGCGCACCATCGTGTCGGCGAGCGGATGCTCGCTCTTGTTGACGACGATCACGTCGGGGATCTCCATCACGCCGGCCTTCAGCGCCTGAATCGAGTCGCCCGAGCCCGGCATCAGCACCAGGACGACCGTGTCCGCGTGATCGACGACGTCCACCTCGGCCTGGCCGACGCCGACCGTCTCGACCAGCACGTCGTCCTTGCCCGCCGCGTCCATCAGCAGCGCCGCCTGCAGCGCCGCCTCGGCGAGCCCCCCGAGCGAGCCCCGCGTGGCCATCGAGCGGATGAAGACTCCAGGGTCCAGGAAGTGGTCGGAAAGGCGGATCCGGTCGCCCAGCACGGCGCCGTGGGTGAACGGGCTGGAGGGGTCGATCGACAACACGCCCACCTCACGGTCGTGCTTGCGAAGCTCGGCGGTGAGGGCGCCGATGAGGGTGCTCTTGCCGACCCCAGGCGGGCCGGTGAGACCGACGATCCGGGCCTTCCCGGTGCTTGGGAAGAGCTCGGCGACCAGCCTGTCGCCCTCGGGATCCCGGTTCTCCACGAGGCTGATCGCGCGCGCGAGCGCGCGTTCCTCGCCGGCAAGCACGCGCTGGGCGAGGGATGCGTCGGTCGATTTCGCCGCCTCGGGCATGGAGGCGAGTCTAGAGTCCGCCCGCGATGGTCAAAACGATCCGCTTCCTCGCGCGCAACAGGATGCTCAACCGCAAGTACGCGCGGCTCTACTGGCGCTACCTCTGGCGGCGCCTTCTCACCCCGGCCGGCTGGCGCTGGGAGACCGACGGGCCGGTGTTCTTCGGCCGCGGGCTCGAGATCCAGATCGCCAAGCGCGGCAAGGTGCGGTTCGGGCGCTTCACCTGGATCGGCGACGGAACGAAGATCCGCTGTCACGAGGGCGTCGTGGAGATCGGGGCGAAGACCGTGATGGGGCAGGAGTGCACGATCTCGGCCTACCGGCGGATCCGGATCGGCCAGCAATGCGTGATCGCGGACCGGGCGATGTTCATCGACTTCGACCACGGCATCGTCGAGGTCGAGCGCCCGATCCGCCAGCAGGGGATCTACATGCGCGACGTCGAGGTCGGCTCGAACGTCTGGATCGGCTACGGGACCTGTGTCCTGCGCGGGGTCAGGGTCGGCGACAACTCCGTCGTCGGAACGAACGCGGTGGTGGCGAAGGACGTGCCCGCCAATTCCGTGGTCGGTGGGGTGCCGGCCCGAGTCATTCGAATGCGGGACGCCCCGGAAAGGCTCCGCTGGCCCGATCCGGTCGAGCCGGCCTGACTCAGGCTCAGGACCGGCGGTCGGCCGCGGGCAGCAGCCCGCCGTAGACCGCCGCCGTTCGCTCGGCCACGTCGGCCCAGTCGAAGCGGAGCACGTGCTCGGAAGCGTCGGCGATCAGGCGATCGCGAAGGTCGTTGTCGCGGAAAACGCGCTCGACCATCTCCACGAGTGAATCCGGGTCGCTCGCGGTGAAGCGAAGGCCGGCCTCGTCGTGGGGGACGACCTCGCGCAGGCCCCCCGTGTCGGCGACGATGCACGGGCAACCCGAGGCCATGGCCTCGAGCGCGACGAGGCCGAAGGGCTCATAGATCGAAGGCACCGCGCAAACGTCGGCGATCCGGTAGAGCGAGTGGAGAACGTCGTCTCCCATCCACCCCAGAAAGGTCCCGTGTTCCATCAGGCCGAGCTCCGACGCCTGGCGGCGCAACTCCTGCTCGTGGGTTCCCGATCCCGCGACGAGGAAGCGCGTACCCGGCTGGCGCTCGATCAGCGCCGGCATCGCCTCGAGCGCGAGCTGGAATCCCTTCTCGTAGACGAGGCGGCCGATCAGCAGCACCAGCTTTTCGTCGGGTGCCGCGAACTGCTCACGCAGCCGCTCGAGCTCGGCGTCGGCCGCGGGCTGCAGGTCCTCCGGGTCGATTCCGTTCCAGATCACCTCGACCCGGTCACGGTCGACTCCGAAGATGTCGGCGATTTGCTCGCGCATGTAGAAGGAGCAGACGATCACCTGATCGGCGCGGTTGGTGATCCAGCGCTCGACGCCGTGGATGTAGGACTGCGGGTGCTTGTCGACCCAGCCCTGGTGGCGGCCGTGCTCCGTTGCGTGGATCGTCGTCACCAGCGGGCTGTTGAACCGCCGCGCGAGGTGATCGCCGGCCATCGCGACGAGCCAGTCGTGCCCGTGGACGAGGTCGAAGTCGAAGCGGTCGCCCAGGTCAACGCCCGCAGCGAGCATGTCCGAGTTCATCCGCTCGACCCAGGCAACGAACTCCCCGAGATCCGTCGGTCGCTTGGGCTCGAGCACACGATGGATGTGGACGCCGCCAACCTCGTCCTCGGGCGGCGACTCCTCGCCGCCTCGGGTCAGGACGTGCACCTCGACATCGCGCTCGACGAGGCCCTCGGAGAGCTTCCGCACGTGACGTGCGAGCCCGCCCTCGATGAGCGGCGGGTACTCCCAGCTGAGAATGAGAACGCGGGTCACGGCGGCTGATTCGATGGTCGAATGGCTCTCAGGGCTCGAGTAGCGGCGACAGGCTCAAGTCGGGCGCCAGGTTGCGTAGCGACCCCTCTGGCGGATCGACGGAGTGTATGGCCTCCAGCATCGCCTGAGCGTGGTCCGTGGCCCGCTGGAATGGGTAGTCCCCCGCCTGCCGGCGGCGGTCGAGGAACGCCCAGTCGCTGGCCTGAAGCGCGAGGAGCTCGCGCACGGCTCGCTCCGCCGCGCCGTCGACAAGGCCGTCGCCCAGCGCGCGCAGCAGCCGCAGCTCGAGGCGGCGCGCGGCCCACGCGAGGTCAGCGACCTCGGGAGAATCCCAGGTGCGGAGATCCTTCTCCTCCCCCCATGTGGACGCGAGAAGCGGCCGCTCCTCCGGCACATGACGAGCGCGCGCCTGGGACAGCGTGACGAGCTCGACGCCGTGACCCTCGGCCCGAAGGACCACCTCGCGAAGCCACTGCGGTCCCTCCCACCACCAGTGGCCGAGCAGCTCGGTGTCGATGGCGAAGACGACAAGCCCGCGCCGTCCTCGCTCGGCGGCGAAGCGCTCCAGGCGCTCGGCGATTGCGGCCAGGAACTCGTTTGCCTGGCGGGCCGCCGCGGCGTCGGCCGCCGCCGGGTCGTAGACCCCGCCGCCGATGGACCACGGCCGCGCACCACGCAGAGACTGGCGGTGGAAGTCACGGTGCGCCTGATCGGACGGGTAGCCCTGGAGCGACCAGAGCCAGGAGACGGCCTCCCAGTCGATGGTGAAGGCAACGGGGCCCGCCGCAGTCGCAACCGGCGCCAGCGCGTCGAGCGGCGCTCCGTGTTCGCTCTGGTCGGAGACGAACCACTGAAGCCCGCGCTCGGCGAGCAGCCGCTCCAGGCCGGGCTCGTAGGCGCATTCGGGAAGCCAGAAGCCCGCGGCCTTGCCGAAACGGCGGGCGTGGGAGCGAAGCCCGGCGTCGATCTGCACTCGCCGCCCCGCGAGCGTCGCCAGCAGCGGCAGGACCGCATGGGTCGCCGACGACGCGGCGAGCTCGATCCGGCCCGCGGTGGCGGGCTCGCAGAAGGCCTGGAGCGGGTCTCCGCCCAGCGCCTCCAGCCTCGCCAGCGCATCGCGGTAGCGCTTGGCCTCCGAGAGGCACGCGTCCTCGAACGCCGCCTCTCCCAGGTTCGCCGGCATCTCCGCGCCATCCGCCTCACAGGTCGACGCTCGGAGCTCGTCGACGAAGGCCACCAGCCGCTCGGCGACACCAGGAGCCTCCAGCTGGTCGGCCAGGACCGGCGTCACGGTCACGGTCATCCGCTCTGCCACCTCGAGCACCGGCAGGTACGAGCGCACCACGGCGTCGAACAGCCACTCCTCGCCGAACGGGTACGTCCCGAAGCCCTCCACGTACGGCATGTGCGAGTGAAGGACGATCGCAAGGTCGCCCTTCGAACCACTGCCGCCGGCATCCTCGGCTCCGCCTCCGGTGCCGTCGGGTCTGTTCAACCTCGGCATATGGCTAAGAAGTCCAGCGCCTTGTCCAGATTCTCGGAGTCGAGCCGGAAGTCGGAGGAGCTGATTGCCGGGACGAACCGCGAGTAGAACGGCTTCGTGATCCGCAGCGCCGGGTGAACGCGGTCCCAGCCGGCGCGGATCGCGAACTCGTGGAGACGGAGCTTTCGTGCGTGGAAGACGCCGACGATCTCGACCCGCGAGAACCACGGCTCGAGGAGTGCCCGGTACTCGCCCAGGGTGTACTCGCGCAGGTGCCACGGGTTGCCGGACTTCTCGGCCCCCGGGGGGGCCAGCGTCAGGCGGTTGGGCGTGGAGATGTAGGCGACCGGCGCCGCCGCGGCGATCTTCTCGCAGAGCGCACCGGGGTCGTGGATGTGCTCGATCGTCTGCAGGAAGACGACGGCGTCGCACGGACCGGCGAACTCCTCGACCAGGCTGCGCTCGAAACGCAGGTTCGGGCGCCGGTAGCGGAGGTTGGCATGCTCGTGCGCCTCGGGGTTGGCGTCGACGCCGACCACCTCGGCCGCGACCCGCGCGAGGAGGTCGGAGCCATACCCCTCGCCGCAGGCGAGGTCGGCAACCCGCAGGCCGCCGACTCGCGCGGCGATCCACTCGTAGACCGCGAGGTGGCGCCGGAACCAGTAGTTCTCGTCCGGGACGTCGGGAAGCGTGCGCTCGCCGGTCAGCTCCAGCGGCGGCACGCCGGGTGGTTGATCTCGCTGTGCATGGGCCACGCGGCGGCACAGGCTACGCTGCCGCCCTCATGCCGCCCGCAGCACCCTCGGCGACCTCCGAGCACATAAAGGACGCCAACGTCCGCTACCACGACGCTGCGGCGCACGAGTACGACCTCAAATGGGGCATCGACCTCGGCGAGATGGGCCAGGAACAGGTCCGCGCGAAGCTCGCGAAGGCGCTCGGCGGCATCCCCGACCGGCCGTTCGGCGACTCGCTCGAGATCGGCGCCGGAACCGGCTACTTCAGCCTCAATCTGCTCCAGCTCGGCGCCGTGGAGCGCGCGACCGCAACCGACATCTCTCAGGGGATGCTGGATTCGCTTTCGGCGTCTGCAGAGCGGATCGGCGTCCAGGTCGCGACCGCCCGCGCCGAAGCGGAGGAGCTGCCGTTCGAGGACGAGAGCTTCGACCTCGTCTGCGGGCACGCGATCCTTCACCACATCCCGAAGCTCGAGCGCGCCTTTGCCGAGTTCCATCGCGTGCTGCGGCCCGGTGGCACCGTCGCCTTCTGCGGCGAGCCCTCGCGCAACGGCGATCGCCTCGCGGCGCTGCCGAAGCGGGCGGGTGTCGCGCTCGCCCCGGCATGGAGGCGGCTGGTCCGGGTTCCCGCTCGCCCCGTCGAGCCGTCGAGCAATGGCGACGGCCACGAGCTCGAGGGCGAGGTCGATGTCCATGCCTTCACGCCGGGGCAGCTCAGCTCGCTGCTCGATGGCGCCGGCTTCGTCGACTCCCGCCTGCGCGGCGAGGAGCTGCTATCGAACGCCTACGGCTGGCTCCTGCGCTCGCTCGAGGCGACCGCCGACCCCGATGAGCTGACGATGCGCTGGAAGCTGTTCGCCTACCGGACCTGCCTCGCCCTCCAGCGCGTGGACGCGGCCGTGTTGGAGCCACGCCTCCCCCCCGGCCTCTTCTACAACCTCGTGCTCTCCGCCAAGCGCCCCGGCTAGCCGAAGGTGAAGGCGTAGCCGGAGATTCCCGGCGCAAACTTCAAGGTCAGGATGTGGCTCTCCGCGCGAGGCAGGTCGACCAGCCGGTAGAGGCGCTGGCTCGTGATCGTCGCGGCGCTGCCCTTCACGTCATCGCCGCTCAACGACGCAGGAATGGGCCTGCCGTCCAGCTCGACCCGTAAGTCCCGCGCCTGCCCCGGCGAACCGAGCACGAGGAACACGCGGCGGGCCTTGAAGCTGAGCTCCAGGCTGGAGTCGCCGGCCGCCGTCGCCGCCTCGGCGCCGATCGTCCACCTACCCCCATACGAGAGCCCGTTCAGCCCAAGCTGTCGCGGCGGCAACGCTCGGTACGTGCTGGTCCCGGGCCGCAGAGGGTCTCCGGCAACCCCCTGCGCCCTGGCAGCTCCCAGGTACGTCTCAGGGGTCGCGAGCCCCGGGTCGGCCTTCTGGGCGCTGACCTTCGCGCGGCCGCCGCCGGGAGCGCTTCCCGCCTCTGCGAGCAATTCTCGGATCCGCTTCTCGGCCTCGGCGTAGCCCCCCTCGCCGAAATGGACCATGCGGACGTCCCCCTTGGCGTCGATCAGGTAGTCGGCGGGCCAGTACTGGTTGGCGTAGGCGTTCCAGGTCCCCAGCTCGTTGTCCTGGGCCACCGGGTAGGTGATCCCGAATTGCCCGATTGCCCGCTCGACGTTCGACGCGATGCGCTCGAACGGGAACTCGGGCGTATGGACCCCGACGATCTCCAAGCCGTCGCGGTGGTACTTCTGGTACCAGCCCTCGAGGTAGGGAAGCGTGCGGATGCAGTTGATACAGGTGTAGGTCCAGAAGTCGACGAGGACCACCTTGCCGCGCAGTCCCGCGAGGGTGAGGGGCTGTCCGTTCGGCGTGTTGAACCACTGCTGAGTGTTCGTGAACTCGGGTGCGGGCCCCTGGTTCGGAAGCGGGGCGCTCGCGGTGGCCGCGACCGGCGAGCTTCCCGGCCCGTGGCCGGAGCTCCCGCGCAGGTCAGCGAGGTTGTCCGAGATCGCCGAGTCCGTCTCGATTCTGTTCGCCGGATCGATCAGGGCCGACGGCAGGCTCTGAGCGATGGAGCTCTCGAACCGGACGTCGAGGTTCGTCGCCATGACCACCGCCACGGCGATCATCACCGTCCCCATCGCCATCTGGACGCGGCCACGGTGGGCGCGCAGCCGATCGGAGATGCGCCGCCCCCCGATGATCAGGACGTACAGCACCGCGGCCGAACCGATCGAGTACGCGAGAGCAACCGCCAGGCGGCCGAACGTGAAGGTCTGCGAGGCGGAGACGGTGATGACGCCTGCGAGGATCGGCCCGGCGCACGGCGCGTAGACGAAGCCCAGGCTGGCGCCAAGCAGGATGCCGCCGCCGAAGCCCTCGCGACCCGGACGCGAGGGGGCCGGAACGAGCCGCTGGATGTAGGCCTCGATCCGATCCGAGATGGGAGGCACGAGGAGCGAGAGCCCGAAGCCGGCAAGGACGACGATCGCGATCTTGCGGGTGATGTCGTCGGGGAGCCCGAGCGCATCGATGACGTAGACGAGCGCGACCGTCGCGAAGGTGAAGGAGAGCGCCAGGCCCATCACGATCCCGAGCGGGCGTCGCCGCCCCCCGGTGACACCCGCCGAGAGGATCGCGGGCAGGATCGGGAGCACGCAGGGAGAGAGCGCCGTTCCGGCACCCGCGATGAATGCGAAGGCGACGAGGAGGATCACGCTGTCGAAGCTGTCAGGCGGCGGTCAACGCCGCTTAAGTAGTCCAGTGCGGGCAAGCGTTACGCAGATGACTCCGCGCGCCGCACCCGGTGCAGCTTCACGGGTTTCTCGATCCCCTTCAGGCGATGGGCTCCCGCGAACGTGAATCGGAACCCGTCGCCGGCGGCATCGTGGACGGCCTCGTCGCAGAGAACGCTCGCCGGGAAGGCGAAGTCGGTGATGCGGCTGGCGAGATTCACCGGGTGCCCGTACCAGTCCCCACCGCGCCCGATCGCCTCGCCGCGGGCAAGGCCGGCCCGCAGCGCAGGGAACCCCTCCCCCTCGGTGGCAGCCGCGTCAACCAGGTCGAGGGCGGCTTCGAGCAGGGCGTCGTTCTCGGGCGAGATCAGCATCGCCGCGTCGCCGATCATCTTCACCAGGCGGACAGGCGGGCGCGAAACCTCGCGGGCCAGCTCGCCGAGGCGGGTCGTCAGCGCAGCGAGCTGGGCGAAGTCCATGCTCTGGCCGAGGCGCGTGAAGTCGACGAGGTCCGCGAAGCACGCGGTCACCTCCTGCGAGCCCGCCAACGATCCCTCGGCGAGCTGCGCCGAGCCGACGGCGGCCTGGCGGAGCTGCTCGCGAAGGTGGAGCTTCAGCGCGTACTCCAGCGCCGGCCCCAGCAGCGGCGTGAGTCCCTGTGCGGCCGCGACGTACCGCCGGGCGGCTTCGAGCTCCGTGTCGCCCGGCTCGAGCATGGCGTCGCCGACGAGCGCGTTGTTGGAGGCCGCTACCTGCGACATGGCGATTCCCATGACCCGGGAGTTCTCCAGCAGGCCCTCCTCCGGCAGGCCGGCGTCGAGCAGCGTCCGCATCCGCTTGGCGGCCTCGACGTCCTCCTCGGTCGCAGCTTTCGCGTCGGGATCGGGGGGAACCAGGCCGAGCGCTCCGCGAAGCTGAATCAGCAGCTCCGGATCGACGCCCGCCTTCTCGGCGACCTCCTTGATCGTGTAGTCCCCGCCCCCACCCTCGAGGAACCGCTCGACGGGCAGCAGGGCCAGGCGATCCTCCTCGACGGCGTGGCGAAGCTCGTCCAGCGGGACGCCGTCGCCGGCAAGCTCTTGCAGCAGCTCGAGCCGGTCCTCGCGAGCCTGGCCCTCGAGCCCGTCGAGCAGGCCCTCCGATTCGAAGTCGATCGCCATCCGCGCCGATTCTCGCGCCTACGGAGTGAACCGCGCGGCGCGGGCGCTCGTAGAATCGATTGCGATGATCGAAGCCGAGCTCCCGATCTTCGAGCTGCCAGTGGTGCTGCTCCCGGGCGAGCTGATGCCCCTGCACATCTTCGAGGAACGCTACAAGCGCATGGTCGGGCATTGCCTGGAGGCATCGGAGCCGTTCGGCATCGTCTACCGCGACTCCGACGGCGCGCGCCGCATCGGCTGTGAGGCGCGAGTCACCGAGGTGCTCGAGCAATTCGACGACGGACGCATGGACATCGTCGTCACCGGCGAGCGCCCGTTCCGCGTGCTCGACCGCTTCGAGGCCTCCGACTTCCCCATCGGCGAGGTCGAGCCGATCGAGGCGGGCGCCGGGGAGCCCCCTGCCGGAGAGGAAGCGGACATCGCACGCGACGCCTTCGCCGAGCTCGTCGAGCGCGTATCGGGAGAGCCCGCCGACCGCGACGAGCTCGCCGCGGAGGACTCCTACGGCATCGCCGCTCGGGTCGAGCTCCCGGCCGAGACCAAGCAGCGGCTGCTCGAGCTTCGCTCCGAACCCGAGCGGATGCGGATCCTCGGCGACGCACTGGGCGCCCTCGTCGGCGCACTCGAGAACTCCCAGGAGATCGCCGAACGGGCAAAGATGAACGGCAAGGTCGTCGTCGGGTAGGCGCGGTCAGACCAGGGCGACCGAGCCGCCACGGCGCGGGTCGCCTCCGCCACCGAGCGCGCCTGTCTCGGGATCGCGCGCGACCGCGTGCACGCCGCCGAAGAACCAGTCCTGGCTCCGCCAGCGGGCCACCTCGTAGCCGAGCTCCTCGAGACCCTCGAGGGCCTCCTCGTCGAGCCCCGGCTCGGCCTGGACGATGCCACCCTCGAAATGCACGCGCGGGGACGACACGGCGTCCTGCGCCCAGTCCTCGTCGGCGATCAGGTGGACGATCGCCTGCACGATCGCGGAGCGGATGCGGTTCGAGCCGCCGCTGCCCAGGACCATCTCGACCTCGCCGTCGCGAAGGACAACCGACGGCGCCATCATCGACGGCAGGCGAACCCCGGTGGGAAGGCGGTGGAAGCCGAGCGGGTTGAGGTCCTCCTCGCCGAGCATGTTGTTGACGTGCACTCCGGTTCCGGGGACGACGATCCCCGACCCGGTCCCGTTGGAGCAGGTGACGCTGGCGCAGTTGCCGTCGGCGTCGAGGGTCGAGATGTGGGTGGTCGAGCCCAGCCGGTCGGCGGGCCCGTCCGTCCCGGGCCGGCCGACCCGAACGCCGGCCCGCACCCGATCCGCGGCCTCTCGAAGGCGCTCCTCCGCCAGGAGCCTCCCGGCGAAGCCCTCCTCGTAGAGGCCCTGGTTGAACTGCTCGGTGCGCACCGCCTGGGCCTCCTCCATCGCCAGAACGATGGCCTCCAGATCGGTGCGGCCGGCCAGCTCGAGGACGCCGAGGGTGAAGGCGATGAGAATGCCGCCCGCCGAAGGAGGCGGGTTGGTGAGGATGTCGCGACCGGCGAGGGCCGCTCGAACAGGCTCGCGCTGCGCCGGCTCGTAGGCGGCAAGGTCGGCGGTGCTCAGGGTTCCGCCGCGCTCGACGACCCATTCCGCGATCTTCTCGGCAACGTCGCCGCGGTAGAAGGCATCCGGGCCTGCCCGGCCGTAGCGGTCGAGCGCGTCGCCGAGCTCATCGAAGCGAAAGACGTCGCCGGCTCCGAGCAGGTTGCCATCGGGGGCGTAGAGCGCGCGCGCCTCCGGAAACTCCGTCAGGACGCCTGTGAGGAGCTCGTGGAGGTAGGCCTGCTGCTCGTTGACGACCACGCCCTCGCGCGCCAGCCTCGCGGCCGGCGCCGTCAGCTCGGCGGCCGGCACGGTTCCGAACCGCCGCAGGGCCTCCCAGAGGCCGGCGCCCGTGCCCGGTGTCCCGCAGGACGCGGCGCCGATGTTGAACACCTGCTCCGCATCGCCGAACTTGACGACCACCGGCACCAGCTCGGAGCGCCGCTCGACCTCGCCCAGGCCGGGCACGCCGACGAAGAAGTCGATCAGGACGTCGTCGGAGGCGGTGTGGACCAGCATGAACCCGCCGGCGCCGAACCCCGTCAGCGGGCTCTCGGCGACGAACGAGGTCAGGACGGCGGCGACGGCGGCATCGACGGCATTCCCGCCCTCGAGCAGCACGCGTGCACCGGCCTCCGCGGTCAGCGGATGCCCAGCAGCGACAGCTCCCCTCGCGCTCACGGGCCCAGGTTATGGCGCGAAACGGCTATTTAGGAAGGAACTCGGGGACTTCGATGTTGAGGTCCCTGGGGCGCGACTTGAAGCTCTTGGCCGTGCCGGCCCGCCGGTCGGCCGGTCTGCGGATCGCGGCCTGCGTGGTGCCCGCGGCGCGGCGCTGCGAGCCGCCGTTGCCGTCGGACCGGCGGCCGCGGCCGTCGAAGCGCGTCGCGATCACGGTCACCCACACCTGATCGGCAAGCGAGGGATCGACGTTGGCGCCGAAGATGATGTTCGCGTCCGGGTGCGCCGCCTCGTGGACGACCTTCGCGGCCTCGCTGACCTCGAGCAGGCTGAGGTCCCGGCCGCCGGTGATCGAGAGCAGGATCGAGCGCGCCCCGTCCACCGAGGTGTCCAGCAGCGGCGACGCAATCGCACGGTCGGCCGCGAAGCTGGCCCGGTTCTCACCGGTGCCCATGCCGATTCCCAGCAGCGCCTGACCGGCGTCGCGCATCGTCGTCCGGACATCGGCGAAGTCGAGATTGATCAACCCCGGCAGGGTGATCAGCTCCGAGATCCCCTGGACGCCCTGGCGCAGTACGTCGTCGGCGACCTGGAAGGCCTCGGTCATCGTCGTCGTTCGCGCCAGCACGGACAGGAGGCGCTCGTTCGGGACGACGATCAGCGTGTCGACCTCCTGAGACATCGCCTCGATGCCGCGTTCAGCCTGAGCCGAGCGTCTCGTCCCTTCGAACTTGAACGGCTTCGTGACGATGCCGACGGTCAGGGCGCCCACGTCGCGCGAGAGGCGCGCAATCACGGGAGCCGCCCCCGTGCCGGTGCCGCCGCCGACCCCGGCGGTGACGAAGACCATGTCCGAGCCCTTCAGCAGGCGCTTGATCTTGTCCTGCTCCTCGAAGGCGGCCTTGTAGCCGAGCTCAGGGTCCGAGCCCGCGCCCAGGCCGCGGGCGACGCCGCTGCCGAGGTGGACCGTGACGTCGGCGCTCGACTGTTGCAGGGACTGAAGATCGGTGTTGATCGCCATGAACTCCACACCCGGGATTCGCGCGTCGACCATGCGATTGACGGCGTTGACGCCGGCACCGCCCACGCCCACGACGCGGATGATCGGCTCGTGCGGCCGTGGCGGGCCGCTGGGCGCCTCGTACGACGACGGGTCGTCGCGGCCATACATCGGCGGCTCGGGATCGAGCGGCTCGTCGGCGAAGATCCTGCTGAGCCGGTCCTTGGGCTCGGGAAGCACGCGCTCCACGCCGCGCTCCTCGAGGCGGTACGCGCGGACCGGCTCGGGGTCGGGGGCCGGCCGAGATTCCTCGACGGGCTCGTCGCTGTGATCGAAGGGCTGCGGTTCCGCGGACTCGGGCTCGGCCCGGTCACGTGCAGGCTCGGTGGGCGGCAGGACGCGGGTCTCCTGCTCCACCGGCTCGTCCCTGCCGGCCTTTGTCGGCTGCTCTTCCTCCGGCTTGGCGGTCGAGCGGAAGAGATCGGCGAGCGGGCCCTCTCGCATGCTGGCCCGCTTGTTACGCGCCATGGGTCAGTACCTCCTCAGCCAGCTCACGGTAGTAGCCGGCGGCGTTGCCCTTCGGATCGTACTTCAGGACGCTGGCTCCGCGAACGGGCGCCTCCGCGAACTTGATCGCCTTCTTGATCCGGGACTTGAACACGAGCTCGCCGAAGTTCTCCTCCAGGATCTCCACGGCCTCCTTGGCGTGCACCGTCCTCGAGTCGAGCATCGTGGGCAGAATGCCCTCGATCTGGACCCGTGGATTGAGGTTCTCGCGGATCATCTCCAGCGTGTTCTGAAGCTGAACCAGGCCGCGCATCGACAGGTACTCGCACTGGACCGGCACGATGACCTTGTCCGACGCGGTCAGTGCGTTGACCGTCAGCAGGCCGAGGCTCGGCGGGGTATCGATGCAGATGAAGTCGTAGTCGTTCTCGACCGCCTTGAACGCCTTCTCGAGCGAGCGCTCGCGGCCGATCTGGGCGCTCATCGCTATCTCGGCTCCGGCGAGGTCGATCGAGGCCACCGCGATGTCGATCTCCCGGTGCTGGATCACGTCGCGGATCGGGATGTGGTGGACCAGCACGTCGTACATCGAGCGCTCCACCTTGTCCGGGTCGATCCCCTGGCTCATGGTCAGGTTGCCCTGCGGGTCGAGATCGACGACAAGAACGTCGTGGCCCGACTCGGCAAACGCGACGGCCAGGTTGAGCGTCGTCGTCGTCTTGGCGACGCCGCCCTTCTGATTCGCGAAGGAGATGATCTTGGCCCTGCGCTCGGGCGGCTGGGCCGCAGCGGCGACAGGATCGCCGATCCGCGGCCTGGCGGGATCGCGAAGCGGGGTGAGGGCCTGCGTCACGGAGATCCGCCCGGCGTCGTCCTCGTCGGGAACGAGCTGGTTGACGGGTGGCGGCGTGGCCACCTTCTCCTTCGCGACCGGCTCGGGGGAAGCTTCGACGCTCTCCTCCGGTGTCTCGTCCTCCGCGGCGACCTCGGCCTCCGGAGTCGCGGGCGGCTCGACCACCGGCTCCGGCTCACGCTCACGAGGCTCGGGGGCCGGGTGGCCGTTTCCGTTCGGCTCGAGGTCCGGCGTGGGGTCGGATCGAGGAACGCTCACGTTGGTTGGCCGCGATACGCGGTTGAAGAAGCCCATTTGATCGCGACTATTCGCACGCGCGGCGACGCTTCCTTCTTTTGCAAGACGCCAAACGTCGAGCTTGGAGGGGCAACTTGAGATGATCAGGCGGTGCCCGACCTGCTGGACAAGCAACTCGTGATCGTCACCGGCAAGGGTGGCGTCGGCAAATCCACCGTCGCCCTGGCGCTCGGAATGGCCGCCGCCGAGCAGGGCAAGCGGACGATCGTCTGCGAGGTCTCGGCACAGGAGGGACTGTCGAGGACCTTCCATCGCGCGGAGATCGGCTTCAACGAGGTCCAGATGGCGGACAACCTCTGGGCGTTCTCGATCGACCCGGACGAGGCGATGCGGGAGTACGTCCTGCTGCAGCTCAAGGTTCGCGCGATGCGCGACCTCCTGTTTCGCTCGAAGATCTTCAACTACCTTGCCGCCGCCACCCCGGGCCTTCGCGAGTTGGTGACGATCGGCAAGATCTGGGAGCTCGCCCTGCCCGAGCGCAAGGTCAAGTCCGCTCGCAAGTACGACCTTGTTGTGGTCGACGCGCCGGCGACCGGCCACGGCGTCGGTTTTCTCCAGACGCCACGCACCTTCGCCAACGTCGCTCGCGTCGGGCCGATCGCGGCCCAGGCCGAGGCCCTCGACGCCTTCATCACCAACGAGAAGCGCACCGGCGTCGCGATCGTCGCTCTGCCCGAGGAGATGCCGGTGAACGAGACCGCCATGCTGGAGCACGATCTGACCGAGAAGGTCGGCGCTTCGGTCGACCGCATCTTTCTCAACGGCCTGTACCCGGATCGCTTCGACGACGGGGACGTGGAGCGGATCGAGTCCGCGGCGGAGGGCGCCGAGGGCGCAGTGCGCGCAGCCCTGCTGGAGGCCCTGAGCGAGCGCCGCAGGGCACGCTGCCAGGCAGAGCAGGTTTCCCGCCTGGAGGACCTGACGGAGGCGCCGGTGACCAAGCTGCCCTTCCTCTTCGAGCCGGAGCTGGGACTCGACGGCATACGCAAGCTGGCGCACGGAGTTGCGACGTGAAGGGAGGCATCGCCGAGCTGCTGGAGGGCAAGCGGGTCGTCATCTGCGCCGGCTCAGGCGGGGTGGGCAAGACGACCACCTCGGCCGCCATCGCCGCAGGCATGGCCGCGCGCGGAAAAAAGGTCGCGGTACTCACCATCGACCCGGCGAAGAGGCTCGCCGACTCGCTCGGCCTTCCCGAGCTGGGCAACGAGGAGCGCCAGGTCGACCCGGCGCTGTTCGAGACCGCCGGCATCGGGACCGAGGGCGGCGAGCTCTGGGCGATGATGCTCGACCCGAAGGCCACCTTCGACGAGGTCGTCCGCCGCCACGCACCGGACGCGGAGACGCGCGACCGGATTCTGTCCAACCGGATCTACCAGCAGCTCTCGGCGGCGCTGGCCGGCTCGCAGGAGTACATGGCGATGGAGAAGCTGTTCGAAATCTGGGCCGAGGACCGCTACGACCTGCTGGTCCTCGACACACCGCCCTCGCGCAACGCTCTCGATTTCCTCGACGCGCCGAAGCGCTTGACCCAATTCATCGAGGGGCGAGCCCTGCAGGTCTTCCTGCGCCCGACCGGGCTGGCGACGCGGGTGATCGGCGGCGGCACCTCGATGGCGCTCTCGGTCCTGCGACGGATCACCGGAGTCGACCTGCTCGACGACTTGACTGAGTTCTTCCAGGCATTCAGCGGCATGGTCGGCGGCTTTCGCGAGCGCGCCAAGCGCGTCAACGAGCTGCTCGCCAACCGGCAGACCTCATTCCTCGTCGTCTGCGGCCCCCAGGGCGAGCCGATCAGCGAGGCCGTCTACTTCCACCGCAAGCTGGTGGAAGCCGAGCTGCCGTTCGGCGGCGTCATCGTCAACAAGGTCCACTACGAGGCGCCGTCAGAGCCGCTCGAGGGCGATCTCGAGGGGGCCCTGGCCGACGCGCTCGGCGACGCCGACCTCGCGGCCAGGGTGGCCGCGAACCACGGTGACTTCGCGGCGCTGGCGCGGCGCGACCGCCGCAACGTCGAGCGCCTGGCCGCCGAGCTGCGCACCCAGGCGGTGATCCAGGTTCCCTACTTGGACGAGGACGTTCATGACCTCGCTGGGCTGATGGAGGTCAACCGGTACCTGTTCGCCTCCGGCAGCGAGGAGCGGGCAGCCGTCGCCGCCGGCCGCTGACTCTGTGACCGACGCCCGCCGGCAACGACTCTGGCAAATCGGCGCCGTCGCCCTCTTCGCGGCGATCCTCGTCGCCGTCGTGATCGTCATCAGCCAGGCGGGCTCGAACTCGCTCCAGCATCTGGAGGCCGACCGTGCCGCGGTTACGAAGCTCTTCGCGCGCATTCCCCAGCACGAGAAGTACCTCGGCGACTCGAATGCACCGGTGACGCTGGTGGAGTACGCGGACCTGCAGTGCCCGTTCTGCCGCCAGTTCACCCTCGACGTGCTGCCGACGATCGTCGAGCGCTACGTCAAGCCGGGCGACCTGCGCCTGCGCTTCGAGCCGCAGACCTTCATCGGTGCCCAGTCAGAGACCGCCGCCCGCGTCGCGCTGGCGGCGTCGCTTCAAAACCGGCTGTGGCAGTTCGCCGATCTCTTCTACCGGAACCAGGACGACGAGAACTCCGGCTACGTCACGCCGGACTTCCTTCGCTCGATCGCCGAGACGACGCCCGGGCTGGACGCACAAAAGGCCCTCGCCGCCCAGACCACAAAGCCCGTTACTCGCCTGCTTGACCAGTCGAAGGCTCTGTTCACCGATTCCGGGCTGACCAGCACTCCCTCGTTCGAGGTCGAGCAGGGCGACGCCGGGCACCGGCTCGAGGTCTCCGACCCGAGCAACCCGGACGACTTCACTTCCCAGCTCGACTCAATCCTCGGCCGCTAGACAGGCCGAGGCCGCCGGCGGAACCGGCGGCCTGACCCGCTCTTCCTGGGTGATCGGAGGAAAACCGTTAAGCGGTTGTGAGACTCGTGAATCTCTTGCGGGCGCCTTCGGCGCCCTTACATGCTGCTTTCGGAGCTAAAGCTCCTCACTTACCTACCTGCACGTTGCGTCCGGTCATACCCCACCTCGCGGATCTCCCACTGGCAGGTCTCGGGGCGCGGGAAGAGGAAGGCGACTCGGTCGGAGACGTCGCGGCGGTCGTCCTCGTGGCGCTGGATCGCCTCTGCGACGGGGTTCTGCTCGACCGGCTCACCGCCTCCGATGGTGGTCACGGGGCGCTCGCGGAGGACCCTCTGGGCCGCCTCGCTTGCATGCATCGATCCGATCACCTGCTCCTCCTCTGACTCGAAGTTCTGCTCAACCCTGATTCGACCCCGCCCCTGGGTCACCTGCCGAAGCTCTTCGGCCAGCGTCGGCTCAGGCTCCACCGGCTCGTCGGACCATCCGTCGACGCTCACGTCTTCCGCCCACACGGTCTCGACAGGCTCGTCGGCAGGCCCGACAGGCTCGTCTTCGTCCGCCCACTCGTGCTCGTCCTGGTCGACCACCGGCTCCTCCTCGGCGGCCCACTCGTGCTCCTCCTCCTCGGAGGACTCCCACTCGGCGGTCTCTCCGCGCTGCTCGACGGCGCCCTCGCCGATCGAAAGGCCGTCGGCCAGCAGGATCTCGTCTGCGGTTGCGCGCAGGTCGCCGCCGAGGTGGCCGCAGGCTGCGTCCTTGAAGATCGCTCGCGCCAGCTCCTCCACTCGTACCGTGACCTCGGCGGGAGCGCCCTCACCACGGGCGGCCGGCTCACCGGTCCACAGCTCGCGCTCGAGTGACATCGCTCGCTCGATGACCGCCTTGGTTTCGCCGCGATGCTCGGGCTCGGAGCAGAGTGCGGCGACCCGCATCGGGAGGCCGAGATCCGCGGGGCCACCACCCTCGAGGACGAAGCGAAGCGCCAGCAGGTAGTCGTTCAGGGCCTCGAGCGCCGCGGCCCTCTCCAGGCCGAGCTCGAATCGCGAGATCGCCCGCGCGAGCGCGCCGGCGAACCCGGGACGTCCCTTCGCCGGACGACCGAACGGAGTGGAGCGGTTGGCAAGGGCGCGCGAGAGGGCCACGAGCTCGCCCAATTCCTCCTCGGCGACGACGTAGCCGCCGGGACGCGGGCGGCCCTCGCCGGTCGCGATGCGGCGCCAGCGGTCGGAGCCCGTACGCGCCCACGCATGCGGGCCGAGGCCGACACCGCCGGCCTTGAAGAGACGAAGCGTGGTGATCAGGGCACGGAACGCGCCCACCGCTCGAGCACCCGCGTCGGGCGCCTCGCCGGCGCCGACCGTGTCGCCGACGCGAGCGACGGCAAGGAACGTCGGCTGCCACCCGGCAGCACCGGAGCCGTCGGAGGCGCGAGCTTCGGCCGGGACGTCGACCGCGTCCGCGCGGATGATCGTCGCCGTGGCAAGCTCGAGTCGCTCCACGGGCATCTGCAGGCCGCGGAGCTGGACGACGACCTCGATCTCGTCCTCGGCCGGCTCGCCGCCGACCTGAAGCTCCAGGAGCGAGGCCTCAAGGCGGTCCTCGGGCAGCGAGAAGTCCGTCGAGTCCTCCCACAGGCGGGCCAGGAAGACGACGCTGGCAAGCTCAGAGCGACGGCGACCCTCGGCCGGAACCGGGATCGCCGCGGCCTCCAGATAGGGACCGGCGAGGTCGGCTGCTTCGAGCGCCGCGCACGCGGCGCCGAAAGAATCGAGCTCGCGCAGCGCGGGAGCGTGATCACGGACGAAGCGCGCGGTCTGCGGCTCGTACTCGCAGAGCGGTGAGCCGTCACCCGGCTCGCGAACCTCGTAGGGAATCTCGTCGCCGGCCACCACAAGCTCGTGGAAGCGCTTCGCGGCGTCGAGCGCCATCGTCGTCAACGCCTCCCTGACCACCAAATCGTGCATGCGCGACGGTTTCGCCCACGCACGGGTCGTTCCTGCGATGCAAGCAAGCTTGCAGGGAGCGCGCTACGCCGCGACGGGCTGGCGGGCGGTCTCGCCCTCGACGAGCCAGCGGCGCCCGTATGAGCGCATGTCCTCGATCAGCGGAACGAGGGCGCTGCCCTTGTCGGTCAGCGCGTACTCGACCCGGGGCGGAACCTCCGGGTAGGTGCGCCGGACGACGATTCCCTGCTCCTCGAGAGCGCGAAGCCGGAGCGAGAGGGTGCGAGGGCTGATCCCGGCGAGCGAGCGCTCCAGCTCGCAGAAGCGGCAGGAGCCGCCGGCGAGATCACGGATTACGAGCAGCGTCCACTTGCCGGAGATGATCTCGGCACAACAACCGACGGGACAGGGAGATTCAGCCATCGCTTTCGCGTTTCTCTTTGTGGCCGGGCGGGCGCGATCCAGTCCGCCGCGCTCTCCAGCTCGCAGTGCCGAGTATAGCTCAATGCTTTACGAACTGAAGTGACTTCTCAGGCCCCGGAAGCGGCGCCCTGGACCTGCTCCATGCCGCTCGCTCGCTGGCCCTGGGAGTCCAGCATGAGCTTGAAGTCGTGGGCGCTGGTGGCCACCTCCATCGCGGTCTCGACCGAGATCGATCCCGCGGTCACATGAACAAGCAGCGACTGGTCGAAGGTCTGCATCCCGTAGTACTCGCCCTCGGCGATGACCTCGGTGATCCGGCCGGTCTCCTCCGGGTTCAGGATCAGGTCCTGGACCCGCCCGGTGACCACCATCACCTCGCATGCGGCGATCCGGCCGGTGCCGTCGGCCCGCGGGACCAGGCGCTGCGAGACGACCCCGCGAAGTGTCGAGGAAAGCATCACCCGCGCCTGCTGCTGGAGGTGGGGCGGGAAGAAGTCGATGATCCGGTTGATCGTCTCGGAGGCATCCAGCGTGTGCAGCGTCGAGAGCACGAGGTGCCCCGTCTCGGCCGCAGACAGCGCGGTCCGGACCGTCTCCTCGTCGCGCATCTCGCCGATCAGGATCACGTCCGGGTCCTGGCGCAGAACGCGGCGCATCGCCCGGCCGAAGCTCTCGGTGTCGTGGCCGATCTCGCGCTGGTTGATGATCGAGAGCTTGTCGCGATGCAGGTACTCGATCGGATCCTCGAGCGTGACGATGTGCCGCGCCCGGGTCGAGTTGATGTGGTCGATCATCGCCGCGAGCGTCGTCGACTTGCCCGACCCTGTCGTCCCGGTGAGAAGGATGATTCCCCGCGGCTCCTCCGCAAGCTTGCGGATTACCGGCGGCAGGCCGAGATCTTCGATCGAGCGCACCTGGTAGGGAATGACGCGGAAGGCGATTGAAACGTTTCCGCGCTGCTTGAAAGCGTTGACGCGAAAGCGCGCCACGCCAGCCAGCTCGTAGGAGAAGTCTGCCTCGCCGTCAGTCGCGAACTCCTCCAGCAGCCGGCCGTCGGACAGGACGTGCTTGAGCGCCGCATCCGTGTCCTCGGGCGAGAGAGCCTCGGCGCCCTCCATGGGAAGCAGCTCGCCATGGACGCGGGCCATCGGCGGCGCGGGCACCTTGACGTGCAGGTCAGAGCCCTCTCGCTCGACCACGTAACGGAGGGCAGCATCGACGTCGAACCCCATCACAACCCCTATCGGCGCCAGGCGCGCGGCCTTGAGGTGGTCACGCCTGGACGGACTCCGTACTTTCCAGGCGTGACCGCGAACGAGGAGCTCGAGTGGATCGCCGCCTTTCAGGCGCGGGTCGACGCGGGCGCGGCCACGGAGAGCCGTGATTGGAGGTTCGGGGTCGCGCTGGTCTCACCGGAGATGCCGAAGGTCTGGGACGCGAACTACCTGCGGGTTGATGCGCTGGGTGGCGCGGGCGCCGAGATCGTCGCCGCCGAGGCCACCGAGATCGCGCGCGATGCGGGGATGGCACACGTCTCCATCGTCGTACCTGACGAAAGCGATGCGGCTGGTCTGCGAGAAGGGCTCGAGGGGCTTGGGTTCAAGGCAACGCCGCTCCTTGCGTTGGCGCTCCGGCGCCGCCCCGAACCCCCTGCCGTGGCGATAACCCAGGTGAGCTTCGACGACGTGGCCCCGAGCCGGCGCGAGCTGACGCTGGAGTTCTTCCCCGGCGACGAGGAGCTCGCGGACCAGCTGGACATGCTGGATGGCCGGCTGGAGGCCACGATCGGTGGCCGTTGGTTCGCGGTTCGCGACAGCGGCGACATCGTCGCTCGGGCCTGGCTGCTCCAGGATGGGCAGGTCGCCCAGGTCGAGGACGTCGCGACCACGCCGGCCGCCCGTGGACGCGGGCTTGGGCGAGCGGTCGTCAGCGCCGCTGCACTGGCCGCGCTGGAAGCAGGGAACGACCTGGTCTTCATCGTCGCCGACGGCGGCGGCTCCGTCCCCGAGATGTACCGCAAGATCGGCTTCGAGCCGCTCGGCGTGACGACGCGCTTCGTACGAAGCCTCGTCTAGCGCCGAACGGCGTTTGCCGAAGTTGAGTTACGCGGCCCGGCGCGAACCGAGCGCCTGGCGTGCCTTGCGCACGGCGCCGATCGAGGTGCGCGCGGCCTTGGCGATTTCGCCCTCGGTCCGCTCGGGGTCACGCTCGATCTCGAACCGAACAACGGTCGACGCTCGGAGCTTTGCCCGCGCCTCGGTGCCGATGTCCTCGGCCTCCTCGAGTGCGATCTCGACTGCGCGCTCACGCCGGCAGACGAGGCAGTACTCGCGTCCGTCGGCCTCGCGCGCCCAGTGCGGGGGCATGTCGGCGCCACCGTCCAGGCCATCGGCCCAGCGGCTGGTCATCTCGCAGCGAGCGCAGGTCCACTCCGTCGCGCGAGTCTTGGTTGCGGTTGCGGTGCTGATGGGGTACCTCCGTTGTCTTTCTTCTTGAGTAACGTCTTTTGCGCGTGCCCGCGCGCCGCGCCTCTTGCGCCGGCGCCTGGCCCGGTCGCCGCTAGGCGACTTCGCGAAGCTTCTGAGCCTCAGCGAGGCTCTGCAGCTTCTTCAAGGATTGATTTTCGATCTGCCGGATCCGCTCGCGGGTGACGTTGAACGTCCGCCCGACCTCGTCGAGGGTGCGCGGATGCTCGCCGCCGAGGCCGTAGCGCAGCTCGAGAACTCGCCGCTCGCGGTAGGAGAGGTTCTCCAGTGCCTCGCGCAGCGCCTCCTTGGTGAGCAGGTCGGCAGCACGCTCGAACGGCGACTCGGCCTTCTCGTCGGCGATGAACTGTCCGAACTCGGACTCCTCCTCGTCGCCGACCGGCTTCTCCAGCGAGACCGGAGCCTGCGCGGAGCGCTTGATCTGGTCGACCTCCTCGGGGTCGATGCCTGTGACCTCTGCGATCTCCTCGGGCGTCGGCTCGCGGCCGAGCTCGGTCACGAGCTTGCGCTCGGCGCGACCGATCTTGTTCAGCTTCTCGACGACGTGGACCGGGATGCGGATGGTCCGCGCCTTGTCTGCAAGCGCGCGCGCGATTGCCTGGCGGATCCACCAGGTCGCGTAGGTCGAGAACTTGAACCCCTTGCGGTAGTCGAACTTCTCGGCCGCGCGGACGAGGCCGAGCGTGCCCTCCTGGATCAGGTCAAGGAAGGGCAGGCCCTGGTTGCGGTAGTTCTTGGCGATCGAGACGACCAGGCGGAGGTTGGACTCGACCATCTTCTGCTTCGCGTCGAGGTCGCCGCGCTCGATCCGCTTCGCCAGGTCGACCTCCTCCTGCGCCGTCAGCAGGCGGACCTTGCCGATGTCCTTGAGGAACAGCTGCAGCGAGTCCGTGGTCATGTCCGGCTTCAGGTCGAGAGCCGCCGACTTGCGGCGCTTGCCGCGCTTCGGCTCCGCCCGCTCGGCGTCCGGGGAGGAAGCCTGGGCGGGATCGACGTCGTCGACCATCTCCACGCCCTGCGCCTCGAGGTACCCGTAGAGCTCCTCGATGTCGCCCTCGTCGACGTCCACCTCGGCGAGCGCGGTCGCGACCTCGCCGTACGCGACCACGCCTACGGCCTGGCCCTTGGTGACGAGGTTCTTGACCTCCTCGAGCTCCTGAAGTTCAGTGATCAGCATCGCTTGGCTACGTCTTCCTTCCTGATTTCGTGCATCCGTGGAAACCTTGCGTGATCCCTATCGGCGACCCGCCTGGGGGCGTAAGTAAAGCGCCCTCAAAACCCCTTTTCGTCGAGTCGCCGTCGCCGGCCCTGCCAAGAGCTCTCTCATACACGCGGCGGTGGCAAGGTGAACTCGTTTTTCGATTGTAGTCGGCGAGTATGCGAAGTCAACGGGTCATTCGCTGTTTGCGGGTGTTTCCACCCGGCGACCGATGGCGTGCAGCGGCCGGAGCAGGTTGAACACCGATACCCGGCCGCGGTTACCCGAATCCTCGCGGCCGCAACGCGCGCGTCCGCCGATCGCGATGGAATACAGCGGATGAGCGACGAGCCTGACGTCGAGAGCCCCCAGGGCGGCGTGTTCGGCAATCTGCCCGGCTCGCGGCCGGGCACGCGCAGCCCGCGTCGCGACGGCGCCGGCAAACCGCGCAAGGCCCCGGCGAAGGCCACCAAGGCGTCCGCGAGGACCGCGAGCGCCGAGCCCGCGAGCCCGCCGCCGAAGCCGCCGGGCGAGCGGCCGGAACCGCCGGCGACCGAGGCACCGTCCGGCGGCGGCATCGAGGACCTCGCGTGGGCCGGAGTAGCCGCCGCGGCAGAGGCGGCGACGCTCGGCGTCCGGCTCGCCAGCAGGGCGATCGAGGCCCTCCGGGGGAACTCGGAGAGCAGTTGACCGTTGCGGGGGCCGGCCGTCCGGTCTCACCCGCGGCATCGGCGAGGTTCCTGCGCGTCTTCTGGGAGCGCGCATATCGCGAGAACATCACCGGCCTGTCGGCGATGGTCGCCTACAACCTCGCCCTGGCGCTGTTCCCGTTCGTCCTCCTCGTCCTCTTCGTCTTCGGCCAGGTGATCCAGAACCCGAACGTCGAGGCGAGCGTCCTGCGCGACCTGCAGAGCATCTTCCCGGCGGCCGAGCAGAGCTCGTTGACCTCCGTCGTCGACCGGATCCGCGACAGCTCGACGACGATCGGGGTGGTCGCCGCGGTTGGCGCGATCTGGATCGGCGCCTCGTTCTGGGGCGCGATGGACACCGCCTTCTGTCGCATCTACCACGTCGAATGCCGGGGCTGGGTCGAGCAGAAGCGCTTTGCGCTCGTGATGCTGGTGGTGGTCACGGGCTTCCTCGCCGCCAGCGTCATGGTCCCGGTCGCCGAGGGCATCCTCGCCACCAGCGCCGACAACCTGCCCTTCGGGCTCGACCAGATCGGCGGCGTGCGCAGCGCGGCCGTGCTCGGTGCGGCACTGGTGCTCACCTTCCTGATCTGCTCGCTGATCTACTACGTGGTCCCGAAGGGCCACGTCCCGTGGCGGGGGGTGTGGCCCGGAGCCCTGTTCGTCACCGTGACGACCGCGCTCGCGAACGCGATCTTCCCCTTCTACCTCGGGCAGTCGTCGGTCGATCAACTCGGCGGCGCGCTCGGCTTCATCCTCGTCGCCCTGCTCTGGTTCTACCTCGTCAGCCTCGGGCTGCTGGCAGGCGCCGTGATCAACGCGCTGCGCTTCGAGTTCCACGAGACGGGCTCGATCGAGGAGGAGCGGGCCCGCGCCTTCGCCGACGAGACCAACTAGGGCCTCGGCGGCCTCCCGCCTAATCCAGGATCTTGAACTTGCGTCGCGCCGGCGTCGTGTCGAGGTTGGCGCTGGAATCGATGGCTCGCACTTTGAACGCGTACTTGCCGGGCTCCAGCCTCCTCGTCAGCGGCGAGGCGCAGGGCGCGAACCGGTGGTGATCGAACCGGCACTCGAACGTCGACCCGGGCTCGGTGGCCTCGAAGACGAACCTCACCTTGCGCTCCGAGGTCCGCCTCCTGGGACCCGAGCTGATCGTCGTCTCGGGAGCGGCCGAGTCCTCGGTGTAGGCGAACGCCGGCGAGCAGCTCGAGATGTTGCCCGCCGAGTCGGTGTCGGTCGCCCGCAGCTTGGTGGTCGCGTCGCCGTGGACGTTGACCGTGATCCCCGGGCTCGCGAACCTCGCGGCGCTCCCGGAGGCGAGCGGGCTTCCCGAGCAGCCTGAGGTCGAGTAGATCTTCACCGTCGTGGCGGCCCCGGCCGACCCCTTGACCTCCGGGTCGTTGTCGCTGGCCGGCGAACCCGGGTCGGTGTCGGTGATCGAGGGCGCGGCCGGGGTCCGATCGGTGAAGCCCGCGCTGACGCTCGCATTGCCGGCGATCACCCGCAGCGAGCAGGTCGGCGTCGTAGCGGCGGGGCCGCAGCCCGCACCCCAGCCGTCGAAGGTCGCCTGCGAGTCCGGAGCGCCGGCGAGGTCGATCGTCTCTCCGTCGAACGCCTGGCCCGCGCAGTCCACGGGGCAATCGATGCCCGGCCCCGTGACGTGGCCCGGGCCGTCGACGGTCACGGTCACGGTCCGCATCGTGCAGGCGCCGGAGCCCCCGTCGGCGATCACCCGGGAAACTGTGACGCCGCCTCCGATCTCGGCCAGATAGAGCCGGCCGCACGCGTCCTCGCCGAACGAGGTCGGCCCGAACGGGTCGACCGCCAACCCCTCGAGCCGCGGGCCGGCCCCCGGCGCGGCCGGGGCGAGCGTCCTCAGCTGCCCGTCGCAGAGGTCGGAGAACAGGTAGCGGCCGAAGATCGAGGGGACGCCCGGGTCGCGCGCGACGTACCCACCCACCACCGCGCAGGGGCTCGGATTGCCATGAGCGTAGTCGTAGATCGGTTCGACGAAGGTCGCCGACGGGTTCGGGCAGCGCGCCCGGTCGCTTGGGAACGGGAGCGTTCCCTCACGACAGCTCCAGCCGAAGTTCTCGCCGCGCCCGCCGCCCTGGGCGGCCGTCCTGTAGTCGACCTCTTCGCGCGCCGCCTCGCCGACGTCGCCGATCGCGATCGCCCCGGTGTAGCGATCGAACGAGAACCGCCACGGGTTGCGAAAGCCGATGCTCCAGATCTCGTCACGCGTGGCGTCGGGGGCCGCGAACGGGTTGTCCGGGGGGACCGAATACGCGTTGACGCCATGCTGGCGGGGGTCGATCCGCAGCAGCTTCCCGAGCAACGAGCCCGGGTTCTGAGCGTTGTGCAGAGCGTCCTGTCCGCCGCTGCCGTCCCCGGTCGAGATGTAGAGGTAGCCGTCGGGGCCGAACTGCAGCTGTCCGCCATAATGCTGGCCGTTCGAGCCGGCGGCCACCGGGTGCGGGATCTCGAGCACGAGGCGGCGCGTGGACGCGAGCGCGTGGTTGCCGTTCGCGCGGAACTCGGCGATCTCGATGTCGTTGTCGTCGGTGACGTAGAAGACATAGAAGAGGCCGGTGTCGGCGAAGTCGGGCGCCGGCGCCATGGAGAGCAGGCCCTGCTCGCCGCCGAACTTGACGATGTCCTTGATGTCGAGGAACGTCGTCCGCACGCCCGGAGCGACGAGCTCGATCTCGCCGATCTGCTCGACCACGAACAGACGGTCCGGATCGCTGGGGTCGGAGGTGACGAAGACGGGTTGCTCGAACACCGGATCGCCCGGCGCACCGATCGGCTGCAGCTGCAGCGCCGAGGCGGCCGCCACGGCGACCAGCGAGCCAACCGCGGCGACGAGCACCGCCCTCCCAAGGACCATCACGCGAGCTTAGGGCCCGCGTGGCGGAACACCTAGCCGTATCGGCCGCCGGTCACCTCGCGCAGCTTCGCTCGATCGTGGCGGGCGGAGACGGTCCGCACCGTGCCCGAGCGCGAGCGCATCACCAGCGACTCGGTGGTCAGCTTGCCGCGACTGGCGCGGACGCCCTGCAGCAGCTCGCCGTCGGTCACGCCGGTGCCGGCGAAGAACACGTCCTCGCCGGAGACGAGGCGGTCGACGTCAAGCGTCTCGTCGAGGTCGTAGCCGGCGTCCAGGGCCGCCTGGCGCTCGGCGTCGTCGCGGGGCCAGAGCTTGCCGAGCAGCTGGCCGCCGATGCACTTGATCGCCGCGGCCGAGATCACGCCCTCGGGGGTGCCGCCGATCCCCCACAGCAGGTCCACGCCGGCGTCGGCGGAGACCGCGAACAGAGCCGCGGAGACGTCACCGTCGGAGATCAGCCGGACCCGCGCCCCGATCTCGCGGATCTCGGCGATCCTCTCCTCGTGGCGGGGGCGGTCGAGCATGATCACCGTGACGTCGCCGACATCCTTGCCCTTGCGTTCGGCCACCCGGCCGATCACCTCGGTCAGCGGGTCGTCGAGGCTGAGGACGTCGGCGATCTCCGAGCTGCCCGCGATCTTCTCCATGTAGACGCAGGGCCCCGGGTCGAACATCGTGCCGCGCTCGGCGAGCGCGATCACCGAGAGCGCGGCCGGCATCCCGCGGGCGGTGAGCGTCGTCCCCTCGAGCGGGTCGACCGCGATGTCGACCTCGGGCGGGCTGCCGTCGCCGATCGACTCGCCGTTGTAGAGCATCGGCGCCTCGTCCTTCTCGCCCTCGCCGATCACGACCAACCCGTCCATCGGCACGGTGTCGAGCAGGAGGCGCATCGCGTCGACCGCGGCGCCGTCGGCGGACTCCTTCTCGCCCCGCCCCACCCAGCGCGAGGCGGCAAGCGCCGCGGCCTCGGTGACCCGGACGAGCTCGAGCGCGAGATTGCGGTCGGGCTTCGTCCCCGAGCGCAGATCGTGCGAGATCACTCCCATCGCGCGGGAGAGTATCGGGCGGTCAGACGGTACCGGGGGCTTTTCGGGTCTTTCGCGGACCGCTCTCGATCGAGCGGGTGAAGCCGACGATCGCGATCGCGATCCCGCAGAGGAGCGCTATCCAGTAGCCGTAGTCGAGGCTGATCCCGATCTCGGCCGGTCCCGTGCCCGGCTTGTCGATGATCCCGTTGTAGCCGATCAGCACCGTCGCCGAGAAGCCGGCGATCATCGTCATCTCGCCGGGCGGATAGGAGAGCTTGTGGCCGCGGACGATGATGTAGGCGAGGATCGTCGGCGCCAGCGCCGCCAGCAGCAGCAGCCAACGGAGGATCGGGAAGGTCTCGAAGCCGGTGCAGGTGGTCGCTCCGGCGCCGCAGATGTTCGCGTCCGGGTTGTAGTCGGCGCCGCCGACGACGCGCTGCGGGTTGGCACCGAGGTCATACCAGGGCAGGAAGAGGATCGCGATGATCAGCAGCCATGAGGCGGCGGCGCCGATCAGGACCCGCCTCGTGTTCAGCCGCGAGAAGTCCATGCAGCCGCGAGCCTATCCCACAGATAGGCTCCGACGCGCCGAATGCAAGCCGCGAGCGAAAAGCGCTGGGGCCTGACGCTGCCGCTGCCGATGACGGCGCTGCACGACAGCGCCGAACACGTGCGGCGCGCCGAGGCCGCCGGCTACACCGACCTGTGGAGTGGCGAGACCAACGGCCCCGACGGTTTCACGCCGCTGGCGCTGGCCGCGGCCTGGACCGAGAAGGTGCGGCTGGGCACCGGGGTCGTCGGCGTCTTCCAGCGCGGGCCGGCGCTGCTCGCCCAGCAGGCCGCCGCGCTCGCCGACGGCAGCGGCGGCCGCTTTGCGCTCGGGATCGGCGCCTCCTCGGACCGGATCGTCGAGGGCTGGAACGAGATCCCGTTCGAGAAGCCCCTTTCGAAAGTGGCGCAGACGCTCGATTTCCTGCGCCCGGCGCTCGCCGGCGACCGGACGGCGAACGGGTTCAAGCTCGAGGCCGCGCCGCCGCCGGTGCCGATCATCCTCGCGGCGCTGCGCGGCAAGATGCTGCGACTGGCGGTCGAGAAGGCCGACGGGGCGTTCACCAACTTCCTGCCGATCTCCGGCCTGCCGCAGGTGGTCGAGCAACTCCACGGGGCGCCCGATGGCTTCGAGCTCCTCTGCCGCTTCTTCTGCCTGCCGGGCGAGCGCGAGCAGATCGAGCCGATCGCCCGCTTCATGTTCGCCTCCTACGTGACGGTGCCGGTCTACGCCGCCTTCTACCGCTGGCTCGGACACACCGACGCGATCGCCGAGATGTGCGAGGCCTGGGCGGCCAAGGACCGCGAGCGGGCGACCAAGGCGGCCCCCTGGGAGCTGATCGAGGAGATGTTCATCCTCGGCAGCCCCGAGCAGATGCAGGAGCGCCTCGGCGAGTTCGTCGCCGGCGGCATCACCTGCCCGGTGCTGACCCCGATCACCACGCCCGACAAGCTCGGCGAGCTGATCGAGGCGCTGGCGCCGGCATGACGCCGACGGCTCGGCGCCTGGTCGCCGGCGCGGCCGCCGTCTCGATCTCGATCGCGCTCGTCGCCTGCGGAGACGACGCAACCACGTCGACAGCCACCGGCGAGGGCCCGGCTCCGGACGAGCTCGTCGGTACCTACGCGATGACGCTGAAGCCGAGCGACCTGCCGCCGAACCCACCCCACGAGCTCACCGATCAGGCCGACCACTGGACGCTGAAGATCGACAACGCCGGGTCTCCCGACGGCGGGCCTGCCTTCACGATCGTCAACGACGCCCTCGGGACGCTCGAGAGCTCGCAACTCGGCGTCAGCGGCGATCGCGTCTACCTCCATGACGAGGAGTGCGCGACGGGGAACGCGCCGGTCGAGAGCACCTACGAATGGACGCTCGACGGTGGGACGCTGACGTTCAGCCCGGTCGAGGTCGGCTGCGACGACGACGTCGTCAAGACGCTGCTCACTTCCGAGCCCTGGGTCAAGCGCTGAGGCCTCAGGCCGCGGGGCGCGCGAGGCTGAGGGCGTAGAGCTCTTCGGGATCGGTCCACCACTCGACCAGCTCGAGCCCGGCGTCCGCGTAGCTCGCCTCGAGCCGCTCGCGGGTGAACTTGGTCGAGATCTCGGTCCGCATCTCCTCGTTGCGGGCGAAGTGGGTGCGCATGTCGAGCTCGGTCAGGTCGATGAACTGCTCGGCCAGCGAGCGCAGCCGGATGTCGACCCACTCGTTCTCGGCGTCGAAGAAGGCGACGTGCTCGAACTGGCCGGGGTCGAAATTGGCGCCCAGCTCCCGGTTGAGGACGTGCAGCACGTTCTTGTTGAACTCGGCGGTCACCCCAGCCGAGTCGTTGTAGGCGGCCTCCAGCACGGCGGTGTCCTTGACCAGGTCGGTGCCGAGCAGGAAGCGGTCGCCCGGATACATCAGGGTCGCGATCCGGGCCAGGAAGGAGCGCCGCGGGCCGGGCCGGAAGTTGCCGATCGTGCCGCCGAGGAAGGCGATCAGCGCGCCCTCCTCGCGCGGGACGCGCTCGAGGTGGGTCTCGTAGTCGCAGACGATGCCGTGCACCTGCAGCCCCTCGTACTCGTCGACGAGCTCATCGGCAACCCGGCGGGTGATCTCCTCGGAGATGTCGACCGGGACGTAGGTCCCCAGCAAGCCACTTGTTCTCATCGCGTCGAGCAGGGAGCGGGTCTTGGCGGCGGCGCCGGAGCCGAGCTCGATCAGGGCGGTCGGCGCGGCGGCGGCGACGATCTCGCCGGAGCGCTGGTCGAGGATCGCCCGCTCGGCCCGGGTCGGGTAGTACTCGGGCAGCTCGGTGATCGCCTCGAACAGATCCGAACCGCGCTCGTCGTAGAAGTACTTCGGCGGGAGCTCCTTGAACGGGCTCGACAGACCCTCGCGGACGTCCTCGGCAAGGCCGGCCAGCCACCCGCCCTCCGGGAGGTAGACATCGATCTCGATCTGCTCCGCTGTCGCCGCCATCTACAAGTCCCTTACGCAACGGAGGCCGGAGAAGATCTGTGAGCGCTCGGGAAGGTCCCAGTTGCGGAAGCTGGGCCGGATCACCTCGCGCCTCGTGGCCCAGGCTCCGCCGCGCAACACCTTGTGGTCGTCGCCGAAGAAGACCTCGGAGTACTCGGGATAGGGGAATGCCTCGAAGCCGGGGTAGGCGGTGAAGTCCGACGACGTCCACTCCCAGACGTCGCCGAGCATCTGCACGGCTCCGGAGTCGGCCGGCGCGTCGCCGTAGGCGCCCGCCGGCGCGCAGCCGAAGGCGAGCTGGTCGAGGTTCGCCCGGTCGCGGTCGGCGCCGGCGGCAGCGGCCTCCCACTCGAGCTCGGTCGGCAGGCGCTTGCCGGCCCAGCGGGCGAACGCGTCGGCCTGGTGCCAGCTGACGTGGACGACGGGCCGCTCGCCGGCGAGCGCCCGCCGGTGCCCGAAGGTCGTCGTCACCCAGCCCTCGCCGTCGCGCTCCCAGTACATCGGCGGCTCGGCGCCGGTGTCGGCGACGAACTCGGCGAAGGCGGCGTTGGTGACCGGAACGCGGTCGATCTCGAACGCCTCCAGCTCGACCGTGTGGCGCGGTCGCTCGTTGTCGTAGGCGAATCCCTCGGACCCGGCGCCGATCTCGTGGCCGGCCGCCTCGACCCTGACCATCTCGGGGCCGTCGGATACCGGCTCGCCGGCGACCGTGCCGTCGATCCGCGGCGGCTGGTAGCCGTCCACCATCTGCAGCAGCTGCAGCATCGTCTCGTTGTGCTGGTGCTCGTGGGAGATCAGCATCTCGTAGAGGAAGCCGTCCTCGATCAGCGGGTCGCCGGTGTCGGTCAGCCGCACCGCGTCGAGCACCTCGAGCGTGCGCGCCCGGACCTCCTCCATATAGGAGCGCAGCTCGTCGCCGCGCAGGATCGGCAGCTCGTTGCGGGTCTTGCGCGGGTTCTCGATCGCGTCGTAGAAGCGGCCGAGCTCGCCGTCCATCGGCTCGCGTCCGCCGACCCGCTGCACCAGCCACAGCTCCTCGAAGTTGGCGATGTGGCCGAGGTCCCAGGCGAGCGGGCTGAGGATCGGCGAGTAGACGGTGTTGAGCTGCTCGTCGGCGAGCGGCTCGATCAGCAGCAGGGTGCGCTCCCGCGCCTCCGCGAGGCGATCGGCGGTCCGCTGATTCAGGTTGGCCTCAACCGTGGGCGCGATAGAGCCCAGGCTACCCAGGTGCGGATCTGCCGAACGTGAACGAGCGGATATCGTGCCCGTCGGGATGCAGACGCAGGGTGCGAACGCGCTGGTCGTCGGCGGGGCCTCGGGCCTCGGCGAGGCGACCGCCCGCCGGCTGCGCGCCGACGGCGCCCGAGTCGTGATCGCCGACCTCAACGCCGACAAGGGCGCGGCGCTGGCGAGCGAGCTCGGCGGCGAGACCGCGTTCGTCGAGGCCAACGTGCTCGAGCCCGAGCAGATCCAGGCCGCCGTCGACGCCGCGACGGCGGACGGCGAGCTGCGGATCTCGGTCTGCTGCGCCGGGATCGGCTGGGCGCAGCGGACCGTCTCCCGCCAGGGCCCGCACGACCTCGAGATCTTCTCCAACGTGATCAAGGTCAACCTGATCGGCACCTTCAACGTCCTCCGCCTCGCCGCCACGGCGATGGCGGGCAACGAGCCCGGCGAGGACGGCGAGCGCGGCGTCTGCGTCAACACCGCCTCGATCGCCGCCTTCGACGGCCAGATCGGCCAGGTCGCCTACGCGGCGTCCAAGGGCGGCATCGTCGGCCTCACCCTGCCGGCCGCACGTGACCTGGCCGGGCTCGGGGTGCGGGTGGTCACGATCGCGCCCGGCCTCTTCGACACGCCGCTGCTGGCGGCCCTGCCGGAGGAGAACCGGGCGGCGCTCGGCGCCGGCATCCCCTTCCCCTCGCGACTCGGGCGGCCGTCGGAGTACGCGGACATGGTCGCCGCGATCGTCGCCAACCCGATGCTCAACGGCGAGACGATCCGCCTCGACGGCGCCCTGCGGATGCCGCCGAAGTAGGGACGACGATGGAGCTCGGCTTCTTACTCCTCACCGACCACAGCGAGTCGCTGAACGGAAAGCTCTACGCGATGGGCGGCGGCTGGAACATGCTGCGCTTCCAGCAGATGCCGGTCGAGCACGTCTTCGGGATCGCCTTCGGCGTCGACGTCAGCTGGGACGAGGCCAACCAGCGCCACACGATCGAGCTCGAGACCCAGGACCCCGACGGGGAACGGCTCGGCGACGAGCTGTCGTTCGAGATCGAGGTCGGGCGGCCGCCGGGATCGGTGACCGGCCAGGACCAGCGCGTGGTGATCTCGATCCAGGCGACGGCGGCCTTCTCGCAGCCGGGCCCGCATGCCGTCGTGGTCCGCTCCGGCGAGCGCGAGCTGGGCCGCAGCCGCTTCTACGTCGCGCAGATCCCGCCGGAGATGCGCCAAGCCTGAGCCGTGTGCCAGCGCCTCAGCAGCTCGCCGGCCTCGGTGTAGATCCCGGGAGCCTCTGTCTCCCGCGGTCCGGCGACGTTGAGGATCACGTCTCCGTCGAACGGCGCCAGGAAGCGCTCGACTGCGCTCACCGCCGCCGGATCGGCGGTCTCGACGATCGCGTGGGGTCGCCCCAGCTCGCGCGCCACGCTCAGAGCGCGTTCGGTGCCCGGCGACCCGACGTGGCGTCCGGTGACGATCAGGGTCGCGTCGGCGTCGCGGACGTTCCAGCTGGTCCGCTGCTCTGGATCGCGCCCCGGAGTCTCGGCCAGGCGCGGATAGGCGACCAGCACACCCGGCGGCTTCGGGTGATCCTCCGCCCAGCCGCCTAGCGGGCACCAGCCGCCGTACTCGATCCCGGTCGCGATCGCGAAGTCGAGTGCCGCGCGGTCCACGCCGGTCTGGCCCCCGGAGACGATCCTGGCGAGCATCGCAATAGGCTTGCAGTCCGATGCAGTCCGCGGGAGGCTCGCCTACTGCGCCGAGCGCTCAGTCCGTCCCCTCGTACTCGGGCTCCAGCCAGACGCGCTTGTACCAGGGCGGGGTGATCGCGAACTCGGTGTCGGGATCGGCGTCGGCGATCGGCTCGAGCGGGATGAGGGCGAGGCGGCGCGGGGTCGTGATCCGGTCGAACTCGGCCGGCTCGACGGTGCCGGCGTGGCTGCCGCCCGAGACCGTGTACGACGAGTCGCCGGCCGGCTCCCAGCCGGGGCCGTAGCCGTAGTGGGCCGAGGCGCGGACGTCGGCGCTGCCGTCGGGGTGGATGCGGAACTGAACCGATTCCCAATCATCGCGGTGGTAGGTCGGATGGCCGACGTCCTCGGAGAGCTCGCGGATCGCGCCGCGAAGGATCGTCGAGCCCTCGCCGGTGGCGCTGCCCGGGTAGTAGAGCCAGTACTGGACGTAGCGGTTGCCGGCCGCCTCGCCCGCGCAGTCGGCGCCCGGGGTCTCGGTGCCCGCCCGGCAGTCGACCACGTGCGTGAATACGGCGGCCGGCTCGCCAGTCAGCGAGCGCGCCACCCGGATCCCGTCGCGGCCCTCGGCGCAGGCGTCCTCGCGGCAGTGGCGGAAGTCGACCGGGAGCGCCCTCATCCCCGGCTCGTAGCGGATCTGGGGAGCCGTCTCGGCGACCAGGCCGGCGAGCTCGCCCCCGTAGGCGAGCACGAGGTCGCTCGGGCCGAGCAGCTCGCAATCGCCCGCGAGCGAGAGCGCGCAGACGATCCGCCCGCCGATCGCGCGGGCGAGCGCCGCGCCCGGAAGCCCGACCCCGGCCAGCGCCCCCAGCGACGAGAGCGCCAATGCCACCAGCAACACGAGCCCGATCCACTCGACGATGCTCTGGCCGCGCTCGCCTGCGGGTGCCACAAGCCGACGCTAGGTTCGTGGCGCTCGCGGGTGGCAAGCCGATCGCGGCGATTGTGGGTCGCAATCGACGCGATACAGTCGCGGCGTGGCTGAGCAGAACTGGGAGGGGTTGCCGAAGAAGGAAGGGCGCGGCTGGCGCGTCTACGTGCTCGGGATCGCGATCTTCCTGTTCGTGATCCTGATCGCCCAGAACTCCCAGAAGGTCACGGTCGACTTCCTCTTCGTCGACACCGAGACGCCGCTGATCGTCGCCCTGCTGATCGCCGGCGCGCTCGGCGCGCTGATCGGCTGGGCGCTCCCCCACGTTCGGCGCAGCCGCCGGCTCGAGCGCGAGCGCGAGCAGCAGCGCGACTAGCCGCCGCAGGCTCCTAGCCCGCGGATTCCGTAGCCGTGAAGTTGACCTTGGTCTCGCAGTCGCCGGTGAGCTTCAGCTTTCCGGTCACCTTCGCCACGTGCTGGCCGACTTGGCCCTTGACCTTGGCGGCGATCTCCACGCCCTCGGCGGCGCCTGCGACGGGCTGCTCGGACTTGAAGGAGCCGTCGTTCTTGACCTTGATCGCGTCGCCCAGCCCGGCCGTGAACCGGTCGGGCCCGCACTTCAGGCCGTCCCAGGAGAAGTCGACGATCTTCTGCTTGCTGCCCGACTTCAGCGCGAGGAAGATCGACGCCTTGCCCTTGGTTGCGGTGAAGAACGTCTTCGATGCCATCGCCGACGCGGCCAGGGCCACCACGAGCACCGCCGCGACACCGAGTGTCAACTTCCATCGTGCGTTCATCCGTCGCCTCCTCATAGGTTCTCGATCTCGGCGGCGATGTCCGATGCCGCCTTCTTCGCGTCGTCGAAGAGCATCGACGTATTCTCTTCATAGAACAGGTCGTTGTCGATCCCGGCGAACCCCGGCGACAGCGAGCGCTTGATCACGATCACCTGCTGGGCCTCGGAGACCTCGATGATCGGCATCCCCGCGATCGGCGAGTCCGGGTCGTTCTTGGCGGCCGGGTTGGTGACGTCGTTGGCGCCGATCACGACGGCGACGCTGGTCCGCGGCATCTCGGGGTTGATGTCATCCATCTCGCGCAGCTTCTCGTATGGCACGTCGGCCTCGGCGAGCAGCACGTTCATGTGCCCCGGCATCCGACCGGCGACCGGGTGGATCGCGTAGTTGACCTCCACCCCGCGCTTCTCCAGTCCGTCGGCCATCTCCTTGACCGCATGCTGGGCCTGGGCGACGGCGAGGCCGTAGCCGGGGACGATCACGACCGAGTCGGCGTAGGCGAGCTTGATCGCCGCATCCTGGGCGCCGATCGAGACATGCGGGCGCTCCTCTCCCGAGCCGGCACCCGCGACCGGCGCGCCGCCGAACCCGGAGAACAGGATGTTGGGCACCGAGCGGTTCATCGCCGTCGCCATCTCCATCGTCAGGATCGTTCCCGAGGAGCCGACCAGCGTGCCGGCGACGATCAGGGCGACGTTGTCGAGCGCGAACCCGGCGGCGGCGGCGGATAGGCCGGTGGCCGCGTTCAGCAGCGAGATCACAACCGGCATGTCGGCGCCGCCGATCGGCAGCACGACCAGGTTCCCGAGTATCGCGGCGGCGATCAGCACGCCGATGAACAGGCCCTCGTAGTCGCTGAGATCACCGTTGTTGGCGACCAGGACGATGCAGGCGACGAGGATCCCGATCAGCAACCCGGCGTTGATCACCTGCTGGCCGGGGATCGCCAGCGGCCGGGTCGAGATCAGGTCCTGGAGCTTGGCGAAGGCGATGTTGGAGCCCCAGAAGGAGACCGAGCCGATCACCGCGGCGAAGAGCACCGGGATCAACTCGTCGAGCGGGACGTCGAGCGGGGCGTGGCGAAACTCCGACCAGGCGATAAGCGCCACGGCGCCGCCGCCGACGCCGTTGTAGAGGGCGACCATCTGCGGCATCTGCGTCATCTGCACGCGCAGCGACGCCGTCACCCCGACCGCCGATCCGACCACCAGCCCGCCGATGATCACGCCCCAGTTGCCGAGCCCGTCGAGCAGCAGCGTCGTGATCACCGCGATCGCCATCCCGGCGGCGGCGATCAGGTTGCCGTTCTTCGCCGTCCGCGGGTGCGTGCCCTGCATGAGGCCGTAGATGAACAGCGAGAAGGAGAGCGTGTAGAGGAGGACGGTCGCGTCCCCACCCGGCTCGAGCACGGCGAGAGGACTCACGGTTTCGGCGCCTCCACGTCCTTTTTCGGCTTCCGAACGAACATCCCGAGCATCCGGTCGGTGACCATGAACCCGCCGACGATGTTGATCGCGCCGAAGGCGATCGCGATGAAGCCGATCAGCTGCTCGAGGAAGCCGTCGGCGGTCCCGGCGACGATCAGGCCGCCGAGCATGACGATCCCGTGGATCGCGTTCGTCTGGCTCATCAACGGCGTATGCAGCGTCGTCGGTACCTTCGAGATCACGGCGAAGCCGACGAAGGCGGCGAGCACGAAGATCACCAGCTCGGTCACCAGATCCATCAGCTGCCTCCCTCGGTGCCTGCGGCCCCTGCCGCCCTTTCGTTGCGGATCTCGCCCTCGTGCGTGAGGCAGGCCCCGGCGATCACCTCGTCGTCGAAGTTCAGGCTCAGGTTGCCCTCCTCGTCGAGCAGCAGGCCGAGCAGGTTCTCGACGTTCTTCGCGTAGAGCTGCGAGGCGTGCGCCGCCATGTCGGAGGGCAGGTTGACGGGCGAGATCACCTTGACGCCGTTCTCGGAGACGACCGTCTTGCCCGCCTCGGTGAGCTCGCAGTTGCCGCCGGAGTCGCCGGCGAGGTCGACGATCACCGATCCCGGGGCCATGTTCGCGACCGCCTGCTTGGTCAGCAGGATCGGCGCCTTGCGCCCGGGGATCTGGGCGGTGGTGATGATCACGTCCTGGCGGGTCGCGTTCTCGGCCAGCGCCTCGCGGACCTGCTCGTTCTCCTCCTCGGTAAGCGGCCGCGCGTAACCGCCCTCGTCCTCGGCGTCGGGGATGAAGTCGAGCTCCAGCGGGCGGCCGCCGAGCGAGCCGATCTGCTCCCAGGCGGCCCGGCGGATGTCGAAGCCGGTGACGACGGCCCCGAGGCGCTTGGCGGTGGCGATCGCCTGCAGGCCCGCAACGCCGGCGCCGAGCACCAGCACCTTGGCCGGGGCAACGGTGCCCGCGGCGGTGGTCATCATCGGGAAGAAGCGCCCCGCCTCGCGGGCGGCGAGCAGGGTGGCGGCGTACCCGGCGACGTTCGCCTGCGAGGAGAGCGCGTCCATCGCCTGCGCGCGGGTGATCCGCGGGATCGCCTCCATTGCGAAGCTGGTCACGCCGGCGGCGGCGAGCGCCTTGTTGGTCTCGGCCGAGGTCAGCGGCGCGAGGTGGCCGATCAGGACCTGGCCCCGCTTCAGCTTGCCGATCTCGTCGGCCGTCGGGACGGCGACGTGAACGACCACGTCGGCGCCCCAGGGATCGCCGATCTCGGCACCGGCCTCGCCGTACTCGGCGTCGGGATGGCCGGAGCCCTCGCCCGCCCCGGCCTCGACGACGACTTCGATCTCGCGGCCGGTCAGCGACGCGACCACGGGCGGAATCAGCGCCACGCGGCGCTCGGACTGCGCTGTTTCTTTGGGGACCCCGATCTTCATCCGGACGAAAAGCTCGCGCAGCCTAACCGAATGCGTTTCGGACTATGTTCAGGTCATGAACGCCCCCGAATCGGGTCCCAGGGCCCGCAGCGCCCCCGAGCTCAAGGCCCAGATCGAGGCCGAGCGCCTCGGCCGCCCGTTTCTCGTCTACCGCAGCGCCGACGACGAACAGCTTCTGCTCGTGATCGCGGAGGGGGTCGACTCGCTCTGGATCGGCCGCAGCGACTCGGCCGACCTCAACCTCGGCTGGGACGAGGAGATCTCCGGCCTCCACGCCCAGCTCGAGCTGGTCGGGCTCGAGTGCACCCTGGTCGACGACGGGCTCTCGCGCAACGGCTCGTTCGTCAACGGCGAGCGGGTGAGCGGCCGCCGGCGCCTGCGCGACGGCGACACGATGCGCTTCGGCCGCACCGGGGTGATCTACCGGGCGCCGGGCTCCAGCGGCTCGGAGACGGTGCTCTCCGGCGACGCGCTCACCGCCGCCGGCGTCTCGCCCGCCCAGAAGCGGGTCCTGGTCGCGCTCTGCCGCCCGTTCAAGGACGGCTCGACCTTCGCCACCCCCGCCACCAACGGCCAGATCGGCGAGGAGCTTCACCTCAGCGTCGACGCGGTCAAGACCCACCTCCGGGCCCTGTTCGAGAAGTTCGGCGTCGAGGAGCTGCCCCAGAACCAAAAGCGCGTCGCCCTCGTCGAGCGGGCGCTGCAGAGCGGGCTGGTCAACGAGCGCGAGCTCTAGGCCCCGGGCTCAGTCGCCGTGGTGGTGCCTGTGCTTCTACTCGCCGGCGCCCGGGTCGATCCGGGTGAGGGTGTTCGAGATCCCGTTCGCAACCCAGACGCTCTTCGGTCCGGCGGCGATCCCCTCGGGTCCGTCGCCTACGTTGAGCGTCTGGAGCTTCTCGCCGCTCTTGGGATCGATCCGCACGACTTGGTCGGTGAACCCGACGCTGACCCAGATCGACCCGAAGGCGAAGACGACCCCCCGGGGCTCCTCCCCCACGGTGACGGTGTCCTGCTCGGCTCCGTTTGCGACGACTGAAACCGTGTCATCGTCCGCGTTCGCGACCCAGACCTCGCCGTCGTCGTCGATCGCAATCCCCTTTGGATTCCCGCCGACCGGGATCGCCCGCGGCTCGGGGCGGTTGGAGCCCGCGTTGATCTGGATGACGGAGTCGTCCTCGCGGTTCGAGACCCAGACCGCGTTCCCGTCGACGGCGATCCCGTACGGACCGGCGCCGACCGGGATCGTGCGCACGTCCCCGCCGTCGGGATCGATCCTCGACACCGTGCCATCGCCGAAGTTGGCGACCCAGACAGAGCCGTCGTCACCTACCGCCGCCCCACCGGGCTGGGCGCCGACCGTGATCTCGTCCTGAATCGCTCCCGAGGACGGGTCCAGGCGAAGCACCGTGTCCCCGCTTCCCTGCGTCACCCACAGTGAGCCGGACGACTCGACCACCGCCTCCGGCGAATTGCCCGCCGGGAGAACGCTCAGCTCCTTGGCGGGGTCGCCGTCGACGAACGAGACCGTGCCGTCGTTGCGGTTGTTGACGTAGAGGCCCTTCTCGCCGTGGAAGGGATTGACCGGCAGCAGTCCCACGGGCACCGGCTTGCCGTCGATCTTCGCGTCGGGCGTCGTCGAGCCGTCCTGGCCACCGGTCTCCGTCGTCGTGCCCGCCGTTGACGGCGCGGGAGTCGGGCTCTCGTCGCCGCCGCCGAGCAGCAGCACCGCCAGCACGGCGACCACGATCGCGCCCGCGGCGAGCGCGAGCCATAGCCCGCGCCCACGCGAGCGCGCACGCGTCACCGGGGCCGTCGGCGCGGCCTCCGCCGGGACGCCGGCCGGAACCGTCATCGGCTCGGAGGCGGCCTCCTCCTCGGCAATCGCGGCGAGGTTGCGCTCAGCGCTCGTCGTCGCCTCCGGCGGGCCGGGGGCGGCGGCGCCGACGGCGACGCTGCGCTCGGCCTCTACGGTCGGCTGGCCGCTGACCGCGGCGCTGACCGCGCGGGCGAAGTCGCCGGCCGACGGATAGCGCTGCGCCGGATCCTTGTCGAGCGCCCGGCCGACGATCAGGTCGAGCTCGCGCGGCAGCTCGGGCCGCAGCATGCTCACCCGCGGCGGCTCCTCCTGCAGGTGCGCGTACATCTTCGCCACCTTGTCGTCGCGGGCCGCGAACGGCGCGTTGCCGGTCAGCAGCTCGAAGAGCACGCAGCCGAGCGCGTAGACGTCGGCGCGGGCATCGACGCGCTCGCCTCGGATCTGCTCGGGGGCGACGTAGTCGAGCGTGCCGACAAAGGCGCCCGTCGCCGTCACTCCCGTCGACGCCTCGACCAGCCGCGCCAGCCCGAAGTCGGTCAGGTAGACGCGCTCGTCGTCACCCTCCCCCTCGACCAGGATGTTGCCCGGCTTGATGTCGCGGTGGACGAGGCCCCGGGCGTGGGCAGCGTCGAGCGCCGATGCGACCTCGGCGATCACCCGCGCCGCATGGCCCGGCTCCATCCGGCCGTGGACGTGGAGCAGCCCCCGCAGGTCGGTGCCGTCGATCAGGTCCATGGTCACGAACAGCAGTCCGTTCTCCTCGCCGGCGTGGTGAATCGCGACCACGTTCGGGTGGCGGATCGAGACCGCGATCCGCGACTCCTCGCCGAACCGGCGCCGGAAGCGCTCGTCCTGGGCCAGCGCGGGCGAGATCACCTTCAGGGCGACGACGTGGTCGAGCGCGATGTGGGTCGCCTTGTAGACGACGCCCATCCCGCCTCGGCCGGCGAGCCCCTCGATCCGATGTCCCGCGAACACCGACCCGGGCTGCAGCGGATCAGCCATGGCGCGATCCTACGCGGCGCGGCGGTGGATCAGGCGCCGTCGCGAGATACTGCCCGGGCGATGTCGGAGGAGAACGTCAACGTGGTGCGGGAACTCGTCGAGGCGTTCACGGCAGGGGACGTGGAACGGGCGGCGCAGCTGGTCGATCCCGAGGTCGAGTTCCTCGGCACCGTCGGCGGGCTTCAAGAGGGCCAGGTCGCCCACGGTCTGGCCCAGATCGCCGAGGTGTTCGAGGACCAGGATCTGGAGGCGTGGGAGGAGCGCCGGCTGGAGCCGGAGGAGTTCATCGACGCCGGCGACGACGTCGTCGTGTTCCTGCACGAGTACCGGCGCGGGAAGGGCAGCGGCGTCGAACTGGAGGGCGAAACCGGGGTCGTGTACAGGGTGAGCGAAGGACGCGTGGTTCGCATCCAGGGCTACATGGATCGGAACGCGGCCCTCGCGGCCGCGGGGCTCTAGGCGGGCGCGCCGACGCCGACGAGCTCGGCGAGGCGCTCGACGGTGCGCAGCCGCTCGCCGTGCTCGGCGTGGACGGGCGAGACGAGCAGGCGGTCGACGCCGGCCTCGGCGAGCTTCTCCACGCGCGCCGCGACCTCGGCTTCGGACCCGACGAGCGAGGTGGCGTCGACGAGCTCGTCCGGGATCGCGGCGTAGGCGTCCTCGCGCTTGCCGTCCAGGTACAGCGACTGGACCTGGTCGGCGACCTCGCCGAAGCCGAAGCGGTGGGTGAGGTCGACGTAGAAGTTGGTCTCCCGCGAGCCCATCCCGCCGAGATAGAGCAGCAGTCCGACCTTGACCACGGCTCGTGCGGCGTCGAGGTCGCCGTCGATCGCAACCTGCAGGTTCGGCGAGATCTCGAGGTCGGAGCGGCTGCGCCCGCCCTTGGCGAACCCGGCCTCCAGGTGCTCGCCCCAGGTCTCCTCGAACGCGTCGGCGCTGAAGAAGATCGGGATCCAGCCATCGCAGATCTCGGCCGCCATCTCCACCGACTTGCGGCCGATCGCGCCGACGAAGACAGGGATCTCGTTGCGCAGCGGATGGAAGTTGAGCTTCAGCGCCTTGCCCTGGCCAGTCGTGTTCGGGCCCTCGATCGGCAACTGGTAATGCTCGCCCTTGTGCTCGAGCGGCCCCTGGCGGGCGACGATCTCGCGGACGACCTCGATGTACTCGCGGGTCCGCCCCCACGGCTTCGCGTACGGGACTCCGTACCAGCCCTCGGACACCTGCGGGCCCGAGGGGCCGAAGCCGAAGATGAAGCGCCCGCCGGAGAGCTCGTCGATCGTCACGCCCGCCATCGCCGCCGCCGCGGGCGGGCGAGCCGGGACCTGCATGATCGCGGCGCCGAGCTTGATCGTCTCCGTCTGCGGGGCGAGCCAGGCGAGCACGGAGACGACGTCGGATCCGTAGGACTCCGCGACCCAGACCGAGTCGTAGCCGGCCGCCTCCCCGGCCTTGACCAACTCCACCGCCTCCTCGCCCTTGGGGCCGATTCCCCAATAGCCGAGGCTGATCCCGAGCTTCAGCGCCATGGGACGAACCCTATTCGACGATCTCGAACTTGAAGCGCCCGACCGTCGCGCCGTGGATCGTCCGCACAGCGGCCCGGTAGGTGCCCGGGTCCAGCGGGTGGTGCTTGCGCATCACACCGCTGAAGAGGGGCGCGTTCGCGCCCAGGTGCGCTGGGTAGACGAAGCCTCCCTGTCGCTTGGTGTGCCCGTCGAGCGGCCCGCGGAAGGTGAACGTCAGATCGCCCGCGACCGAGGCGTCGAACTTGAGTTTCGCCCCTTGCTTCGCGTTCGGCGGATGGGCGCCGGGTTGGCCCTGGGGACCAACGTCGGGCTCGGCGAACTCGCCGGAGGGCAGGATCCTCGCGCACACGGTGCAGGGGCCGACGGCGCCCTTGATCGGGCGGAACTTGTAGAGGGTCTTGTTCAGGTCCCCGATCACGGCCACCGGGAGGGTGCCGCATGCCGTTGACGGAACATGCGTGTCGTACTGCTCGATCCGGTTGCCGCTGAACGTCGAGCTGGACCCTCCGAAGATGCCGTTGAGCACGTAGACGGACCCGTGGCACGGGGAGGCGGCGACGTCGCCGGCAGCCACGAACGCGCCGCCCGCGGCGGGCTGGGGGCCGAATGTCTCGCGCCCCGAGATCGGTGGCGTGATCGTGTCGACCTGGGTGCCGTCAGCAGTCGGCGGCGTGCCACTCGCCCGCCCACCGGCGACATACAGCGCCTCCTCGTCGCCGGAGGTGAACCTGCTGTTCGCGATCGCGAGCCCGAAGCCGGGCGAGCAACCCGCCCCGGAGCAGGAGTCGATGAAATCGGTGGGACCCGCGAGGCCCGGGGGGAATCGGGCGATGAACTGATTGGTGGTCGAGACGCCGTTGCCGTAGACGTTGCCGGCGGAGTCGACGGCAACGTCGAAGAACCCGGGCGGGGAATACCCGTCGTTGGCCGTGCCGGGGAACGCCGCTGTGTGGAGAAGGAGCGGCTCGCCGGTCTCGAGCCCGTACTCGTTGATCACCGGGTCGCCGCCCGGGACCTGAGTCGTCAGGACGGACTCGGTCAGGAAGAGGTGGCCGTTGCGGTCGCTCGCCATCCTGCCCTGCATCGGCCGCGCGAGCGGGAAGCTCGCAAGCAACCCCCCGGTCGAGGTGTACATGCGAAGCGCGCCGTAACCCGCGATGTAGATGTGGCCGACCGAGTCGGTCGCCAAGCCGGCGGCGGGGCCCAACCGCGGGACTAGAAGCGCGGAGACCGGCGTCCCATCCGCCGTCCACCTGAAGACCAGCGACGAACCTCCATCCGTCTTGGCGAGCAAGAGGACGTCCCCGGTCGGATCCACCGCGAGCTGAGTCCCCGACGTCCCGGGCGGCATCGGTTCCCAGGACCGTACGAACGACGGGGTCGAGAGTGCGCCCGCCGCTCCGGCGGCGCTCGGTGCGACCAGCGCGATCGCGAGTACTGCGATGGCGAGCGCCGCGCCTCGATTCGGCCGGCTCATCTCGTACACACGTCCCTCAGGCTACGTGTTCGCCGCCGTCCGCAGCTCCGCGAACGACGCGTCGATCGCGGCCGCCAGCTCGTCGATCCCGCCGACCGCATCGGGATCGGTGCACAGCCCGATCCCGACCATGCCCGAGCAGGAGATCGCCGAGGCGCGCAGGGCGTGGCGGTCGGCCGGCTCGGCGACGGAGAAGAGGCCCTCGACCGGGCGGCCGGCGACGCTGAGCGCGCACTGCGGCCCGGGCACGTTGGAGATCGAGAGGCTGAACTCGCGCGGGCCGCCGGCCAGGTGCTCGGCAGCCCGGTCGAGGTGCTTGAAGCGCGAGAGCGCGTGGAATAGGTCATAGAGCTCCTCGGCGTCGCGATGCTGCTTGCGGGCGCTGGTCTGAGCGTTGATCGCCGCCAGCCGCGCCAGCGGGTCGGGCTCGTCGACGGGCAGGTCGACGTTCAGGAACGAGTCGCGGTTGCCGAGCTCTGCCTCGCCCTCGTCGCGGTGGTGGAGGCTGACCGGGATCTGGGCGCGCAGGTGCGGGAGCCGCTCGCCGGCGTGCTCGAGCCAACGGCGCAGGCCGCCGGCGACGCCGGCGAGGAAGACGTCGTTGACGGTCACCCGGCCCGGCAGCGACCCGCCGATCGCCTTCAGCTCCGCGAGCGGAAAGGCGGAGAAGGCGAGCTCCCGGGCCGATCCGATCCGGCGATCGAGGATCGTGTCGGACGCGCGGTGGCCGAGCTCGCGGCCGATCGCGCCCGGCATCCGGCCGACCTCGTGCAACCGCCGGTGGCGCTCCGGGGCCGGCGATCCCGCGGGGCCGCCCGACCTCGCCGCCGGTGTCTCCGACTCGTCCCAGAGCACCTCGCGAAGGAAGCGCACCGAGCTGATCCCGTCGGCCATCGCGTGGTGGATGCGACAGACGATCGCCTCGCGCCCGTCGGCCAGCGGGCCGACCAGGTCGAACTCCCAGAGCGGCCGCCGGTGGTCGAGCCGCTGCGACATCAGCCCTGCCGCGATCGCCCAGAGCCCGCGCTCGTCGGCACCCTCGCTGCCCTCCTGGCGCCGCACGTGGGCGCCGATCTCGAAGTCGTGATCCGCGACCCAGCGCGGCTGATCGCCGAGCTCGACCCGGCAACGCCCCCGCGAGTCGGGCGGCAGCCGGTGCTCGACGCCCGCCCGCAGCACCTCGAGGTCGAGCGGCTTGCCGGGCGCGAGCAGCACCAGCTTCAGGGTGTGACCGGCGATCGCCTCCGACTCGAGCCCCAGGATTCGCGCGTCGTCGACGCTGAGACGATCGCTCCCGGGGTCGGCCACCCGCCTACCGTAGCGGCGTCGAGTCGAGGCCCTCCCTGAGATCGACGAGCGACTCGAACACGTCCACGGCGCCCGCCTCGCGAAGCTCCGCCTCCGAGAAGCCACCGGTCAGAACGGCGATCGTCTTCACCCCCGCGCGGCCGGCCGCCTCGACGTCCCAGACCGAGTCGCCGACCATCACCGCCGAAAGCTCGCCCGCCTTGCGCATCGCGCTCGCGACCAGGTCGGGCTCGGGCTTCGTCCGCTCGACGTCGGCCGAGGTCGTGTACGCCTCGATCAGCTCGCGGACGCCGACGAGGTCGATGTAGTGCTCGGTCTCCTCGGCCTTCGCGGACGACGCGAGGACCACGGAGTGGCCGCGGTCGCGCAGCTCGACGGCCAGCTCGCGGGCCCCCTCGAACGGCACCACCTCTCCGATCAGCTCCGCGTACAGGCGCGCCTCGGACTCGCGGATCGCATCGCCGAGCCGCTCCTCCACGTCACGACCCACCGCTCGGGCGACGATCTGGTCGCCGCCGACCCCGATCAGGCGGTGGATGCGCCAGACCGGCGGCGTCAGGCCGTGCTCGCGCAGCGCCCGCCACCAGGCGAGCGCGTGCTGGTAGTTGGAGTCGACGAGCGTGCCGTCGATGTCGAGAAATGCCGCCGCGCCCACGGGGCACTGATACCCCGTGGGCGGCGGCGAAACGCGCGCTACTCGATGTAGCCGAACTCCTGCAGGTACTCCTGCGCGGCCTGGGCGGGCTTCTCCTTGTCGATGTCGACGCGGGCGTTGAGCTCCTGCATCACCTCGAGCGACAGGTTGCTTTCCACCTTCTCGATCGTGGCGCCGAAGTCCGGCCCGGCCTCGTCGGCGGCTTGCTTGCTGGCGATGAAGATCACGTTGCCGGCCGGCAGCACGCCCTTGTCGTCCTCCAGCGTCACGTAGTCGTTGGAGGTGAACAGCTGCGCGTCGGTCGTGAAGATGATCGACAGGTCGGCGTCGCCCTTGTCGAGGACGTCGTAGCGGAGCCCGATGTCGACCGGCGTGAAGTTGTCACGCAGGCCGGTGAGGCCGTAGTACTTCTCCAGCCCGGCCAGGCAGTCGATCCGCTGGCGGCACTCGGGCGACCCGTACAGGGTCAGGTCCTGGTGGTCCTGGAGGTCGGAGATCTTCGTGATCCCGAGCTCGTCGGCCTTCGACTTCAGCATCCCGACCGCGTTCGCGCTCGAGAACGGGGTCGGCGGGTAACTGACGAGCCCCTTGGCGGCGAAGTCGGGCTTCGAGTCCTCGTAGGCCTGCTGGGCGTCGCCGGGCACGTCCTCGGGGGAGGTACCGAAGAAGGAGGTCAGAGCCGTCGACGTGTACTCGGGATAGCCGCTGATGTCGCCGTTCTCGAGCGCCTTCAGCGCCACCTGCTCGTCGCCGAGGTTGAGATCGGTTGAGACGTCGTATCCCGCCGCCTCGAGGCCCTGGGCGTAGATCTCGCCGAGGATGTACTGCTCGGTGAAGTTCTTCGATCCGACCGTCAGCTTGATCGAGCCGTTGTCGGGGTTCGACTGGATCAGGTCGGCGCTCGTGTCCGAGCTCGTGCTCGTCTCGGCGCTCGTCGACGACGAGGTCGAGTCGTCGCCGCCGCAGGCGACGAAGGCCAGCGCCAGGCCGACCACGGCGAGCAGCGCGAACAGGGCTCGCAGGCGGGGGTGGGTGCTCATCGGGGGTCCTCCCTGTCGTGTGAATTCCGCTGGTATGCGGGACGGCGAGATCCTACGCTCTGCGGGCCGCGAACAGACCCTGCTTGCTAAACGCTTACCCGCGCCGGGTCGCGCTGCAGGCTCAGGCCACGCGGGGTGAGCAGCCGCTGGACCCCGGCCAGGATGAGCTCGAACGTCAGCGCCAGGAGCGCGACCAGGATCGCCCCGGCGAGCACGCCCTCGTCGCCGTAGTTGGAGCCGTTGATGATGTAGTCGCCGAGCGTGACCACGCCCGCCAGCGGCGCGATCGTCGCCGTCGCGATGATGTTGATCGCCCCCGTGCGCACCCCGGTCATGATCGTCGGCACCGCCATCGGCAGCTCGACCCTGCGCAGGACCTCCCACTCGGTCATCCCGACCCCGCGCGCCGCGTCGACCGCGTCGCGATCGACCTGGCGCACGCCGATGAACGCGTTCGTGAGGATCGGCGGGATGCCGAGCACCAGCAGCGCGATCGTGACGTTGAAGACGCCGACGCCGATGAACGCGGCGACGATCGCGATCATCCCCAGCTCGGGGATCGCGCGCCCGGCGTTGCCAATCGCGACCGCCAGCCCCTCACCACGCCCGCGATGGCCGAGCCAGGCCCCGATCGGAAGCGAGATCGCAATCGCGACCGTAAGCGCGAGGACGCTGATCCACACGGTCGTCCAGAGCAGGCTGAGGACATCGGAGAGCCCGCCGACCTCGACCCCGCCCGGTCCGGTCCGGGTACTGAAGATGAAGTCGATCGCGCCGGTGAACGAGTCGATCACGTTGGCTACCGGCAGGCTCATACGCCCGACCCCGCGTAGTTCGGGCCCCCGGTGGCGAGGGCGCGCCGCCGGAACGCGCGGTGCTGCTCCGGCGAACGCCAGCGGCTGAGCCGGCTCTGCAGCAGGAGCAGCGACAGGTCGAGCAGGACGGCCATCGACAGCAGGATCACGACGGGGATGAAGATCCCGGTCTTGAACGCCCCCTGCTGGATCGCGAAGTAGAGCGGCTGGCCGAGGCCGTCACCGCCGGCGAAGGTCGCGAGGCTGGCGATCGCCACGGTAGACACCGTCGCTATCCGCACGCCGGCGATGATCTCCGGCACCGCGAGCGGCAGCTCGACCCGCCGGAACAGCTGCTGCTCGGTCATCCCCATCCCCCGCCCCGCATCCTTGGTCGAAACCGGGACGTTGGCCAGCCCGGCGACCATGTTCCGGTAGATGATCTGCAGGGTGTAGAGGCAGAGCGCGATCACCGCGGTGGCGTTGCCGCGCCCGGTGATCGGCAGCAGGAGCAGGAAGAGCGCGATCGAAGGGATCGTGTAGATCACGCCGGTGATCCCCGTGAAGGTCGGGATCAGCCAGCGCCGCCGGTGGGAGAGCACCACCAGGCCGAAGGCGATCACTAAACCGATCGCGACCGAGGCGAAGACGATCGCCAGGTGCTGGAGCGTCGGCGTGACGTAGTCGCCGAGGTGGTCGATCGCCCAGCCGAGGCAGATCGAGTCGTTCTTGCCGACGCAGCTCGTCGCCCCCTGGCCCGCCTCCCGGACGAATCCCTCACCTGCCTGGGCGAGCGGGAGGATCGCGGCCAGTGCCGCGACCATCATTCCGCCGCGCCCAGCGGGCGCTCGGCCGCCGGGTGCTGCTCGGTGAGCGCCTCGTCGGAGGTCAGGAACTCGGAGATGATCTCGACCGAGAGCACGCCGGCGATCGCGCCGCGGCCGTCGACGACGGGTGCGTAGCGGGTCTCGGCCTGGAGCAGGTCGGAGAGCGCGTCGCGCATCACGTCCTCGAGCTCGAGGATCGGGGCGGGCCCGGTGGAGGGCTTCGCCGGCACGGTCTCGAGCGCCAGGTCGGCGTCCGAGAGCCAGCCGAGAGGGCGCCGCTCGGTGTCGACGACCAGCGCATGCGGCACCTCCGCGCCCTCGAACTTGGCGCGCACCTCGGCGGTCGACTGGCCGACGTGGGCGAGCGGAGCCTGCCAGAGGTCGATGTCCGCCACCCGCAGCAGGGCGAGACGCTTGAGCGCCCGGTCGGCGCCGACGAAGTCCTCGACGAAACCGTCGGCCGGCGCCATCAGAAGCTCGGCCGGGGTCGCGTACTGGGCCAGCTTGCCGCCCTCGCGCATGATCGCGATGCGGTCGCCCATCTTGATCGCCTCGTCGATGTCGTGGGTGACGAAGAGGACCGTCTTGCGAAGCTCGGCCTGCAGGCGCAGGAACTCGTTCTGCAGCCGTTCGCGGTTGATCGGATCGACGGCGCCGAACGGCTCGTCCATCAGCATCACTCCGGGGTTCGCCGCCAGCGCCCGCGCCACCCCGACCCGTTGCTGCTGGCCGCCCGACAGCTGCGCCGGGTAGCGGTCCGCCATCTCCTGGTCGAGGCCGATCAGTGCCAGCAGCTCCGCCGAGCGCGCCATCGCCCGCTCGCGGTCCCAGCCGAGCAGGCCGGGGACGGTCGCGATGTTCTGGGCGATCGTGCGGTGGGGGAACAGCCCGATCTGCTGGATCACGTAGCCGGTCTCGCGCCGCAGCTCGGCGGCCGAGCGCTCGCGCACCGAGCGGTCGCCGATCAGGATGTCGCCCTCGGTGATCTCCACCATCCGGTTGGCCATTCGCATCGCGGTCGTCTTGCCGCAGCCCGACGGCCCAACCAGCACGCAGATCTCCCCTGCGGGGACCTCGAGGCTGAGCTTGTCGACCGCGGCGCGGCCGGCGCCCGGGTAGCGCTTCGTCGCCTCCCGGAAGCTGACCGGAAGCGCCTCCCCTCCCGCGACTGTCGGGCTCGTGCCCTCGACCACCTCGCCGGCGATCCTACTGCCGCTGAGCCAGCGAATACGCTCGCGCCCGATGGGCAATCGCCACAACCCGTGGTGGGTTCTGATCGGATCGTGCACGGGACTGTTCGTGCTGATGCTCGACTCGACCGTGGTGACCCTGGCGCTGCCGGCGATCCAGCGCGACCTGCACGCCTCGACGGACGGGCTGCAGTGGGTCCAGAACGCCTACCTGCTGACGATCGCGGCGACCGTGGTCACCGCGGGGCGACTCGGGGACATCCGCGGCCGGCAACGGATCTTCCTGATCGGGATGGCGGCGTTCGCGGCCGGCTCGGTGCTCGGCGGGGCCGCCGGGTCCGAGGAGGTTCTGATCGCGGCGAGGGTCGTCCAGGGGATCGGTGGGGCGGCGCTGCTTTCGCTCTCCCTGGCCCTCACCTGTCACGCCTTCCCCGGCGACCAGCAAGCGCGCGCGCTCGGAATCTGGGCCGCGGTCTCGGCGATCGCGCTCGCGATCGGGCCGCTGGTCGGCGGCGTCCTGATCGAGGCCGCGAGCTGGCGCTGGATCTTCTTCATCAACGTTCCGGTGGCAGCGGCCGGGATCGTCATCCTGCTCCTGCGAGGGGCCGAGTCGCGCGATCCGGACGCCGCGCCACGGGTCGACCTCGCGGGCGCGGGCGTGCTCGCGCTGGGCCTCACCGCCTTCGTCCTCGCGCTGATCGAGGCCGACGATTGGGGATGGGGATCGCTGCGAACGCTGGCGCTGCTCGCCTTCGCCATCGCGGTCCTTTACGGGTTCTGGAAACTCGAGCATCGGCGGGCCGATCCTCTCGTCGACTTCTCGCTGTTTCGCAACCGGCCCTACCTCGGCGCGAGCGCCGCGGCGTTCGCGCTCGTCGGCGCCTACTGGACGGTGATGTTCTTCCAGCCGCAGTTCCTGCAGCTGGGGCTCGGCTACTCGGCGATCGCCGCCGGCGCCATGGTGCTGCCGATCACCGTGCCGATGGCGGTCTTCTCCCCCTTCTCCGGCGGCCTGATCGCGCGGCTCGGGGTGCGAGCCACGATGACCACCGGGATGCTGATCGGGCTCGCCGGACTGATCCTGATGGCGCTGGCCGAGGACTCGGGCTCCTTCGCCGCCCTGCTGCCCGGCTTCCTCTGCTTCGGCGTCTCGCTGGCGCTCGTCTACGCGCCGATGTCGACCGCGGCGATGGCGGCGATGCCCGCCGCGAAGGCCGGGATCGCGTCCGGCGTGCTGGCGATGGACCGGGTCCTGGCCGGCACGGTCCTGCTCGCGATCTCGGGGGCGGTCTTCCAGTCGAAGCCGTCCGGCGACTACGCATCGGCGGTCGCGAGCGCGCTGATCCCGGGTGTGATCGTGCTCGCGATCGGGGCGATCCTGACCTGGCTGCTCGTCCGCGCGCCGGCCACCCCGGTGACGCCGCCCGCTGCCGAGCTCCACCATCACCAGCACCACCGCCGCTTCCATCTCTGAGGCGTCCGGTATAGATGGGAGTGACGTGAACGGTTCGGTGATCCAGGGGCTGTCGAGCGCAGAGGCGCAACGCCGGCTCGCGCGCCTCGGCGAGCCGGAGCCGCCGAACAGCCGCTCGGTCGCGAGCATCGTCACCGCCAACGTGCTGACGCTGTTCAACGCGATCATCGGCGTCTTCTTCATCCTCATGCTCTCCCTCGGCCTGTTCGCCGACGCGCTCTTCGGGCTGATCGCCGTCGTCAACTCGGGGATCGGGATCCGCCAGGAGCTGAAGGCCAAGGAGACCCTCGACCAGCTCGCCCTGCTGGTCGCGCCGCGCGCGAAGGTGATCCGCGACGGTCGCGCTGCGGAGCTGACCGCCGACCAGGTCGTGCCCGGTGACATCGTCAAGGTCGAGCCCGGCGACCAGCTGGTCGCCGACGGGCCGCTGGTCGACACCCGCGGCCTGACCGTCGACGAGTCGCTCCTGACCGGCGAGTCGGACGGGATCCGCAAGCGGGTCGGCGACCGGATGCTCTCCGGCGCCTTCGGCCTGTCGGGCTCGGGCCACTACGAGGTCGACGCGGTGCGCGAGAACAGCTACGCGGAGAAGATCGCCGGCGAGGCGCGCGAGTTCCGCCACGCGCCCTCGCCGCTTCAGGTCGAGGTCAACACCGTGCTGCGGGCGACGACCCTGGCGATGATCCCGATCGCGGCGATCGTCCTGCTCGGCTTCATCGCCCACAACAAGGAGTTCCGCGACGCCGCCCAGGAGGCGACGGCCGGCCTCGTGACCCTGATCCCGGAGGGCCTGGTCCTGCTGCTCAGCGTCACCCTCGCCGTCGCCGCGGTGCGGCTGGCGCGCCAGAACACGCTCGTCCAGCAGATCGCGGCGACCGAGGCGCTCGCCGCCGTCGACACGATCTGCGTCGACAAGACGGGGACGCTCACCGACGGCACCCTGAAGCTGATCGCCGTCGAGACCGCCGACCCGGCCGGTCCGGCGGCGGCCGAGCGCGCGCTCGGCACCTTCGCCGCCTCGGCCGGGGAGCGCAACCGCACCCTGGAGACGATCGCCGAGCGCTACCCCGGCCACCCCGAGCGGCCGAGCGCCGAGGTGCCGTTCTCGTCGCAGTGGAAGTGGAGCGGGCTGACCGTGAACGGTTCCTCGTACGTGATCGGCGCCCCCGACGTGCTCGTCCGCGCCGGCGCTCTCAGCCTCCCCGAGGGGCTGCAGCGCAAGCTCGACGAGCACACCGGCGCCGGCCGCCGGGTGATCGCGTTCGGCGAGGCGCGCGGCGGGCTGCCGTCCGACCCAGCCTCCGAGCCGCCGCCGCGGCTGGAGCCTCGGGCGCTGGTCGTGCTCGAGGAGACGCTGCGCCCCGACGCGGCCGAGACCGTCGCCTACATGCGCGATCAGCAGGTGGACCTGAAGCTGATCTCCGGCGACGCGCGAGAGACGGTGACCGCCGTCGCCCAGGCGGTCGGCGTGCCCCGCGACGCCGGGGTGATCGAGGGCTCGCAGCTGCCCACCGACAGGGGCGGGCTGGCGCTGGCGGCGGAGCGCAACACGGTCTTCTGCCGGATCACGCCGGAGCAGAAGAAGGCCCTGATCGGGGCGCTCGCGAGCCGCGGACGGTTCACGGCGATGATCGGCGACGGGGTCAACGACGTGCCGGCGCTGAAGCAGGCGCGGCTCGCGGTGGCGATGGGCTCCGGCAGCCAGATCACCAAGGGCGTCGCCGACATCGTCCTCCTGCGCGACCAGTTCTCGATGCTGCCCCGCGCGGTCACCGAGGGGCGCCGGATCGCCCGCAACATCCACCGGCTCGGGCGCCTGTACCTGACCAAGTCCGTCTACGCCGCCTTCCTGATCCTGCTCGCGGCGACCTTCAACTTCACCTTCCCGTTCCTGCCGCGCCAGCTCACCGTCGCCGCGATGCTGACGATCGGCATCCCCTCCTTCGTGCTCGCCCTCGCGCCGAGCGAGGGCCCCCTCTATCGCGGCAGGCTCCTGAAGGCGCTCGCGGCCTTCGCCTTCCCGGCCGGGATCGCGATGGGGATCGCGTCGCTGCTCAGCTTCTTCCTCGTCGACGGCGTCTTCGGCGGCAGCCTCGAAGAGGGCCGCACCGCGGCGACCACGACCCTGATCGTGCTCGGGCTCTGCTTCATCGTCCTGCTCGAGCGCGGCCCCGGGCGCGAGCACATCACCGTGCAGAGCTACATGCTGGCGCTGATCGCGATTCTGGGCGCCGTGTTCGCCGGGATCCTGGCGATCCAGCCGCTGCGCGAGTTCTTCGACCTCGTGCAGCTCTCGGGCGGTCAGTGGTTCGTCGCCCTGCTCTGCGTCGCGATCGGCCTCGGGCTCGCCGGAGCCGCCTGGCAGCTGCCGTACGTGCAGCGCCTCGAGCTGCCCGAGGGCGCGGAGCTGGAGCCAGACGACGGGCCGGAGCCGACGCACACGCCGCGAACCGGCGAGTTCGACGCCGTGCCGGTCGGACCGGACGCGAGCGAGGCGCCGACTACGATCGCACCGGCGGACCGTGTGAGGCACCCGTGAACAGCCACCGGCGAACGAAGATCGTCGCCACGATCGGGCCCGCGACCCGCAGCGTCGAGGGCATGGTCGAGCTGATCGAGGCCGGGGCCGATGTCTTCCGGTTCAACTTCTCCCACGGCACGGTCGCCGATCACACCGGGAACGTGGCGATGGCCCGCGAGGCCGCCGAGCGGACCGGCAAGGAGGTCGGGATCCTCGGTGACCTGCCGGGCCCGAAGCTGCGGATCGGCGACGTCGAGGGTGGGATCGTCGGCCTGCGCCCCGGCTCGGAGATCGTGCTCACGACCGAGGCCTGCATGGGCTCGGACGAACGGCTCTCGGTCAGCTACGACGGCCTTCCCGAGGCCGTCACCACCGACGACCTGGTCTACCTCGCCGACGGGCGCATCCGCCTGCGGGTGCTGGAGGCGGGCGACGACGAGGTGCGCTGCTCGGTGGAGGTCGGGGGCCGCGTCTCCTCCCATCAGGGGCTGAACCTGCCCGGAGCCGAGGTCGGGCTGCCGGCCGCCGGGCGCGAGGATCTCGCCTGGGTCGACTTCGCGATCGAGCAGGGGATCGACCTGCTCGCGGTCTCCTTCGTGCGCCGGGCCGAGGACCTGGCGCCGGTCGAGCGGCGGGTGCGCACCGGCGGCGCCGACATCCCGGTGATCGCGAAGATCGAGAAGCCCCAGGCCGCCGAACGGGCCGAGGAGATCGTCAAGGCGGTGACCGCCGGCGTGATGATCGCCCGCGGCGACCTCGGGATCGAGCTGCCCATCGAGCAGGTCCCCGGGGTCCAGCGGCGGCTGCTGGCGCTCGCGGGCAAGTACTCGCGCCCGTCGATCACCGCAACGCAGATGCTGGCCTCGATGGTCGCCTCGCCGCGGCCGACCCGGGCCGAGGTCTCCGACGTCGCCAACGCGATCTTCCAGGGCACCGACGCCGTGATGCTCTCCGAGGAGACCGCGGTCGGCGAGTACCCGGCCGAGGCCGTGCGGGTGATGGACCGGATCGCCCGCGAGACCGAGCCCGAGCTTCCCTACGGCGACTGGGTCTTCAATCGCGTCGCCTCCGACGACTCCGACGTCGCCAGCTCCGTCGCCCGGGCGGCGGTCGGCGCCACCTACACGCTCGGGCTCGCCGCGATCGTCGTCCCGACCCGCTCCGGGCGCACCGCGAGGCTCGTCTCGGCGCACCGGCCGCGGACGCCGGTGCTGGCGATCTCGCCGCGGCTGGCGACAGTGCGCCGCCTCAACCTGCTGTTCGGGGTCCAGTGCGCGGTCGCCGAGGAGTGGACCGGGCTCACCGCCCTGCTCGACGACTGCGCGAGGCTGGCGCGAGAGTCGGGCGTCGCCAAGTCCGGCGACCTGATCGCGATCACCGCCGGCCTGCCTCAGCAGGACCTGGGGACGAACCTGTTCGAGATCCACCGCGTTCCATAGGGTCGCCGGCGTCACTTTGTCGGGCGCCTGAGCGTCGCCCCACTGGGCGTGGCTCGTCGAGTGGCGTGTTACTGGGCGTATAGCCGAGTTATCCGCCACTCGATCCGACGGAGCCGGACATTGGCCTCCGGCGACGCTTGGAGAAGTATCGCTTCGCAACGGGAAGCGAGCCTTTCCCGAGGGCGCCGAGCTTTCGCTCCCGACCGCCGAGCGGACGAACGTCGGTTGGGGCTCCTCCTGGGGGGGTCAACCGACGTTCGTGACTACCACGGGACGGCCGTGAACCGCCTCTCACCCGTGCACGGTCCATAGAGTCCCGCCCGTGAAGGTCGACGCCGGCACCTACCAGCCGACCGTGGACGCGGCCGGCGCCGCGGCGGTCGAGGCCGAGGGTGACGGCTACGACCGCTGGTGGGCGTTCGAGACCCAGATCGATCCCTTCCTCGCCTGCGCGATCGCCGCCGAGCGCACGCAGACCGTCGAGATCGGGACCTCGATCGTGGTCGCCTTCGCCCGCAACCCGATGACCGTCGCCCTGCAGGCGAACGACGTCCAGGCGCTCTCCGGGGGCCGCTTCACGCTCGGGCTCGGCTCGCAGATCAAGCCCCACATCACCCGCCGCTACTCGATGCCGTGGTCGAAGCCGGCGGCGCGGATGCGAGAGTTCATCCTCGCCGTGCGGGCGATCTGGGACAGCTGGGCGACCGACGCGCCGCTCCAGTTCGAGGGGGACTTCTACACCCACAACCTGATGGCGCCGTTCTTCAACCCGGGGCCGAATCCACACCGAAACGCGAAGATCATGCTCGCCGCGGTCGGCCCGCTGATGACCGAGACCGCCGGCGAGGTCGCCGACGGCGTGCTCGTGCACGGCTTCTCGACCGAGCGCTACGTGCGCGAGGCGACGCTGCCGGCGCTGGAGCGCGGCTGGGCGAAGGCGGGGCGCGATCGCGAGGGCTTCGAGATCACCGCGCCGGCGATGGTCGTCGCCGCCGACACCGAGGAGGAGCGCGCCGCCGGGGTCGCTGCCGTGAAGCAGCAGATCGCCTTCTACGGCTCGACCCCCGCCTACCGCCCGGTGCTCGACCTGCACGGCTGGGGCGAGCTTCAGGACGAGCTCAAGGCGATGACCAAGCGCGGCGAGTGGGACCGGATGTCGGAGCTGATCGACGACGAGCTGGTCCAGACTTTCGCCGTCGTCGGCACGCCGGAGGAGGCGATCGCCGAGGTCAAGCGCCGCTACGGCGACATCGCCACCCGGATCACCCTGCAGCTGCCGGCCGAGCGCGACGAGGCGCAGCAGCGTCGGTGGCACGGCCTCTTCGACGAGCTCCGTAGTTGAGCCGGCCCGCGCGCCTGATCGCGCCGCTGCTGTGGATGGCGGTGATCTTCTACGCCTCGTCGAAGTCCGATCCCTCGCCCGGGATCGGCGACCTCGGCCACGTGATCGGCCACTTCACCGAGTACGCGATCCTGGCGGCGCTGTGGTTCTGGGCCCTGGCGCCGTCGATCGGCCTCCGGGCCGCGGCCCTGGCGGCCTGGGTGATCTGCGTCGTCTACGCGATCAGCGACGAGTGGCACCAGAGCTTCGTCCCCGATCGCGACTCGGACCCGGTCGACGTCCTCGTCGACGCCTGCGGCACCGCGGTCGCCGTCGCGTTCAGCTGGTGGACGTCAGCTCGGCGAGCAGCTTTGCGTCGGCGTCCGACATCCCGCTGATCGGCTGCCCGTCCCAGGCCATGTCGGCGTCCATCGCGTCCTGGAGCTTCGCGTGCTCGGAGTGGGAGACCCCGGCGAAGTGTGCGAGCGAGAACGCCGAGTAGAGGGTGGGCAGCGGATCGTGCCAGCCGTCGCCGGCATCGCTGACCCGGGCCAGGTCACTGATCGTTTGCGGCAGGCGTCCAAAGTGATCGGAGAAGGCGTCGCCGACCAGCGCCAGGTCGAGCTGGGTGGTCTCGCCGGGCGGCAGCAGGAAGGTGTCCGCCCCCGTATCGAACAACCCTCTGGAGATTTGATCGGGCGGCAGCAGCAGGGCGCCGTCCGTCGCCCGCGGGTTGCACTCGACGAAGCTGAGGCCGTCGTCGGTGATCAGGAAGTCGAACGAGATCTGGCCGGTGTAACCGAGCTCGTCGACGATCGGCTCGATCAGCCGCAGCGACTCGAGCCCGTCGATCGACTCGAACTGGATCCCGGTCGAGTGGTGCCACTGGCGCGGGATCCGGTACATCAGATGCGAGCTGACGATCCCACCGTGGACCGTCGAGTACGTGCACACGGTCTCGCCCTCGACGAAAGGCTGGATCAGCCAGGGCAGCTGCGCGGTCGGATGGACGTCGGCCGGCTCCAGCACTCCCGCCAGCGGCCCGGCGTTGGTGAGCAGGTCGACGCCGCCGCGCGAGAACACGGCGCGGCCGAAGTAGCGGTCGAACCGCTCGATCGCGGCGGCCAGCTCCTCGTCGGAGGTGACGACCACCGTCTCCGGGATCGGCAGGCCGAGGCCGCGGACGAGGGACTCGAAGGCGGCCTTGTCGTGCAGGCGCGCCAGCGCTGGGAACGGCGCGGCGAAGATCGTCGCCGCCCGCGACAGCCGCTCGAGCTGGGACGAGATGTAGAAGGCCTCCTCGAAGGCGGGCACGACGACGTCGATTCCCGCCTCGCCGATGATCCGCTCGAGCGCGGCGACGAAGGCCTCGGTGTCGTTGGCCGCCGATGGGTAGACGAAGTGCCCGGCGAGGTACTTCGAGTGGCTGCCGGGCGAGCGCTGGTAGTCGTCGCCGGCGTAGACCTCGTGCCCGGCCTCGGCGAGCTGGCGGACCATGCCGAGCGCGAACGGCATCCGCGAGCTGGTGATCAGGACCTTCACTCGGAGCTCTGCCCGCCCTGGAGGCCGAAGTCGCCGAACGGCTCGTCGCGCTCGCGGACGGCCTCCTTGAACCCCGACTCGGCGGCGCGGCGGACGAAGTCGAAGCCCTCCGGCGTGTGGCGGGCGATCCCGTCGAAGAAGGTGCCGAGCACCTGGGTCGAGTACAGCCCCTGGGCGGCGACCACCTGGTTGACGAGCAGCTTGTGCATGACCAGCTGGTTGATGGGCAGCCGCGCCACGCGCTCGAGCAGCGACTCGAAGGCGGCATCGAGCTCGGCCGCCCGAGCCCAGTTCGTGGCCAATCCCCAGGAGACCGCCTCGCGGCCCGAGATCGAGTCGCCGGTGAGCAGCAGGCGCTTGGCCCGGGTCGGGCCGATCTTGTGCGCCCACAGGGCCGTCGTCGGCACCCCCCAGACGCGCGCCGGCGGGTAGCCGATCTTCGCCACGTCCTCGACCACCAGCAGATCGGAGCAGAGCGCCATGTCGGTGCCACCGGCGACGCAGTAGCCGTGCACCTTGCAGACGACCGGCTTCTCGGACCAGAACAGGCTCATGAAGCCGCGCACGTTGCGCGACATCATCTGGTAGTCGGTGACCGGATCCCAGGTCCCAGACGGATCGTGGTTCGCCGCGACGACCGCCGGGTCGACGGGCGAGCCCTCTGCCGACCCGGCCGCCCCCGGAGGCGAAGCCGAGGAGGCGGGCGGAACGTTGGTTGTTCCTCGAGGCATCTGCTCTGCAGATGTCACGAGGTCGTAGCCGCCGCAGAAGCCCGTGCCGTTGCCGGCCAGGGCGATCACGTGGACCTCGGGGTCGAGGTTGGCCCGCTCGACTGACGCTGCCAGTTCGCGCGGCATCTCGAGCGTGATCCCGTTGCCGCGCTCCGGCCGGTCGAGCGTGATCCGCGCAACCCGGCCGTCGCGCTCGTAGGTCAGCGTCTCCAGGTCCATCGCCGGGAACGGTATCGGTGGCCGTAGACTGGGTGTCAGTTCGCCGGGTTCTTTTCGCTTTCCCTCTGCCCCCGAGCCGCCTTCTGCGAGGGAAGCGAGAGAGAGCTGCAGATGAGCGATGCCGGCGATACGAAGCCGTCCATGCCCGAGGCCGCAACCACTCCGGCGCCGGAGCCCGTCAAGACCCCGGTCTCGCGGCAATCGATCAAGTACGGCAAGCCGCCGATCGACGAGAACGCGTCCGGCCGCCGCGCCCGCCTGCGTCACCCCGCGCGCGGGGCCGCCCGCAGCTAGCGGGCCCGCTCGCCCTTCAGCTCTGCTCGAGCACGGAGAGCACGTTGCCCGCCGGGTCGGTGAACCACGCGATCGGCGGGCCGTGCCCGCCGCGGAAGATCCCCCGCTCGTCGGTCTCGATCGGCGTTCCCTCGTAGCGCTCGAACTCGACCCCGCGCTCGGCGAGCGCGGCTACCGCCGCGTCGATGTCGGCGACGGGGAAGTTGAGGATCGTGAACCCGGCCGGCTCGTGGTCGGGCTTCGGGTAGACGAAGACCCGCCCGCCGGTTGCGAGCTTGAGGCCGAGCCCGGGGCCGTCGTCGTCGATCTCGAGCCCCAGCGTCTCGCCATAGAACTCTCGCGCCCGGTCGAGATCGTCGACCGCGAAGCCGCTGAACGCCTGCGTGTCCTTGAACATGCCTTTACCTTTCTTCGCTTCTCGGATGTATAGACCGAACTCGCCACCGGGACTCATCGGCGGCGACTGACACATCAACCACCTCACAGGTGGTTATTGCGTCACTCGACGGCCCAGGCGGGCAGCTGTTCGAGGCCAATCACCTCGACGACCTTGTCTCGCGAGCGCTCGCCGGCGACTACGCGAACCGCCGAGCGCGGCACCCCGGCCCGCTTCGCGATCAGACGACAGAGAGCCTTGTTGGCGCGACCGTCGACGGGCGGTGCGGTAACACGGACGAAGAGCCTGCCGGCGCGCCAGCCGACGACGTCCTCTCGCGACGCCCGGGGTTGGAGGCGGACCGCGATCCGCTCCGCCACGGCTAGGCCAACCGCACGCGGATGGCGAAGAAGTCCAGCATGTGCGGCATCGGCTTGGCCGGGTCGAGCGAGGGTGCGAGCAGCTCGGGGTCGCCGCCCGCGAGCACCGTCGCCAGCACGACGCCGCCGAGCAGCCGGGCGATCGCCGTTCCCGGACAGCCCTGCGGCCCGCGGCTGAAGTGGTTGAACGACCAGTCGCCGGCGGCCTCGCCGCTCAGCCAGCGCCCGGGGTCGAGGCGGTCGGCCCAGTCGTGGCGCTCGCGGTCACGGTGCAGGAACAGGTTCGGGATCAACACCTGGGTCCCGGCCGGAACCGCCACCCCGCCCCACTCGGTCTCGGCCAGCGTCTCGCGGGAGAGCATCGTCGTGGTCGGCCACAGCCGCATCGCCTCCTCGAGACAGGCCTCCAGGTACTCGGGGTCCGCCAGCGCCCGCTCGCGCTCGGCAGCGTGCGTGGCCAGCAGCGCGAGGGCCCGGTAGGCGTTGATCGCCAGCGTGTCGCCGGCGGCGAACAGCCAGTGGGGAAGCTGGGCGACCGGCTTCGTCTCCGCGTCGGCCGGAGCCTGCGCGAAGCGGCTGACCAGGCTTCCGTCCTCGGCCGCGCTCACATACTCGCCGAGCCGGGCGATGAAGCCCGGGTAGCGCGCCGAGGTCCTGCCCGGCATCCCGTTTCCCTCCGACATCATCTCGGCCAGGGTCTCGGAGAGGTCGGCATCGTCGGTCGCCGCGTCGCCGAGGATCACCCGGCGGGCGATGCGGCGGAAGGTCTCGTTCCACGGGTCCCAGCGCAGCTCGTCCTTGCCCTCGACGTGATCTGCCACCGCCAGCGCCTCCGCCTCCTCGGCGGCGACGGCCGCGAACCGCTCGGCGAGCCCCTCCAGCGGGCCCCCGGTGTCGAGCACCGCCTCGGTGAACGCCCGGCGCTTGCGCCAGGTCTCGCCGCGGGAGATCGTCAGCGCGTCGGGCTGGAAGGCCACCATCCCGTCGCGCTTCGGCTTCGGGTCGGCGGCGAACGGGTCCGGTGAGCCCTCGAGCGCCCGGTGGACGTCTGCCGGGGTCAGCAGCAGCAGCGCCCGGTCGCGGAGCACGCGGACCCAGACCGGGCCGCCGTGATGGCCGCGGCGCATCCCCGAGAGCAGCCCGACGGCCTGGCCATCGAGGTTGGTGGCGGTGGCCGCCGCAACCGGGGCGCGGCGGCGGCGGAAGACACCCTGCAGGCCGTTGGGAACGATCACGAGCGCGTTGAAGCGCGCGTTCTCGAGCAGGGATGCGTTACTGGGAGCGCTCACACGCCGCTGCTCACGCGAGCCGGCGCCAGGGGGCGAAGGCGTTCTCGCAGCCCTCCAGCGCCGGGGCCAGCTCGGGGTGGTGGCGCAGGAGGAGGTCGACCATCGAGTTGCCCTCGACCCAGGCCAGGCCCTCGGGCGTGTAGACGTCCTCGGAGTAGTCGTCGGTGAAGAAGCGATCCGACTTCAGCCGCCGGGAGGCCATCAGGATGAAGATCCGGAAGGCGGTGTCGGAGAAGCCGAACCCGGGCGGCAGCGGCTCCGCGAGCATCCCCACCTGCAGGTCGACGCGGTCGATGTCGTCGTCGTAGACGTCGCGGATCTCCTCGGCCAGCTCGGGATCGTCGGTGAGGTCCTCGAACTTCTTGATCCGGCTCTTGCGAAGCCGCTCGCGGAAGTCGTTGTAGCGGGGGACGCCGCGCTCGCGGTCGCGGGCGATGTCGATCGTCCCCAGGTCGACGCGGTCGCCGTTGAGGCGGACGTGGTTGGAGAGCGCCTTCGGGTGGTTGCGCAGGGTAATTGCCCCCGGGTGGGCGACCCCGAACGAGTAGAGGAGGTTCGACCAGCCGTGCTCGCGGATCGTCGGCCGGGTGCCGTGGCCCTGGATCGGCTCGAAGTCCGTCTCGGCAAGGAGCTCCCCGGTCTCGTGGCTGCGGATCTCGTAGTCGTCGGGCAGCAGCGGGTGCAGGCGGTAGACGGAGACGAACTCCTCGGTGATCGCGTAGGGCGCCGCGTGGTGCTCCTGCTCGGAGCCGACGATGCCGCCGATCATCTCGGTGCCGACGTGGCCGAACTTCTGGCGCACCCAGCGCGGCAGGATCCCGTACCAGTTGGCGTTCATCGCCCGCTCGAGCACCGGGTTGGCGAGGATCCCCGGCGTCCATTCGACCGTGTGGATCTTCGCGCTCAGAGCCGAGTTGACGAGGCGGGCGGTGAGGAAGAGCCGCTCGTCGTCCCAGGTCGGATAGGCGCCCTTGAGGTGGTCGCAGATCGCGTTGTGCTCCTTGACGAACAGCGTGTGCAGGAGCGAGAGCCCGATCCAGTAGTTGTCCGAGAAGCCGGTCAGGTCGACGCCGTCGAGCTTCGGGTCGTCCTCGTTGGGGAGCATCCCGTCCTCGACCTTGAGCTTGCCGTCAACGCCCGAGCGCAGGGCCCGGTTGCGCTCCTCGGTCGATCCGTAGACCTGGGAGAGGTCCCACCAGTGGGTGACCGTGTTGACGTAGGTCGGCGGCAGACCCGACTTCCAGGTCCGGGTGCGATCGGCGCTGGTCGCCCGCATGCGCATCGGCGTGCCCTCGGGCCACTCGTCGTTGTCGTCGAGCTCGATGTCGATGTAGGTGTCTGGCGCGTTCTCGCCGTGGCCGAACCAGTCGTGGTTCTGGAACTGGATCCAGCAGGCTGCGAGCACGTTGAGGCTGGTCGCGGGGATGAACTCGCGCCGCAGCAGCAGCCGGTTGGCGACCTCGCGGGGACTGGGCTCCATGCGCTCGGGCAGCGGCTCGGGGGCGGTCGCGTCGGTGGGCGCGTTGCGGCCGAAGCGGCTGCCGACCATCCCCATCCGCGGGTCGATCGGGTCCTGGCGCGAGCCGTCGTAGGTGCGGTAGGGCGGCAGGTCCTCTGCCGCGGCGCCGCCGTTCTCGCGGGGGGCCTCGGTGTCGTAGAGGTTGTGCTCGCGAAGGTCGTCGCGATGCGCGCGCAGGTTGAGCAGGGCGATCGGCGTCGGCAGGTTCCACCAGTCGGTGGCCCGGTTCACCTGGCGAAAGACCGTCGCGTTGACCTTCGAGAAGGTGCTCTCGATCGTGCCCAGCAGGTCCATTTGAAACTCCCCTCTACTCGACGAGCTGCAGGTGGGTGCGCCACTCGGGATCCTGAGCGTCCAGCTCCTCGAAGATCACGGTCTGGAGCTCCTCGTCGTCGATCCCGTCGGCGTCGAACGTCGCCGAGTCGAACTCCGAGTCCCAGCCGACCGCGATGTCGCGCGCCTTGCCGGCGGCCATCGCCAGCTCCTCGCCGCGCGGCCCGATCTCCTCCAGGATCAGCATCGCCACATCGCGACCCTATCGCTCCGAGCCTTGCCAAGATCCACCCGATGGCCAAGGAGGTGATCACGATCGAGGCGGCCGGGCGCGAGGTGCGTCTCTCGAGCCCCGGCAAGGTCTACTTCCCCGAACCGGGGCACACGAAGCGCGACCTGGCCGAGTACTACCTGGCGGTCGCCGACGCCGCCTGCCTGCACCTGCGAGAGCGCCCGACGACGATGAAGCGCTTCGTCGAGGGGATCACCGGCGAGTTCTTCTTCCAGAAGCGGGTGCCGAAGAACGCCCCCGATTGGCTCGAGACCGCAACGGTCAAGTTCCCCTCCGGGCGCAGCGCCACCGAGCTGGTCGCCAACGACGCCGCGCACCTGCTCTGGGCGGTCAACCTCGGCGTGATCGACTTCAACCCGTGGCCCGCGCGGCGCGCCGACCTGAACTGCCCCGACGAGCTTCGCGTCGATCTCGACCCAACCCCCGAGTCCTCGTTCGACGAGGTCCGCGAGGTCGCCCTGGTCGTCCACGAGACGCTCACCGACCACGGCCTGCTCGGGTTCCCGAAGACCTCGGGCTCGCGCGGGATCCACGTCAACGTCCGGATCGAACCCCGGTGGTCGTTCACCGAGGTCCGCCGGGCGGCGCTGGCGCTCGCCCGCGAGGTCGAGCGGCGGACCGAGCTGGCGACCTCGAAGTGGTGGAAGGAGGAACGCCACGGCGTCTTCGTCGACTACAACCAGAACGCCCGCGACCGCACCGTCGCCTCGGCCTGGTCGGTGCGCCCGGTGGCGGACGCGCGCGTCTCGACGCCGCTGGAGTGGGACGAGGTGCCGGACGTCGACCCGGCCGAGCTGCGGCTCGACACGGTCCCGGCGCGGCTCGCCGAACGGGGCGATCCGTCGGCGGCGATCGACGACGTCCACCACTCGCTCGAGTCGTTGCTGGAGCTCGCGGACCGCGACGAGGCCGAGGGCCTGGGCGACGCGCCCTGGCCGCCCCACTTCCGCAAGCAGAAGGACGAGCCGAAGCGGGTGCAGCCGAGCCGGGCCAAGAAGGAATGAGGATGGCGATCCGCGAGGCGGCGGCCGCCGACTGGGAGGCGATCTGGCCGTTCTTCCGCGAGATCGTCGCCGCCGGTGAGACCTACGCCTACGACCCCGAGATCGGCGAGGCGGAGGCCCGGTCGATCTGGATGGTCCAGCCGCCGGGAAGGACCGCGGTGGCGGTCGATGACGGCGCCGTCGTCGGCAGCGCCAGCATGTACGCGAACCGAGACGGCCCGGGCTCGCACGTCGCCAGCGCCAGCTTCATGGTCGATCCGCGCCACGGCGGTCGCGGCGTGGGCCGGGCGCTGGGCGAGGACATGGTCGCCTGGGCCCGCGCTGCCGGCTACCGCTCGGTGCAGTTCAACGCCGTGGTCGAGACCAACGAGCCCGCCGTCGCGCTCTGGCGTTCGCTCGGGTTCGAGATCGTCGGCACGGTCCCAGAGGCATTTCGGCTACCCGACGGCAGGTACACCGGGCTGCATGTGATGCACCGCCGCCTCGACTAGCGGGCGACGACGCCCCAGCAGGCGGCCGGGACGGTGAGCTCGTCGCCGTCGCGGAACTGCTCGAGGCTCCCCTCGATCGCCGCGCGGGTTTCGGCCCTCTCCTCGTCCGGAAGACCGTTGATCACCTTCGCCAGCGGCCCGGCGAGCTTGGTCAGCGTGTCCCAGAGGGCGTCGGCGTCGTAGCGCCACTCGAAGGTCAGCTCCTCGATCTCGGGATCGCCGAAGCCGGCGCCCGTGACGAGCTCGCGGATCCGGTCCGGATCGCCGAGTGCGAAGATCCCCGGGGCGCCGGGCTCGGGCGGCGGCATGTGGCCGCGCTGGACGAGGACCATCCCCGGCAGCGCCGCCCAGGCGTTGCGATCGGGCGTCTGCCAGACGGCGAAGGCGAGGGTTCCGTCGTCGCGCAGGACGCGGTTGGTCTCGCACAGCGCCGCGGCGGGATCGGCCATCAGCATGTAGCTCCAGCGCGAGACGACCCCGTCGACGCTGTTGTCGGCGAGGTCCATCTTCTCCGCGTCGAGGACCCGGTACTCGACGTTCTCGATCCCGCGTGCCGCGCCGTTGCGCCGGGCGGCCTCGATCATCTCCGGCGCGAAGTCGGTGCAGATCACCCCGCCCTCGTCACCAACCCGCGCGGCGGCCGCGAACCCGAGGTCGCCGGTCCCCGCGGCGACGTCGAGGATCGCCTGGCCGGGCTGCGGGTCGACCTGGTCGACGATCCACTCGTTGATCGCCCCGGTGATCCCGAGCATCCACTCGCGGCGGTCCTCCCAGCCCGACGCCATCTCGTCCCAGGTCTCGAGGCTGGTCTCGCGGTAGGTGTCCAGGTCCATGTCGAGCTCCTCCGTTGAAGTGACGTGGAGCCGACCCTATCGGTCGATGCCCGCTACCCGCCCAGATACTGAGCGCGTTCGTCAGCCGTGAGGACACCGGCACGTGCGTCGGCGGCGGCCAGGAGCTCGTCAACCGACGCGCAGGCAAACCCGCAGGGGAAGATCCGGGCTTTACCGTCGGCCGTGGCGACCCGATTGCCGTCCGGGCTGAACGCGATCGAATAGACGGATTTGTCGCCGTTCTCCACTATGCCTACCTGCTCCCCGGTGGCGCTGTCCCAAAGCCTCGCGGTGCCGTCGTCGCTCGTAGTCCCCACCAGCGTCCCATCAGGGCTGAAGGCCACCCCATCGATGCTTCGCGAATGGCCGCGCATCGTGGCGATGCGTTTACCGGTCGCAGCATCCGAGACCTGGGCTGTCCCGTCCTCCGAGCCGATGGCAAGGCGTTTGCCATCCGGGCTGAAGGCAAGCCCAAACGTGGGACTGCTGCCCGTGTTATCGACCGAGCGAATGCGCGCACCCGTCGTCGAGTCCCAAAGCTGAACCGGTCCGTAGCGGCTGCCGGTGGCAATCAGGTCCCCGTCAGGGCTGTAGGCGACGGCGTCGACCCCGCCGCCGGGGTGCACGGTCAGGAACCTCTCCCCGCTGTCCGCGCTCCAGATTCTCGCAGTACGGTCCGCGCTGGCGGTGACGATCTTGGCGCCATCCGGGCTGAACGCTGCATCGCGTACTCGCCTGTCGTGTCCGCGCAGCACCCCGAGCCGGTCACCGGTCCCGATCTCCCAGACCGAAGCGGTGCGACCCCGGCTGGCGGTCACAAGGCGTGCGCCATCGGGACTGAACGCGACGGCGGAGACACCGACGTCGTCGCGCATCTCCTGCACCCGTACGTCGTTCGCGTCGAAGATCTGCGCGGAGCGGTCGCCGCCGATAGCGAGCAGAGTCCCGTCGGGGCTGTAAGCGACGTCGTCGACCCCCCCGCCCTGCCCGGCAGGCGTGCGGCCCGGCTCGCGCGGCCGGTCCCACACCCGAGCGGTCCCGTCTCGGCTCGCGGTCGCCAGACGAGCCCCATCGGGACTGAACTGAAGGCCCGTGATCGCGGCGGTATGCCCACGTAGCGTCGCGAGCAGCTCCCCGGTCGCAACAGCCCGGACCTGGACCGTTCCGGGTGCCCGCGTCATGATCGCGATCGCGTCGCCATCCGGGCTGAAGGCCACCGACAGAGACCCCAACTCACCCGGCAGCGCCCGTACAAGCCTCCCAGTCGCCGCTTGTAGGATCTCGGCACCGCCGGCATCAGGCGTCACGGCGATCTGCCTGCCGTCGGGACTGAACGCGACCCCAAAGATGGCTTCGTCCGTGCGCGGCCGCTGCAGCTCGCGCCCGTTTCGGTTTGTGTCGAAGACTCGCAGGCCCTCCGCGGTCGCCACCGCGAGGCGACCGCCGGACGGGCTGAATGCGAGGTCGTAGGCGACGTCACCGAACTTACGCCTCGCGAAATTTCCGGATGCGAGATTGAACACCCGCACGACGCCTCGAGTGTTCGCGGAGGCGAGGCCCTGCCCGTTCGGGGAGAATGCGACTGCGACCGCAGCGCCGTTTGCGTCCAAGCGTTTCAACCGCTCGCCACTCGCTGCACCGAAAACGCGGATGCTCCCGTCTTCGGAAGCGGTGGCAACCTGCCTTCCGTCCGTACTGAATGCCACGTCCAAGACGGTCGAGCCGGTTCGCAGCTCCTGCAGCTGCTGGCCAGTCTCAGCGTCCCAGATGCGCACGCTGCCGTCGTCCCCCGCCGTGGCTAGTTGCGTGGCGTCCGGGCTATAAGCGACGGACCAGACGACGCCGTCACCTCCAGAGAGCAGAAGCGCGTCCCCTACGCCAGCCAGCGATCGCCGCAGTGTCGCCTGCGTATGTGCCGTCGAGCTCGTGCGGACGGCCGCTGCGGCGAGCCGCACACTGAGCGCGGTATCCGAGTGTCCCAGCGAGCCTGCACTCGCCGCCAGCGCCTGGGACTGAGCCTCACGGGTCTGCTCCTGGGCGAGACGCTTCTGATTGTTGGCCTCGTTTCGCTGCACCAGCGCGACGGCCGCCAAAGCGATCGCGATCACCAGCGCCGCGACGACCCCGATCATCCCGACCCGCTGACGCCGGGCCGCCGCCCTGCGGCTGACGCCCACGTATTCGCTCTGTAACGCGGTCGGCTGGGGCGTTCGGTCCGGCCGCTGCTCGGAGAGCCAACCTTCGGCGGCGCGCAGGTCGGTGCCGCGCAGCAGCTTGCTCTTCTCCCGGCCGCCGTCATCCCAATCGCGGGCCCGTTGCAGCCAGTGCGTATGTGATGCCGCCCATTCGAGATCCGTCGCCAGCGCCGCCATCAGCTCGGTGACGGCCGCGTCGAACCCCTCGTCGGAGCTGAAGCCGATCCACTGGTGACGGGCGGCCGGCTCCGGGACCAGCTTCGGGTCGACCGCGGTCCGCAGCAGGGGGATGATCCGCTTGTTGAGCCCGGCCGCATGCGCCAGCTCGCGGCCGCAGATCTCCGAGCCGACCGAATCGGGGCTGATCACGTAGACGAAGGCGTCCGCGTCCTCGATCGCCTCGTAGATCGTCGCCATCCAGTCGGCGGTGGGAGCGATGTCCTCCCAGTCGGCCCAGACGTCCTGGTCGGCGGCCCCGAGCGCCTCGTGCAGGTGCCGGGCGAACGCATCGTCGCGACGCGAATAGGAGAGGAATAGGTCGCTCATAGGGCCGCACCCATGGCGACGGCACCAATGAGCCTCGCACGCGGTGGGGGAATATCCAAACGCTGGACTAGGTGTCGAGCTGCTCGAGCGAGCACTCGCGCGGCGGCTTGTCCTCCCGCCAGCGCAGGATCTTGGCGCCGTGGCGGATGCGCCCGGCGCTGACGTGGTCGAAGCTGACCTCGATCACCAGCTCCGGGCGCAGGGCGACCCACTCGAGGTCGCGGTCGGCCGACCAGCGGCTCGGGTCGGCCGAGCCGCGGTCGCCGGTCTCGTAGGGCGCCAGCGTCTTCACCAGCTCCCGCTTCTCCTTCGCCTTCAGACCGGAGGTGTGGCCGATCACGTGCAGCTCGCCCTTCTTGTCGTAGAGCCCGAGCATCAGCGATCCGACCGTGTTCTCCTCCTTGCCGGGGCGCCAGCCGGCGACCACGGCGTCGATCGTCCGCAGGCGCTTGACCTTGACCATCGCCTTGCGCTCGCCGCGCAGGTAGGGAGAGTCGACCTTCTTCGCGATCACTCCCTCGCCGGACTCGAGCCAGGGCTCGGCCTCGGAGGCGTCGTCGACGAGCGGCGTCAGCTCGACGGTGCCGGGCTTCTTGCCGAAGCCCTTGATCAGCTTCTCGAGCGCCGCGCGCCGCTCGGTGAACGGGTCCTCGAGCGCGCTGTAATCACCGACCGCGAGCAGGTCGAATGCCCGGAAGATCGCCGGCGTCGTCTCCGCCAGCAACTTCACCCTCGACTCGGCCGGGTGGAGGCGGTTCTGCAGCGCGTCGAAGATCTCGACTCCGTCCTCGCCGAGGATCAGCAGCTCGCCGTCGATCACGTAGCGGCCCTCGGGGAACTCGAGCTCGGGGAAGTAGCGGGCCAGCGGGCGGCCGCTTCGCGACTGCAGGAACACCTCGTCGCCGTCGACGAAGGCGAGCGCCCGGAAGCCGTCGTACTTGGGCTCATACGCCCACCCGTCGTCGGTCGGCAGCGTCTTGCGCGACAGCGCGAGCTGCGGCTCGATCGGGGGCTTGAGTGGGAGGGCCACGCGGGCGATCCTAGTGCCAGGCCCAAGCATCCACCGGGGCCCCCAAATCAGTCCGACAAGACCTCGCGTCGCTCCTGGTCCGTAAGCACACCGGCGCGAGCGTCGGCGGCTTCAAGCAACTCCGATCGTGAAGCGCAGGCAAACCGGCAGGCCCAGATGCGCGCCGTCTCATCGCCGCTCGCGGTTGCGATCTGCTCGCCGTCGGGACTGAACGCGACGCCGTAAACATAATTCGTGTGACCGCGCAGCACCGAGAGCTGCTCCCCGTTGGTGGCGTCCCAGATCCGTGCGGTCTGGTCCGTGCTGGAGGTCGCGATCCGCTGCCCGTCGGGACTGAATGCAACGCCGTAGACGGAGTCGGTGTGACCGCGTAGCACCGAGAGCTGCTCCCCGTTGGTGGCGTCCCAGATCCGTGCGGTCTCGTCGCCGCTTGCCGTCGCGATCCGCTCGCCGTCGGGACTGAAGTCGAGCCCATTGACGAGGCCGGTATGGCCGCGAAGCACGATCAGCTGCTCACCGTTGGTCGCGTCCCATATCCGCGCGGTTTCGTCGGAGCTCCCGGTGGCGACCCGCTCACCATCGGGGCTGAATGCGACGCGGTAGACCACGTGGGTGTGACCGCGAAACACCACCAGCTGCTCGCCGCTGGTCGCGTCCCAGATCCGCGCGGTCTCGTCGAACGCCGCCGTGGCAACCCGTTCCCCGTCGGGGCTGAACGCAACGCCGAAGACCTGGTCTTTGTGCCCACGCAGGACCGCGAGCTGATTGCCGCTTCCCACATCCCAAATCCGGGCGGTCTTGTCTGCGCTCGCCGTTGCGATCCGCGTGCCATCCGGGCTAAAGGCGACGCCATAGACCTGGTCGCTGTGTCCGCGGAGCACGGCGAGCTGATCGCCGGTCGTCGCGTCCCAGATTCGTGCGGTCTCGTCACCGTCCGCGGTCGCGATCCGCGTTCCATCAGGGCTGTAGGCAACGTCGTACACGTAGCCGGTGGGAACGCGAAGCACAGTGAGCTGATCGCCACTTCCCGCATCCCAGATCCGCGCGGTGTGGTCCAAGGCCCCCGTGGCGATTCGCCCGCCGTCGGGGCTGAAGGTGACCGCAGCGACGACGCCGGTGTGGCCGCTGAATTCCGTGAGCTGATCGCCAGTCCTCGCGTCCCATATCCGCGCTGATTCGTCGCTGCTCGCGGTCGCGATCCGCCGCCCGTCAGGGCTGAACGCCACCGAATTGACCGTCTCGGTATGGCCCCTCGCTACCGCGAGCTGATCGCCGGTGGTCGAGTTCCAGACACGTGCGGTGAAGTCGGAACTCGAGGTCGCGACCCGTCTGCCGTCTCGGTTGAACGCGACGCCGTAGATGGGGCGGGTGTGACCGTGCAACACCACGAGCTGATCGCCGGATGCCGCGTCCCAGATCCGTGCCGTGTGATCCACGCTCCCCGTGGCGATTTTCCTGCCGTCGGGGCTAAACGCGACCGCGTACACCGAGTTGTGATGCCCGCGCGCCACCGCAAGCTGATCGCCGGTCGCCGCATCCCAGATCCGTGCCGTCTGATCGTCGCTCGCGGTCGCGATTCGCTCGCCGTCTGGGCTGAAGTCAACGTCGATGACGTCGCTCGCTTGGCGAATCACCGCCAGCTGATCGCCGGTCGCCACGTCCCAGATCCGTGCCGTCTGATCGTCGCTCGCGGTCGCGACTTGCTTGCCGTCCGGGCTGAAGTCGACGCTGTTCAGAGCGTCGGTGTGCCCCCGTAACACCGCGAGCGGGGCGCCGCTCGCCGCGTCCCAGATTCGTACCGAGCGGTCGTAGCTAGCCGTCGCGATCTCTTTGCCGTCGGGGCTGAATGAGACCCCCGAGACAGCCTCGGAATGACCGCGTAGGACGGCCAGACTCTGAAGTCCGGACAAGGCCTGCCTCAAAGCGGTCAGCGCAGCTGGCACGTCGCTGAGCCGCACACCCTCCGCCGCCAATCGAACGCTCAAAGCCGGATCCGTGTCTACCAGCCCCGTCGCGCTCGCAGCGAGGGCCTGCGACTGCGCAGCGCGCTTCTGGCTCTCCGCCTCGTTGCGCTGTATTACCGCCAGCACCGCCGCTCCGATCGAGATCACGAGCGCGACCGCGACGCCGGCGAACAGCGCCCGCTGGCGCCGCCCGGTCGACCGCCGGCTCTCATACACATACTCGCTCTGCAACGCCGTCGGCTCCGGTTGTCGGTCCGGCCGCTGCTGCGATAGCCATTGCTCCGCCGAGCGCAGATCGGTCCCTCGCAGCAGCAGGCTGCGGTCCCGACCCGCGTCGTCCCAGTCGCGGGCGCGGCCCAGCCAGTGAGTGTGAGCCGAGGTCCATTCGAGATCGGTCGCGAGCGCCTCCGCGAGCTCGGCGAAGGCGTCGTCGAAGCTCCGCTCGGACTCGAACGAGATCCACTGGTGGCGAGCGGCCGGCTCGGGGACGAGCTTCGGGTCGACGGGGCGGGCGAGGATCGGGACGATGCGCTTGTTCAGACCGGAGGCGTGGGCGAGCTCGCGGCCGCAGACCTCGGAGCCGACGGATTCCGGGCTGAGCACGAAGACGAAGGCGTCGGCGTCCTCGATCGCCTCGTAGATCGTCGCCATCCAGTCGGCCGTCGGAGCGATGTCCTCCCAGTCTGCCCAGACGTCCTTGCCGGAGGCCTCGAACGCGTCGTACAGGCGGCGCGCGAAATCGCCGTCCTTGCGCGAGTAGGAGATGAACAGGTCGCTCATCCGGGGGGAGCAGGGAAGATGGCGACGCTGTACATGTCTGCGCGGCCAGTCTTCCACCTCCCCGCTGAATGCGAAATCGCGGTCGTCGGCGCCGGGATCGTCGGCCTCGCGGTCGCCCGCGAGCTGGCGCTGCGCCACGACGGGGCCCGGATGACCGTCTTCGAGCGCGAGCCGGAGATCGCCACCCACCAGACAACCCATTCCAGCGGCGTCATCCACTCGGGCATCTACTACGAGCCAGGCTCGCTGAAGGCAAGGCTCTGCGTCGCGGGCGCACGCGAGCTCTACGGGTACTGCGAGGAACGCGGGATCGCGGCGCGGCGGACCGGGAAGCTGATCGTCGCGACGGACTCCGGCGAGCTCGGGCGGCTGGATGAGCTCGAGCGCCGCGGGATCGCCAACGGCGTTCCCGGCCTGCGCCGCGTCAGCGCCGGCGAGATCCGTGAGCTCGAGCCGCACGCCGCCGGCCTCGCCGCGCTGCACTCGCCCGAGACCGGGGTGGTCGACTTCGGGCTGGTCGCGGCGGCCTACGCCGAAGACGTGCGCCGGGCCGGCGGCCAGGTGGTCACGGACTGCGCGGTGACCGCGATCGACGACGGGGAGGTCACGCACGCCGGCGGAGCGACCTCCGCGCAAGCGATCGTAGTCTGCGCGGGGGCCTGGGCGGATCGGCTCGCCCGCGCCGCGGGGGCACCCGCCGACCCGCGGATCGTGCCATTTCGGGGCGCTTACCTGGCGCTGCGCCCCGAGCGCGCCGACCTTGTCCGCGCCAGCATCTACCCGGTCCCCGACCCGGAGCTGCCGTTCCTCGGCGCCCACCTCACCCGGGGTCCAGACGGTTCGGTGCTGCTCGGTCCGACGGCGCTGATCGCCGGCGCGCGCGACGCCTACCGCCTGCGGCGCGTGCGGGCCGCCGACCTGCGCGAGACCGTCGCCTGGCCGGGGACGTGGCGCCTGGCGCGGCGCCACTGGCGCGCCGGGGTGACCGAGATCCGCCACGCCACGTCGAAGGGCGCTCTCGTCGCCGAGGCGCAACGGCTCGTGCCGGAGCTGCGTCGCGACGACTTCGTCGCCGGCCCGACGGGTGTCCGCGCCCAGGCGCTCGGGCGCGACGGCAGCCTCGTCGACGACTTCGTCGTCTCGCGCACCGGCCGCGCGCTCTTCGTCCGCAACGCCCCCTCCCCCGCCGCGACGTCCTCACTCCCGCTCGCCCGCCTGATCGCCGACGAGGTGGAGCCGCTGCTCTAGCCGGCGAGCTCGGCGATCGCCCCTACGACCACGTCGGGGGCCTCGATCTGGGGCGTGTGACCAACGCCGGGGAGCATGGCGATCCGGGCGTGCGGCAGGCGCTCGGCGAGCAGGTCGGCGCCCTCAGCGGGACAGAGCCGGTCCTCCTCGCCCCAGATCACGCTCACGGGGACCTTGATCGCATCGCCGTCGAAGGGGTCGTCGAGCTCGTCCCGCAGGCGCTTGGCGTAGTCGATCCGCTGGCGGATCACCGGCCGGTCGACGTGAAAGCGCGTGAAGCGGTCGACCACCGCGTTGTCGACGCCGTTGGGGTCGGCGAAGGCGAGCTGGCGATACAGCCGTCCCGCCACTGACCGCGTAACCTGCGGCGGCACCGGGGCCGGCAGGCTGATGATCCGCGAAACCGCCGGGATCCGGTCGAGGGTGAAGAAGGCGGGCGCCATCCGCACTCCGGCGGGCCCGATCGGGACGATCCCCGCCAGCGGCAGGTCGGCGTCCTGGGCGAGGCGTAGCGCGACCCAGCCGCCGAGCGAGTTGCCGGCGACGACGACCTTGCGGCCGGCGGACTCCGCCGCGTTCTCGACCGCCGCGGCGGCGAAGTCGACGAGCTGGCCGAGCACCGACCCCTTCTCGAGCGGCGGCGCGGTCCCGAACCCCGGCAGGTCGTAGGCGATCGCAGGGCGGTTGGCGACGGCGAGCCGGTCGAGGACCGCGAGCCAGGTGTCGGCGTTGTCGAGCCAGCCGTGCAGGAGCACGGTCGGCACGCCCTCGCCGCTGGCCGAGACCGCGCGGGTGGCGACGCCGCCGACCTCGACCTCGCGGCTGCGCAGGCGCGCGGTCTTCCCCGGTCCATCCTCGCCGGGGAACGGCTGCGTTTCGCCGCCGAGGCGGATCGTCGGCATCCCTGCCCCCTTCAGCCCCGGCTACAGCCCGTAGGTCTTGGAGACGATCTCGCGCTGGATCTCGTTGGTGCCGCCGTAGATCGACATCACGAGCGTCGTGCGCACGTGGCGCTCCATGTCGTACTCGGTGGCGTAGCCGTAGCCGCCCATCATCTGCATCCCCTCGAGCGCCGTCTTCTTCGCCACCTCGGTCGCCTTCAGCTTGGCCATCGAAGCCTCGCGCGGGAGCAGCTGCGTGGGGTCGGCGTCGACCTTGCGGGCGACGTCGTAGACCAGCAGCCTGGTGCACTCGATCTCGGTCGCCATGTCGGCGATCCGGTGGCGCAGCGCCTGGAACGAGCCGATCGGGCGCCCGAACTGCTTGCGCTCCTTGACGTAGGCGAGCAGGTCGTCGAAGGCCCGCTGGGCGATCCCGAGCGCGCTCGCCGCCAGGATCAGCCGCTCGACGTTGAGCCCCGCCATGAGCTGCATCCAGGCGCCGTCGACCTGGCCCAGGACACGCTCCTCGGGGACGTAGCAGTCGGTGAGGAAGACGTCGTTGACCTCCTTGCCGCCCATCGTCTGGATCCCGCGGATCTCGATCCCCTCTGCGTCGGTCGGCACCGAGATCATCGTCAGGCCCTCGTGCTTGGTGCCGGACGGGTCGGACCGGCCGATGACGAGGATGTGGTCGGCGATGTGGGCGGCGGAGATCCAGGTCTTCTGCCCGTTGAGGACGAAGCCGCCGTTCTGCCGCTCGATCCGGCAGGAGAGGTTGCCGACGTCCGAGCCCGCCTCGGGCTCCGACATCGCGATCGCCTCGACGGTGCCCGAGCTGATCCCGCCCAGCATCTCCTGCTTCTGCTCCTCGGAACCGAAGCGCTCGTAGGCGCCGGCGACGATCAGGCTGACGCCGTAGCCGGCGATCGGGACCAGGCCGCGCATCGTCCCCTCGAGGAAGATGCAGGCGTCGACCAGGCCGCCGCCGGACCCCCCGTAGGCCTCGTCGATCGAGACCCCGAGCCAGCCGAGCTCGGCGAGCTTGTCGTAGATCTCCTTCGAGTGCAGCTCGGTGTAGCCCTGCGTGAGCCGCTCGCGCTGCTCCTTGGTCCCCAGCTCGCGGTCGCAGAAGTCGGCGATCGCGGCCTGGAAGTCGCGCTGTTCGTCGGTGAGGCCCTCGATCCGGGCCAGTGTGGTGCTCATGGGATTCAGTTCAGCTCCTTGGATGCTGGTTGGAACTCGATTGGAAGCTTGGTCAGGGCGTTGGCCCAGTTCGAGCGCAGGCGGTCGGGCGTCCCCGCCGGACGGACGTCCTCGAGGCGGCGCAGGATCTCCTCGAAGGCGACCCGGAGCTCGAGCCGCGCGAGCCCGGCGCCGAGGCAGAAGTGGCGCCCGCCGCCGCCGAAGGCCATGTGGCTGGGCTCCTCGCGGATGACGTCAAAGGTATGCGGATCGTCGTTGACCTCTGGATCGCGCGAGCCGGCCGTGTACCAGAGCATCACCTTGTCGCCGGCGTCGATCTCGCGGCCGGCGAGCTCGGTAGAGGCTGTCGCGGTGCGGCAGAAGTAGTTGACGACCGACGTCCATCGCAGAATTTCTTCCACGGCCGCCTCGATCCGCTGCGGCTCGCGCGCCAGCAGCTCGAGCTGGTCGGGATGGTCGAGCAGAGCGCGCATGCCGCCGGCCATCGTGTTGCGGGTGGTGTCGTTGCCCGCGAACACGAGCAGGGCGAAGAAGACGAGGATCTCGACGTCGTCGAGGCGCTCGCCGTCGACCTCGGCGGCGGCGAGCGTGGTCACCAGGCTCTCGCCGCCAGCCTCCTTCTGGGCCGCGATCTGCTCGGCGAGATAGGCGGACATCTCGCCCAACACGGGCAGCGCGGCGGCGGGCTCGCTCGAGATCTGCGCCTCCTCGGTCCGCGTGATCCAGTCCTCCATCTTCGGCAGGTCGGAGTCGGGCACGCCCATCAGCTCGGCAAGCACCCGCAGCGGAATCGGGACGGCGACGTCGGCGACGAAGTCGCAGTGTCCTTGTTCGATCACCCTGTCGAGCACCTCGGTGACGATCTCGCGCACCCGATCCTCGAGCGCCGCGACCGAGCGCGGAATGAAGGCGGTCTGGAGGATCTTGCGGTACTTGGTGTGCTCGGGCGGGTCCTTGAACAGCAGCAGGTTGCGGTTGACGTCAAGCGGGTTGACCTGATCGGAGTGCGGGAAGATCCCCGCCGCGTACGAGGAGAAGGTGGCCGTGTCGCGGCTGGCGGCGGCGATCGCAGCGTGACCGCACACCGACCACATCCGGTTGCCCTCGGGCCCGAGACCGGTGTCGGCGGGCGGCTGCGCGCGCAGCTCGTCGAAGAGCGCGTGCGGCGGCCCGTCGGCGAACCGGTCGGGATCGGTGAGCGCCTCCGCGGTCATGGCCGCGCTACGCGGCTGCCGGCTTGTAGACGGAGACGACCGCGGCGCCGCCGAGGCCGATGTTGTGCTGGAGGGCGACCTGTGCCCCCTCGACCTGGCGGGCGTCGGCGGTGCCGCGCAGCTGCCAGGTGAGCTCGGAGCACTGTGCGAGGCCGGTGGCGCCGAGCGGATGGCCCTTCGAGATCAGCCCGCCCGACGGGTTGACGACCGGGCCGTCACCGCCGTAGGTCGTGGCCGCGGCCTCGACCAGCTTGTGGCCCTCGCCCTCGGCGGCGAAGCCGAGCGCCTCGTAGGTGATCAGCTCGTTGGCGCTGAAGCAGTCGTGGAGCTCGCAGACGTCGACCTCGGAAGCGTCGACTCCGGCTTCCGCGTAGGCCTTGTTCGCCGCCTCCTTCGACATGTCGTAGCCGACGATCCTGATGCAGTCGGTGTCGTCGGCGAAGGTCGAGCTGAGGTCGGTGACCATCGCCTGGCCGGCGATCTCGATCGCCTGGCCCCAGAGATCGTGCTCGTCGACGTATCGCTCGGAGGCGACGATCGCGCAGGCCGAGCCGTCGGAGGTGGGCGAGCACTGCAGCTTGGTCAGCGGCGCATGGATCATCCGCGCGTCCTTGATCTCGTCGAGCGTGTACTCGTCCTGGAACTGGGCGTAGGGGTTGTTGACGGAGTGCTTGTGGTTCTTCCACCCGATCCAGGCGAAGTGGTCGGGCTCGGAGCCGTACTTCTCCATGTGGTCGCGCCCCGCGTTGCCGAACATCTGCGGCGCCGCCGGCGACTCCTCGGGGTCGCGGAGCGCGAACATCGCGATCGCGTGCTTGTCGATCGCGTTCGTGCGGTCGGTGTACTTGACCCCGAGCGAGCCCTTCTCCATCTTCTCGAACCCGACCGCGAGCGCGCAGTCGACGGTCCCGCCGCGGACCGCCTGGCGAGCGAGGAAGAGCGCCGAGGAACCGGTCGAGCAGTTGTTGTTGACGTTGACGATCGGGATCCCGGTGAGCCCGAGCTGGTAGAGCGCCCGCTGGCCGTAGGTCGAGTCGCCGTAGCAGTAGCCGGCGTAGGCCTGCTCGACGTCGTCGTAGGGGATCCCGGCGTCGGCGAGCGCTTTCTCGCCCGCCTCCTTGGCCCAGTCGGGGTAGTCGCCCTCCTTCGTCCCGGGCTTGTCGAACTTCGTCATCCCGACACCGATCACAAACGTCCGCGCGCTCATCGTTCTCCTTCGTTCAAGTGGGTCGCGAAAGATACAGAACGGGTGCCCGGTTTGTTAGGTTCCAGCCCATGACTACCGAGACAGCACCAACCTTCAAGGCCGACGCGATCGGCAAGTCCGGCGACCCGGTCTCCTTCGAGGTCGAGCGCGAGCGGATCGCCGCCTACGCCGCCGCCACCAACGACTCGATCCCGGCCCACGCGGCCGGCGAGATCGCGCCGCCGGTGTTCGCGATCGTGCCCGCCTTCCAGGCCGCGGGGATCGCCTGCATGCAGGTGATTCCGGGCGAGCTGCTCGGCGCGATCCTGCACGGCGAACAGGACTTCCACTACCACCGCCCGATCGAGCCCGGGATGATGCTGAGCACGACGGCGTCGCCGATCGGGATGCGCCAGCGCTCCTCCGGGGTCACCGTCGTCACCCGCGCCGAGACCCGCGAGGCCGGCGGCGAGCTGGTCGTCGAGCAGTTCATGACCACGTTCGTCCGCGGCGCCTCCGGGGTCGAGGACGTCGGCGACGAAGCCCCCGGCCACGGCTTCGACGCGGCCCTGCGCGAGCGCGAGCCCGACGCCGAGGTGGCCCAGACCTTCGACGCCGACCAGACCTTCCGCTACGCGGAGGCCTCCGGCGACCCGATGCAGATCCACCTCGACGAGGAGTTCGCGAAGGCGGTCGGCCTGCCCGGGATCATCATCCACGGCCTCTGCACGATGGCCTTCACCTCGGTGGCGGCGATCGAGCACGCCTGCCCCGACGATCCGACGCGGCTGAAGCGGCTCGCCGTCCGGTTCGCGTCGATCGCGCTGCCCGAGCAGACGATCACGACCCGGATCTGGGACACGGGCGAGGGCCGCTACGCGTATGAGACCGCCAGCGACGCCGGCGCCGTGGTGATCAAGGACGGTGTCGCCGAGGTTGAGTAGCGAGGCGCGCACAGCCACGAGCAGGCCGCGGCGCAGTCAGTCCGAGCGCCGCGAGGAGACGCGCGGGCGACTGCTGGACGCGACGGTCGAGAGCCTGATGGAGGCCGGCTACGCCGGGACCACGATCCGGCATGTGACCGAGCTCGCCGGCGTCTCGCAGGGGGCGCAGAGCCACCACTTCCCCCACCGCGTCGACCTGGTCACCTCGGCCTTCGAGCGGCTCGCCGAGCAGCGGGTCGAGCGCTACCGGGAGCGCGCGAGGGAGCTGCCCGACGACCGCGAAACGCGACTGCGGGCGATGCTCGATCTGCTGTGGGAGGACTTCTCCAGCCCGGTCTTCAACGTCGCCGTGAAGCTCTGGGTAGCCGCCGCCGAGGACGAGGAGCTGCGTGAGCGCCTCGTCCCGGTCGAGAAGCGCATCCACGCCAACATGGCGCGCCTCTCCGCCGAGGTCGCCGGCGAGCTGGGCGCCGAGCCCGGCTTCGACCGCAAGCTAGCGGTGGCGATGAACACGGTCGCCGGGCTGGCGCTGACGCGCGAGTTCGACCCCTCCGGGCGGGCGAGCAAGGGCAACCCGTGGCCGTATCACCGCGCGGCGCTCGAGCGGATGCTGGAGGACGGATGAGCCCCTCGCTGCCGCTGCCCGCCGACGAGGACCTGCCGGAGGAGATCCGCGCGGCGCTCGCCAACCTGCCGCCGCTGAACGTTTTCCGGGCGGTCGCCGGCGTCCCGGCGAGCTTCCGGCCGTTCCTCGAGCTCGGCGGTTCCCTGCTCGGCGGACCCGAAATCGACGCCCGCAACCGCGAGATCGCGATCCTCACGGTCGCCCGGGAGACCGGCGCCACCTACGAGCGGGCGCAGCACGAGCAGCTCGCGGCCACCGCCGGCGTCTCGGCGGCCGAGATCGCGGCGATCCGCGACGGCGACGCGTCGGCCCTGGACGCCGACGGGGCGCTCGCCCACCGGGCGGCAACCGAGATCAGCCGCGACGTGCGGATCTCCGACGAGGCGCTCGCCGCCCTGGTCGAGCGCTGGGGCAACGCCGGCGCGGCCGAGCTGATCCTCTGCGCCGCCTACTACAACATGGTCAGCCGCTTCCTCGAGTCGACCGGGGTCGAGCTCGAGTCCGAGGAGCTGCTCGGCGAGCAGTCACCCGAAGACATCCGCAGGCGCGCCGAGTAGGCGCGACCCTTCGGACGAGCCCGAGTCCTCGTCTACCCGGGATAGCTGAAGGACAGCGTCTTCTTCAGCGCCTTGCCGCCGATCTTCCAGGTGACGCGGTAGATCCCGGGACCCTGGTACCCGAACTGGCTCAGCAGGCCGACCGAATCCGCGTAGCCGTTTCCCTGGTGCGAGAGGCTGTAGTTGCGGCAGTTCTTCGCGTCGGGCCCGCGCACGCACAGGGTGTAGGCGCCCGAGAAGGCGAGCGATTTGATCTGCAGCTTGACGACCGCGCCCTCCGGGTTCGTGATCTTCAGGCAGTAGTCACCGGTCGGGCTGCAGTAGGCATCCAGGGCGCTCCTCTTGCCGGTATCGGGCGCGGCCGCCCCGGCGCTGGCCACCAGCGCACCGGTGGCAAGGACGGACGACGCGATCAGCGCGAATCTCTTCATGTTCTCCCTCGATGCCCCGGGATTTCTCGACACTTCCGGGATCGATCGAACCTACACCAAGATCTCAACAGCGGGCAGATGTCCGTACTCGCCCCGGAGGGACGTGCGGGGGTCGGCCCGGATGATTCGGGCTCGCGCAGCGACTAGCGTTATTGCCATGGAGCGTCTTTCGGAATGGATCAAGATCCTCGTCCCGCTGCTGGCCGGCGTCTACCTCGGCTTCTACGTCTTCGGCGTCGTGATGAGCGTGTTCGACCCCGTCGATCGGGCCTGGCTCACGGCGATCGCCGCCGTCTGCGTGCTCGGCCTGATCGCCTACATGGTCGCTCGCCGGTGCGGCATCCATCCGATCGCCCAGGACAGCCCGCTGGCGCGGGCCGCTCACGCCGAGCGCGAGCGCCGCGGATACTGAGCGGCCAGTCACGGTAGCCGCGCCGAGCACGGGGTATTGTGGCCGCGTGGAGGCCGCGACCAAGGCGGAGACCGAGGACAGGCCCGAGAGCGCCGTCTCCTCGTTCACGAAGTCGCTCTTCCTCGGCGAGATCCACGAGGAGATGGTCTTCCCGTGGCCCGCGCCCGATCCGGACGAGCAGGAGCGGATCCGGGAGCTGAACGCCGCCGCGCGCGAGATCGGCTCGCGCATGGACCTTCGGAAGATCGAGGAGGATCGCTGGATCGGCGACGCCACGATCAAGGAGCTCGGCGAGGCCGGGCTCTGCGGCCTGTACGTCGACGAGAAGTACGGCGGCCAGGGCCTCTCGCAGACCGGCTACGCGCGGGTCTTCGAGACCTTCGCGCAAATCGACGGGACGCTGTCGATCGTGCTCGGCGTCCACCAGTCGATCGGCTTCAAGGGCATCCACATGTTCGGCACCGACGAGCAGAAGGAGCGCTTCCTCCCCGACCTCGCCAGCGGGCGCAAGCTCGCCGGCTTCGCGCTCACCGAGCCGGAGGCCGGGTCGGACGCCTTCAACATCCAGTCCCGGGCCGTGCAGCAGCCCGATGGCTCGTGGGTGCTGAACGGGGAGAAGCGCTACATCGGCAACGGCGACAAGGGCTCGGTGTTCACCGCCTTCGCCCGCTGCGAGGTCGACGGCAAGGACCGCCACATCGCCCTGATCCTGGAGAAGGGGATGAAGGGCTTCGAGGTCGGTGAGCGCTTCGACACCATGGGCCTGCGCGGCAACGACCTGCGCCGCCTGTACTTCAACGACGTGAAGGTGCCGGCGGAGAACGTGCTCGGCGAGCCCGGCGAGGGCTTTCACATCGCGATGCAGATCCTCAACAACGGCCGCATCGGGCTCGGCACCGGCTCGGTCGGGGCGACCAAGGGCCTGATCGACCTGGCGATCGCCCACGTCAAGGAGCGCCGCCAGTTCGACCGCCCGCTGGCCGACTTCGAGCTCGTCCAGGACAAGATCGCCTGGATGGTCACCTACCTGTTCGGGCTCGAATCGATGTGTTATCTGACCTGCGGCCTCGTCGACGCCGGGGTCGAGGACTACTCGCTGGAGTCGGCGATCTGCAAGGTCGCCGGGACCGAGTTCCTCTGGTACGCGGCCAACCGCGCGATGCAGCTCAAGGGCGGCGCCGGCTACATGAAGGACGAGCCCTACGAGAAGATCCTCCGCGACATCCGCATCTTCCCGATCTTCGAGGGCGCCAACGACGTGATGCGCGCCTTCATCGCCCTCTCGGGGATGAAACCGGTGGGCGAGAAGCTGTCCGGGCTCGGCGAGATCGGCCTCGGCGACCCGATCGGCTCGATCGGCGTGCTCGCCGACTACGTGGGCGGGCGGATCAAGAGCCAGGTGCGCCCGGATCGGGTGACGATGGCCCACCCCGAGCTCAAGGAGCACGCGGACGCGGTGTCCGACCAGGTCAAGGAGCTGCGCGGGGTAAGCGAATCCGTCCTGCGCGAGCACAAGAAGGGGATCGTCGAGGCTCAGTTCCAGCAGAAGCGGATCTCCGCGGCGATCTCCGACATCTACGCCCAGATCGCGGTGCTCTCGCGGGTGACGTCGATCTTCGAGGACCAGGGCGTCGAGCCCTCCGGCCAGGAACGCTTCATCGCCGACACCTTCTGCACCCGGGCGGCGGGGCGGGTCCGCTCCAACTTCCGGCAGATCGAGCGCAACGACGACGAGCGCGTCGGAGCGATCGCCAAGCTCGCCTACAAGCGCGGCGAGTACGGCTACGCGCTGTTCGAAGACTAGGGCGCGTCGGGTGAGTGGGTTAGGCTGGCGGCCGACCGCGGCGATTGTGCCGGCGGGGCTACACCACCAGAGGAGATGTATGCGAAACGCAAAGTGGGTGCTAGCGCTGGTTGCGCTGATGGCCCTGGGCCTGATTGCCGCCGGTTGCGGCAGCAGCGACTCGTCGTCATCGACGGCGGCGGCGGACACGACCGCGACGGAGTCCACGACGAGTGGCGGCGACACATCGTCGACTACGAGCTCGGGCGGGGCGACGTCCGACGACGTCCTCAACGCCTGTCTCGACGTGATCAAGGGCACCCCGGCCGAGTCCGCCGGGCAGAGCGCCTGCCAGCAGGCGGCCGACGCGTTCGACCAGTGCCAGCAGCAGGCCGACGCGTCACCCGCGGGCGACGCTCATGACCTGGCGGTCCAGGCATGCCAGGACGCCGCCGACCAGGCGGTGCAGGCCCTGCAGGCAGCGGGCTGACAACCAAGAGTTCGTGACGAGACGGGGCGGGTGCCACAGGCGCCCGCCCCGTTGTCGTTGTGGGGGCCGTGACGAAACGGTCGCTCATGCGTAGTCCGTAGAGCAGAGATGGGATCCCGTGTCGGCCGCGGCCTGGATGGCCGTGGCCCAACGGCGGGGAATGCAAGGAGAGCAAGATGCGAAACGCGAAATGGATGGTCCTGCTGGCCGCGGTGCTGGCCTTCGGGCTGATCGCCGCGGGCTGCGGGGGAAGCGACTCGTCGTCGTCCTCGACGTCGGCGGACACCACAGCGACGGAGTCGACGACGGGCGGCGGCGACACGTCGTCGACGACGTCCGACAGCGGCGGGGCGACGTCCGACGACGTCCTGAACGCCTGTCTCGACGTGATCAAGGGCACGCCGGCCGAGTCCGCCGGGCAGAGCGCCTGCCAGCAGGCGGCCGACGCCTTCGACCAGTGCCAGCAGCAGGCCGACGCGTCACCCGCGGGCGACGCTCATGACCTGGCGGTCCAGGCCTGCCAGGACGCCGCCGACCAGGCGGTGCAGGCCCTGCAGGCAGCGGGCTGACAAACAGGAGTTCCGCGCCACGTCCTCGGCTTCGCCTGCGGGCGTGCGCGGTCTACAACGAAGGACGGGGTGGGCGCCCTACGGCGCCCGCCCCGTTTCGTTTAGTTCAGTCGTTCGACGATCATTGCTTCGCCCTGGCCGCCGGCGACGCACATCGTCTCCAGGCCGACCGAGTGATCGTCGGTCTCCATCACGTTCAGCAGCGTGGTCATGATCCGGGCGCCGGTCATCCCGAACGGATGGCCGAGGGCGATCGCGCCGCCGTGCGTGTTCATCTTCTCGAGCGGGATGTCGCACTCGGCCATGATCGGGATCACCTGGGCGGCGAATGCCTCGTTGAGCTCGACCACGTCGATGTCGTCGATCGTCATTCCGGTGCGGTCGAGGACCTTCTTGATCGCGCCGATCGGGGCGACGCCCATGTACTCGGGCTCGTTGCCCCAGGTCGCGGCCGTGACCAGCCGGGCCTTCGGGGTCAGGCCGAGCTCCTTCGCCTTCGTGTCCGACATCACCAACACGGCGGCGGCGCCGTCGTTGAGCGGGCAGGAGTTGCCGGCGGTGACGCCGCCGTCGCCGAACGCCTCCGGGAGCTCGGCGAGCTTCTCCAGCGTCGACGAGGCCCGCGGCCCGTCGTCCTTGGCGACCTCGTTGCCGTCCTGGTCGGTGACCGGGACGATCTCGCGGTCGAAGAAGCCGTCCTCCTGCGAGGCGACGGCGAGCTCCTGTGAGCGCTGCGCGTACTTGTCCATGTCGGAGCGGCTGACCTCGTACTTCTTCGCCACGTTGACGGCGGTCAGGCCCATGTCGATGTAGACGTTGGGCTGGCCGTTTTCGCCGATCAGGTTCTCGTTGCGGTCGGCGACCCGCGCGGGCTCGGTCGCCTCGTTGAAGCGGCTCACGAACTCCACCCCGGCGGCGACGTAGGCGTCGCCCTCGCCGGCCTTGATCGCGTTCGCGGCGTGACGGATCGCGTCCAGCGACGAGGCGCAGTAGCGCGAGATCGTCGTCCCCGTCACCTCCTGCGGCAGCTGCTCGGAGAGCAGCGAGATGATCCGGGCGACGTTGAACGCCTGCAGGCCCTGCGGCATGCCGCAGCCGCAGAAGACGTCCTCGATGATCTCGGGCGAGACGTCGGGGTTGCGCTCGAGCAGCTTGTCGACGATGAAGGCGGCGGTCTCCTCGGGCCGAAGCTGGGCCAAGGATCCCTTGAACGCGCGGCCGATCGGGCTGCGGGCGGCGTCGACGATCACGGCTTCGGGCATCTGTTTCAGGCTCCTTGGGTCGGAAGAGGGGCGCTGATGGTAATGGTCCGCGGACCCGCGAGCGCCCGCGGCTGGGGTGAAGCCGCGGGCGCGTCGGGGTCCGTGATGTCGCTGGTCTTACTCGTCGACCGGCGCGGCAAGGACGTCGCCGTTGGAGGCGTCGACCTTGACGTCGTGCGAACCGACATCGACGTTGAAGACCAGTCCACCCTGGTAGTCCTCGAGGTCGACCTCGTTCAGCGGCCCCGAGGCTGCCGTCTGGGCAGCCCGGATGGCCTGGGCCTCGGTGATCTGGGCCTGCGGCAGCAGGTTCGCCCCGTCGTCGAGGCGAGATCCGCTGTTGTCGGGAGCGTGGATCGTCTCCTGCTCGGGCGCCTGGGAGCCCGCCGGAGTGCCGTTGCTTGCGGTCGCGATCCCGACCGTTCCGACGGCCGTCACCGCCAGGACCGCCACCGCTGTGTAGATGCGCTTGCTCATTCGTTCTCCTTTGCGTGGGTTACGCGTATGACCAGACGGTGGCGAGCCGCAATGAAACGGCCGTGACTCCCGCGTAAGTTCTTTCCAAAGGCCTCCCCGGCGCGGGCTGGTAATGATGTTGCGGTGAGCGACGGGTCAGAGGTGATCGAGGCCGGCCCGCACGAGGTCTCGCCCGAGCGGGCCACGGAGCTGGTCGCGGCCGGGGCGACGCTGATCGACGTGCGCCGCCACTACGAGTTCGAGGCCGGGCACCTCGAGGGCGCGAAGAACATCGAGATGAACGAGCTCTCGGCCCGAGCCGAGGAGATCCCCAAGGAGACCCCGGTCGTCTTCTACTGCCGCAGCGGCAACCGCTCCTCGATGGCGGCGGCGGCCTTCACGGAGGCCGGCTACGACGCCCACAACCTCGCCGGCGGAATCGCGGCGTGGAGCGCCGAGGGCCGCCCGCTCGAGCCCGCCGACGGCGAGGTGGCAGTGCCGCTGCCACCGTCCTGACCTAGGATCCCGGCGTGGAAGCAGGCAGCCCCAAGCCGCCGACCGGCGCCCAGCCGGCGGTGCAGCCGGAGTCACCGGCGGAGCAGATCGAGGGCCTGCGAGCCTGGATCGCCCAGATCGACCGGAGGCTGGGAATCCGCAGCGTCGCCGGCGGCGCGGCGATCGTCCTCGCGCTCGCCGCCGGGATCGTCGGCGTCGTGCTGGCCAAGGACGCGAAGGACCAGAGCGCCACGAAGACCGAGGTCGCCTCGCTGCGCGACCAGGTCTCCGCGAGTACGAAGGAGGCCTCGCAGGCGACCAAGGACACGATCGCTTCGCTGCAGGACAGCCTCGACGCCCTGGAGAGCCGCGTCAGCACGCTCGCCTCCAGCCAGCGCACCTCCAGCTCGGAGCTGGACGTCGCCAAGGGCGACATCGACGAGCTTCGCGGCCAGATCACCGACCTGCAGAACCAGGTCAACTCGCTCAACTCGGGCGGCCAGAACCTCGGCAACGGCGGCAACTAGCCGCGACGCCGGCTTCGGCGGTTTGTAACAAACGCTACAATTACGCACGTCCTGCGTCCGACGGAGGCACTACGGTCGCGCCAACTGCCCTGAAAGGAGAGGCTCTATGCCCGAGGGTTACTGCGTGAAGGAACGTAAGAAGGTCGAGATCGTGGATCCCGTACAGGTGACGATGAAGAACGGCCGGCCGGCGATCCAGGGGACGTGCCCGGATTGCGGCACGAAGATCTTCAAGATCGGCAAGCTCGAGGGATAGCTCCCACCCCCTCGGTCGCGGTCGGGCCGCGACCGGATCGGACGGCCGTCAAGCCCGACTGACGGCGGCCGTACAGTTCTCACGTCTTGCGTGACGTTGGTCCTACCGCGTGTCGATTGACGCGATCGGTGGAAGAATGTCGCGACGCCGATGTCGATGCCGCGACCGCAGAAGCCGCTCGAGCTGATCCTCGCTCGTAACCTCCTGACCAGCATCTCGACGCCCGGGTTCCTGCTCGACAACGAGGCGGCGGTCGTCTTCTACAACGAGGCGGCGGCGGCGCTGCTCGGGCGCTCGTTCGAGGAGGCGGGGCGGATGGAGGCCGAGCAGTGGACGCGCGCCTTCGGCCCCTTCGACGGCAGCGGCGCCCCGGTCGAGGTCGACGCCCTCGCGACGACCGAGGCGATCCGCAGCGGACGGCCCGCCCACGCGACCTTCACGATCGGCGTAGCCGGCGGGGGCAGGCAGTCGATCGAGGCGAGCGCGTTCCCGATCGTCGCCTCCGAGGAGGGCTCGTCGGGAGCGATGATCCTCTTCTGGCCGCTGGGCGAGAACGGAGCCGGCGGGTGAAGCTCAAGGTTTGGGGTGCCCGCGGCTCGGTGCCGGCGCCTGGGCCGCAGATGAACCGCTACGGCGGCAACACCTCCTGCGTGCAGCTCTCGCTCGCCGACGGCGAGGAGCTGATCCTCGACGCGGGCACGGGGATCCGCAACCTCGGCGTCGACCTGACGCCGGGCAAGCGGATCAACATCCTGCTCACCCATCTGCACCTCGACCACATCCAGGGGCTGATGTTCTTCCCGCCGTGCTTCCGGCCCGAGTCGGAGATCACGATCTGGGGCCCCTCCTCGCCCGAGGCGTCGCTGGAGGACCGAATCGCGCGCTACATCTCGGCGCCGCTCTCGCCGGTCGAGGTCCGCGAGCTGCCCTGCTCGGTCTCCTTCCGCGATACCCCGGCGACCGAGTGGGAGCTCGGCGGGGCGGCGATCCGGGCCGAGGCGATCACCCATCGCGGTCCGACGCTGGGATATCGGATCTCCGACGGCGAGACGACGGTCGCCTACATCCCCGACCACGAGCCCTCGCTCGGCGCGCCGCTGGCCGGGCTCGAACCAGAATGGATCTCGGGGTTCGACCTCGCTCGGGGCGCCGACCTGCTGATCCACGACTGCCAGTACACCGACGAGGAGTACCCCGACCACATCGGCTGGGGGCACTCGAGCGTCTCCGACGCGCTCACGTTCGCGCGGCGGGTGGAGGCGCGGCGGCTGATGATGTTCCATCACGACCCGCTGCACTCCGATGAGGTCCTCGACGAGCTCGGCGCCACCGCCCGCTCGGCCTGGGCCCGGATGGGCGGCGACCCTTCGGAGCTCGAGCTGGCCGCCGAGGGCAGCGAGCTCGCGGTCGGCCCGGCGGCGACTGTCCCGCCTGTCCACGCCTGAGCGCTGGCGTATTCGACCGCCGGTACAACAGGTCGGCGCTCAAGTTTCGACAGCGGGATAACGAACTTCGGGCCCCCGGCGCCTACCTTCGCCTCGTTATTCCTGGAACTGCGACGCCGTCGCGCTGCATGCGTCAGCCGGCAAGGAGTGTGTATCGGATGAGACGAAGGTACGCCGTGGGAGGACTCCTCCTCGCAGCAGCAGCGGTGCTGCTCGCGGTCCCGGGCTCGGCCTTGGCCGACGCCACGGACCTGGAAAAGGCAATCGCGGGCAAGCTCGATCCCTCGGTCGGGATCAACACGATCTGGGTGATCGTGGCCGGCTCGCTGGTGATGTTCATGCAGGCGGGCTTCGCCTTCCTCGAGATCGGTTTCTCGCGGGGCAAGAACGCCGGCACGGTGGTGGCGAAGATCCTGACCAACTTCTCGATCGCAGCGGTCGGCTGGTGGGTGTGTGGCTTCGCCTTCGCGTTCGGCGGCCCGCTGGGCAGCTTCATCGGGCACGACGGAGGGTTCTTCTTCTCCAATCTGGGGGCGTATACGGAGACCGCCGGCGGGCTGACGGTGTTCCACCCGAGCTTCCCGGTGATGGACCTCTCGAACGCGACGATCGAGTCGAAGTTCTTCTTCCAGTTCGTCTTCTGCGCCGTCTCGCTGGCGATCGTCTGGGGGACCACGCTGGAGCGGATCAAGTTCGGCGTCTACGTGATCTACGCGATCGTCTTCAGCACGGTCATCTACCCGATCGGCGCCCACTGGGTGTTCGGTGGCGGGTTCCTGCAGGTCGGTGACTGGCTCGGCACGGGCATCGTCGGCATGCAGGACTTCGCGGGTTCGACCGCGGTCCACCTGATCGGCGCGACGGGCGCCCTGGCGGCCCTGCTGCTGCTCGGCCCGCGCAAGGGCAAGTACGGGGCCGACGGGAAACCGCGAGCGATCCCGGGGCACAGCATGCCCCTGTTCGGCCTCGGGGTGCTGATCCTCTGGCTGGGCTGGTTCGGGTTCAACCCGGGCTCGACCCTGAACGCGCTCGACGGGCGCTTCGCCGAGATCCTGATCATCACCAACCTGGCCGCCGCCTTCGGCGTCCTGTTCGCGGTGATCACGGCGCGGCTGAAGACGGGGACGATCGACATCGGCATGGCCGGCAACGGCGCGATCGCGGCCCTGGTCGCGATCACCGCTCCGTCGGGCTACGTCGAGCTCTGGGCGGCGCCGATCATCGGCGCGGTCGCGGGCGTGATCGTCGTGCTCGGCGTCTACTGGGTCGACAAGTACATCGACGACCCGGTCGGCGCGCTCTCCGCGCACGGCATGGCCGGTATCTGGGGAACGATCTCCTGCGGGATCTTCACCGCTCCGCGCCTGGCCCAGTACAACGCGTTCGGCGACCCGAACGGCGGCCTCTGGTACAGCGGCTCGTTCGACCAGCTGATCGCACAGGTGGTCGGCTTCGCGATCGCGTTCTCGTTCGTGTTCGTGATGAGTTTCTCCACCTTCTGGGTGATCAAGAAGGTCTACGGCCTTCGCGTCACCGAGGAAGAGGAGGATGCGGGCCTGGACATCTCCGAGCACGGCATGTATGGCTATCCGGAGCAGTTCATCCCGCAGCCGGAGTATCCGGGCGGCGTTCCGCATACGGTTCACAGCCCCGCCCCGGTGACCGCGATGACCGCCGACCGGCCTTCCGAGGCCTGAGGAGGGAGTGCCACAAATGAAGAAGATCGAGGCGTTCATCCGCCACGAGGCGTTCGAGCCGATCCGATCCGAGCTGCTCGACAAGGGATTTCCCTCCCTGTCGATCAGCGAGGTGAAGGGGTCCGGGCGCCAGAAGGGAATCGTCGAGACCTACCGCGGCTCGAGCCTGACCGTCAACGTGCGGCCGAAGCTCAAGATCGAGGTGGTGATCGAGGACAAGGACAAGTCCCTGGTCGTCGAGACGATCCTCAAGCACGCGAGGACCGGCGACGTCGGCGACGGGAAGATCTTCGTGATCCCCGTCGAGGAGGCGATCCGGATCCGCACCGGCGAAGAGGGCCAGGACGTCCTCCAAGCCCATACGGACTCCGAGATCGCGGCGTAGCTGAAACGGGCGGCGGGGCCGGCGGCGACGCCGGCCCCGCCTCGCCCGAAGCCGATGCGCGACCTGCACTCTCGAATGCTCACCGCGCTGCTCGAGGGGGAGGGGTTGCGAGGGATCGCCGAGCTGGCGGCCGAGGAGGCCGGAGCTCCGGTCGCGATCGTGCTGCCGGCGCGCGGCCTGGCCGCGGCCTCGAGCGAGGACGTGCCGCTCGAACTGCTGTCCGCCCAGGCGGCGGCGCGGTTGCGCGGCGAGCCGGGGGCGATCGACGCGGTCGGGATCGAGGCCGAGGCCGAGGTCGAGGCGGGCGGTGATTCGATCGGCTGGGCGCTGGCGCTCGCCCCGCCCAACGGCGCGCCCGGTGTGCGGGTGGACCGCGAGGAGGTCCTGCGGACGGCGGCGCTGGCGGCGGTCGCCGAGGTTGCGGTGGCCGGCGCCCGCGACGAGGTCGCCGCCGACGTCCGCGGCAGCCTGCTCGAGGACCTGCGCGCCCGGCGCGCCGACGGCGAGGAGACCGCCGCCCGCGCCGCGCGGCTCGGCTGCGACCTCTCGGCCGGGGCGGTGGCGCTGGTGGCCGAGCTCGACTCCTCGCGCCCGCGCCACGCCGCGGCGCTGATCACCGGCGAGCACCCGGGGGCGATCGCCGAGCCGCTGGCCGTGCGTGGCGCCGCCGAGCCCGCCACACGGGTCTACGCGATCCTGCCCGCGCCTCCCGGCGAGGGCGCCGCCGAGCGCGTCGCGGACTCGGCCCGGGCGATCGCCGCGCGGCTGCGCTCGCACGGGCCGGCGGCATCTTCATCCTTCTGCCCCGATCCTGCGGACCTCGGCCGGGCGATCGCCGAGGCCGAGCTGATGCTCGACGTGATCGCCCGTGACGAGCGGGTCGCCGGCGGGCTCGGCGACGAGATCGGCAACGGCGTCTACCGGCTCCTGTTCCGGGCGATGGCCTCCGACCCGGAGGAGGTGCACCGCTTCTTCAACGAGACGGTCGAGCCGCTGGTCACCCACGATCGCCAGTACCGCACCGACCTGGTCGGCACCCTGGAGACCTACCTCGCCAACGACTGCAACATGAACGCGACCGCGCGAGCCGTATTCGCCCACCGCCACACGGTCGCCCACCGGCTGGGGCGGATCCGCGAGCTCACCGGGCTCGACCCGGCGACCGGGGACGACCGCGAGCGCCTCGGCCTCGGCCTCAAGGCCTACCGGATCGTCGCCCCCACCCTGCCGAAGTAACTAAGAGGTGCTGAGCGCGTCGCGGCGGGCGGCCTCCGCCGCGGCCTCCGCCGCCTCGTCGGCCTCGCGAGCGAAGCGCGCTGAGGCATCGGCGCGAAGGCGATCGGCCTCCTGGCGGGCGGCGCGCTCCGCGGCGCGGCTCTCCTGGGCAGCCTCGCGCTCGAGCCTCACCTCGACGGTCTTGAGGCGCTTCTCGGCATCCTCCCGGGCGCGCTGCTCGGCCTCGGCACGCAGCTTCTCCTCCTCGGCACGCAGCTTCTCCTCGAGCTTCGCCTTCGCCTCCTTGTCGGCCCGCTCGCGTGCCCGCTCGGCGGCCGTCTCGGCCTCCTCGTCGATCCGCTCAGCCTGCGCGCGGTGGCGGTCCGCCGCCTGGTCGCGAGCGCGCTGCTCGGCCTCGCGCGCGAGCCGGTCGACGAGGCCGTCGAGCTTGCTCTCGGTGCGCTGCAGCGCCTGCTCGGCGCGCGCCCGCAGGCCCGCCTCGGCGCGGACGTTGCGCTCGCCCTGCTCGACGGCCAGCTCGACGTCGCGCTCGGCCTTGGTCAGCTTCGCCGCCGCGGCGTCGAGCTCGGACGTGAGCTCGGCCCGCACCTGCTCTCGTGCCTCGGCGAGCGCCTCCTGCTTGGCCGCCGCAACACGGACATCGGCGCGCTTCTCAGCCCGCGCCTTGATCGTCTCCGCCGCCGCCTTGAGCTTTTCCTGCGCCGCAGCACGCAGGGTTTCGCGAGCCGCGGCGACGGCGGCGTCGAATTCCTCGCGGGCCCTGGTCGCCTCGGCCTCCGCCTGCTCGCGGATCCGCTCCACCTCGGCCCGGGCGGCCTCGGTTGCCCGCTTCGCCGCCGCGCGCGCTTGCTCGACGCCGGCGGCGGCTTCGGCCCGAGCGGCGCGCACCTCCTCGTCTGCCTGACCGGTCGCCGCCTCGATCGCCGCGTGCTTGGCCGCCTCCAGCTGCGTGCCCCGCAGCTCGGTGCGCCGCCACTGCTCGTCGGCCTCGCGGGTTCGCAGTTCGGCGTCGATCCGCGCCGCGTCGGCCTCGCGGGCGCGGCGCTCGGACTCGGCGGCGGCCTCTCGCAGGGAGGCGACCTCAGCGCTCAGCTCGCGCACCTGGGCGGCGAGCTCGGCGGCGTTCTCGTGCCGGGCGGCCTCGGTCGCGTCGCCCAAACCGGCCACGGCGTGCATCGCATCGGCGGTCACCGCGTCGGTCGCTGGCTCGGGAGTCATCGGCTCGACCGCGTGCAGACCGGGCTTGGATGGCACCGGGCGAGCCTATACGACGAAGCCGACGCTCAACCGTCGCTACTTCGAGTCATCGAGCGGTGGGGGCGGCTCGATCTCCCACTCGCGCATCCCCTTCTCCATCCGCTCGATCACCGCCTCGATCACGGCGACCCGCGCCCAGCGCTTCGAGTCCGCCTCGATCAGGCTCCACGGAGCGGTCGGCTCGTCGGTGCGCGCGAGCATGTCCTCGACCGCCTCCACGTACTCGTCGCGCTTCTCCCGGTTGCGCCAATCCTCGTCGGTCAGCTTCCAGCTCTTCAACGGGTCCTTCTCGCGCGCCTTGAAGCGCTTCAGCTGCTCCTCCGGGGAGATGTGGAGCCAGAGCTTGATCAGGATCGTCCCCTCGGCGGCGAGGGTGCGCTCGTGGTTGTTGATCTCGTCGTAGGCGCGCAGCCATTGCTCGCGGGTGGCGAAGCCCTCGACCCGCTCGACCAGCACGCGTCCGTACCAGGAGCGGTCGAAGATCGCCATCCCGCCCCAGCCCGGAAGCTTGTCCCAGAAGCGCCAGAGGAAGTGATGGCGCTTCTCGTCGTGGGTCGGGGCGGCGAACTGGCTGACCCGGACGTGGCGCGGATCCAGCGGCGCGACCAGGCGCTTGATCGCGCCACCCTTGCCGGAGGCGTCCCAGCCCTCGAAGATCACCAGCACCGGCGGTCCGAGCCGCCGCTCGGAGCCGTCGCGGTCGGCGGCGAGCTGACCGCCGAGGGTGAGCCGCAGCTGCGCCAGGCGCGTCTGCGCGCGCGAGAGCTGCCGCTCCTCCTGCTCGCGGTTCAGCGACTGGGAGAGGTCGAGCTCGTCGAGGCGCCCCATCCGGCCCATCCTCTCATCGAATCAGCAACGCGAGCGGCACCTTCGGGCCCGGAGGCGGCGGCTCGTTGGAGAAGAACTGCAGCGCCAGCGGGAAGAGCAGCGTCGCGAGGAAGATCATGATGATCCCGATCGCGACCAGCCAGCGCAGCTTCGCCAGGTGGCCGTACGCCGCGACGACGAAGCCGCCGATCATCAGGCCCAGATAGGGGCCGATCGAGTCAGGAAGGAAGGCGCCCGCGCGCAGGAGGGTCATCGCGTCATTATTCAGGGCCGCGATGGCAGAGCATCCAGAGAACGTAGCCGAGGTCAAGTCAGCGCTCGAGGCCGCCGGCTACCTCGCCGACGAGCCCGCGGCCCTGGTCGCCTACCTGGCCCAGCAGCTCGGCAAGCCGGTGCTGGTCGAGGGTCCGGCCGGGGTCGGCAAGACGGAGCTGGCGAAGGCGCTGTCGCGGGCCACCGGCCGCAAGCTGATCCGCCTGCAGTGCTACGAGGGCCTCGACGAGGCGAAGGCGCTCTACGAGTGGAACTACCGCAAGCAGCTGCTGCACATCCAGGCCAAGAGCGTGCTTCAGCAGAGCCCCGGCACCCCCGGAGGCGAAGCCGAGGAGGTGGCCGGCAGTGATTTCTTCAACGAGGACTTCCTGCTCACCCGGCCGCTGCTCGAGGCGATCGCCTCGACCGAGCCAGTCGTGCTGCTGATCGACGAGATCGACAAGACCGACCAGGAGTTCGAGGCGATGCTGCTCGAGGTGCTTTCGGACTTCCAGATCTCGATCCCCGAGCTCGGCGTGATCGAGGCGCGCACGCACCCGATCGTCGTGCTCACGTCGAACAACTCACGCGAGCTGACCGAGGCGCTGAAGCGCCGCTGCCTGTACCTGTGGCTCGACTACCCCGAGCTCGAGCGCGAGATGGAGATCGTCCGCCTGCACACCCCCGAGCTGGACCAGGACCTCGCCCGGCGCCTGGTCGAGGTGATCCACATGGTCCGCCAGCTCGACCTCAAGAAGCCGCCCTCGATCGCCGAGTCGATCGACTGGGCGCGGGCCCTGCTGCTGCTCGGCGCCGACGACATCGACCGCAGTCTCTTCGAGCGCACGATGAGCATCATCGTCAAGCACCGCAGCGACATCGACCTGGTCGCCGAGCGCGTCGGGGCGCGGCTCGCCGAGGAGGGCAAGCTCGACCTTGCCAGCGGCTCCTGAAGCCGGCGGCCTGCCGCCAGGTCTCGCCTCCCGGATAGCCGCCTTCTGCGAGGAGCTGCGCGGCGAGGGCGTCGCCGTCGGCACGGCGGAGCTGCTCGACGCCTTCGAGGCGCTCGGCATCGTGCCGTGGACCGACCCGACCGACTTCCGCGAGACGCTGGCGGCGACGATCGCCAAGTCGCAGGAGGACCGGCGGGTCTTCGAGCTGCTCTTCGATCGCTTCTTCTTCCGCGCCGCCGAGGCCGAGGCGCTCGAGCAGGGGATCCGCGAGGACCGCCGCTACGAGGGCGGCGAGCGGCTCGACCTCGAGCAGCTGCGCGAGGCGATCCGCCAGGCGATCGCCGAGGGCTCGGACGGGGAGATGCGAGACGCGGCGCGGCTGGCGATCGCGGCCTTCGGCCGCCAGGGCGAGGGCTCGGGCGTGGTCGGGGTCGACGTGCAGCGGATCCGCCGCACGCTGGGCCTCCAGGCCGGCAACCGCGATCCCGACGGCGACGACGTGGTCCTCGATCGCGAGCAGATCCAGGCCTTCGAGCGGCACCTGCGCCGGGAGCTCGAGCGGGCGCTGATCGAGCGGACCCAGAAGATGCCGCCGTCGCGCCCGCTGGCGGAGCTCGACCGGGCGCTGCCGACGAGCCCGACCCAGGACCTGGCGGCCGTACACCGCGCGGTCGCCCAGCTGAAGCGCCGTCTGGCGACGCTCGGCCATGAGCAGCGGGGGCGCAAGCGCGCCTCCGCCGTCGACATGCGGCGAACGATGCGCGCCTCGCTGGAGACCGGCGGCGTGCCGCTGCGGCTCAAGTACCGGCCGAAGCGCCCCCGGCGGCCGGAGATCTACGTCCTCTGCGATGTCTCGACCTCCGTCACGTCGGCGAGCGTCTTCTTCCTCTCGGTCCTGCATGCCCTGCACGACTCGTTCCGCAAGCTGCGCAGCTTCGTCTTCATCGAGCGGATCTCCGAGGTCACCGAGGTCTTCGAGCGCGAGCGCGACTTCCGCGCGATCTCGCAGAAGATCAGCCAGGAGGGCGGCGTCGCCGACGTCTCCGGCTACACCGACTACGGCCGCGTCTGGCTCGAGTTCTACGACGAGATCTCCGAGGACCTCGACCCGCGCTCGACTGTGATCGTGCTCGGCGACGCGCGCACGAACGGCCGCGAGCCGCACGCCGAGATCTTCGCCCTGATCTCCGAGCGCGCCGGGCGCACCTTCTGGCTCAACCCCGAGCCGCGCCTGTACTGGAACTACGGCGACTCGGTGATGTCCGCATACGAGCGCCACTGCGACGCCGCCTTCGAGTGCTGGACCACCAAGCACCTGGAGAACTTCGTCGACGTGATCGCGGGCGGGACGCCCGTGGTCGACTGAGCGGGCACAAAAAGCCGCCCGCGGCGTAAAGCGATCGCACCGCGAGGCCGATGCGTAGGTGAGCGGATTCGTCCGTGCCTCGCCATGACCTCGTTCAGCGAAATCCTCACGCCCGAGAACTCGCCCGCCGTCGAGGCTCAGCTCGTCGCCGCGCGCAAGCGCGCGCTGCTGGCGCCGACGACGCGGGAGATGCTGATCGAGCTGGTCTTCGCGATCGCCTTCTGGGTGAGCGCCCTCGCGATCGCCCTGCTCGCCGAACCGACGCGCGACTTCCCCTGGGCATCCGCACTCGTGCTCGTGCTCGCCGCGGCCGTGTCCTCGCGCGTCATCTTCAGCGTCGGCTCGACCTACACGGCGCCGATCCAGCTCGCGTTCGTACCCATGCTCTTCATCCTTCCCACCGGCTGGGCGCCGGTCGCTTTTGCGGTCGGGCTGCTCCTCGCCGCCGCGCGGGAGGTCATCGCCGGGCGGCGCACGGCGGAGAAGCTGCTGAACGCGCTGTCGGACGCCTGGTTCACGATCCCGCCGACGCTCGTCCTGATCGCCGCGGGCTCACCGTCGGCCGACGCGGTCTCGCCCGCAGTTCTCGCCGCCGCCCTGGCCGCCTACATCGTCGGCGACTTCGCGGTCTCGAGCCTGCGCGAGCACCTGCACAGCGGCGCCTCGCTGCGCGAGCAGGCGCCGGAGGCCCTTTGGGTCTACCTCGTCGACGCGCTGCTCTTCCCCTTCGGCTTCCTCGTCGCGCTCGGCGCGGAGTCGCGCGAGTGGGTGATCGTCTTCGTGTTCGCGATCTTCGCGCTGTTGAACCTGTTCGCGCGCGAGCGGGAGCGCCGCATGGACCAGCTCGTGGAGCTCAACGAGGCCTACCGGGGCACAGCGTTCGTGCTCGGCGACGTGATCGAGTACGACGACGCCTACACAGGGGAGCACACCTACGGGGTCGTCGAGCTCGCCCGCCGCGTCGCGACCGCGCTCGAGCTCGACGCCGGCCAGCTTCGCAACGTCGAGTTCGGGGCGCTGCTCCACGACGTCGGCAAGATCGCGGTGTCCAAGGACATCATCAACAAGGCCGGCCCGCTGACCGACGACGAGTGGCAGGTCATCAAGACCCACACGGTCGAGGGCGAGCGCATGCTCGAGCGGATCGGGGGCCTGATGGCCGAGATCGGGCGGATCGTCAGGTCGGCGCACGAGCGCTGGGACGGCGGCGGCTATCCGGACGGGCTCGCGGGCGAGGAGATCCCGATCGAGTCGCGCATCATCTTCTGCTGCGACGCCTTCAACGCGATCACCACCGATCGCAGCTATAGGCGCGCTCGCTCGCAGGCGGTCGCGCTGGCCGAAATGCGCGTCCACGCGGGCACGCAGTTCGACACCCGCGTGGTGGACACCCTCGTCGCCGTGCTCGACCAGCCGGGCGACGAAGCGGCCTGATCAGACGGATATACGAGGCCCGATAGCTCAAGAGCGCGAACCCACGGCCCGATGGGGCACTGAAACCTCGTACGCCCTGGGCGTGCGCAAATGCAAGGAGGCATAGTGCCCAAGTTCGTCACCGGTGTAATCGCTTCGACCGCTCTGCTCGGCGCCGCGCTCTTCGCGCCGGCTGCACAGGCGGCACCGTGCGACGGCGTGGGCACGCAGCAGCCGTTCCTGACCTGGCACGACTCGGCCGACTACGTCCTCGTCGACGGCGGCGACTTCGAGACCGGCGCCGCGGGGTGGACGCTCGAGGGCGGTGCGACGACGGGACCCGGCGGCAACTCGCTGCGGCCGGAATCCAGCGCGAACTCGCTCAGCCTGCCCGGCGGCGCCTCGGCCACCTCCCCGGCAATCTGCGTCTCGAAGGGCAACCCGACGGCGCGCCTGTTCACCCAGTCGTCGGCGCTCGCCAAGGTCAAGACCAAGGTGAAGGTTCAGGTCGTTTACCTGAACGCCGACGGCAGCGTCCGCAAGGTGAAGAAGGCGGGAGACCTGAAGGCGGGCCGAGCCTGGAGCCCGACCCGCAAGTTCTCGCTCGCGCAGGGGCAGTTCGGCGCACACCCGAAGCCCCCCGACGACCCGAACGGCCAGGCGAACGGCCAAGGCAACGGCAACGCGGGCGGCAACGGCAACGGCACGATCGATCCGGGCACCGGCTCGGGCGACGACCCCACCGTCGCGCCGCCGGAGGCGCCGAGCGCCCAGATCGCGCTGCGGTTCACCGCGCGCGGCGGCGCCGTCCGGATCGACGACGTCTTCGTCGATCCGCGGCTCCGGCTCTAGGTCTGTAGCGGCGCGCCCGCGTCGTCGCAGCGGATCGGCAGGCCCGCCTCGGCTTCGTCGACCATCGACAGGGTCTGGCGGATCTCGGTCGGCTGGATCGAACCCGTGTGGTCGGCGTAGGGGTGATCGAGGAAGTTGACGAGCAGCAGCCCAGCGGCGACGACCGCGGTGACGCCGGCGATCATCGCCCCCTGGATGAGGCGGCGCTCGCGCGGATCGACGAGGGCGATCTGAAAGCCGATCGTGACGATGCCGCCGAGCAGCAGGACCAGCCACAGCGGCACCGGCACGGACGGGGTCGCCTGGGTGAGCCGCTCGCGGCGGCCGTCGGTCCGGCGGCCGGCCTCCGCCAGCAACTCCTGGAAGGCGAGCCGCTCGCGGGCCGAGCTCAGGGTGAGCCTCCCGAACAGGTCGCGGTACTGGGCGATCCAGTACTCGACCCGCGAGCTCCGCTCGCCGTCGCGCATCGTTACCCACTCGTCGCCGGCGACGGCGCGCCCGTAACAGACCAGGTCGGCGCGCAGCTCGTCGCGCTCGGCGGCCGGAAAGAGCGCGGCCGTGCGGGCGAGCTCGAGCACCGCGACCGCCTCGGCCTCGGCCCCCGCCTTGGCGCCGTTGTAGGTGCCGTAGGCGGCGACCGTGAGGAAGGCGAGCAGGACCGCGAAGGCCGTCCCGACGAGCGAGATCGTCGGCGAGCCGCGGCCGGGGTCGGCGAGCAGCGGCGCCTCGAGGCGCCGGCGGACCGCGAGGAACACGAGCACGGCCGCGACGATCGCGGCGACCACGACGAGCAGCGCGAGCCCGAGGTTCATCGCCGCCATCGTGCCCCGGCCCTCGGACGTCTGAACCGGTCCGTGAGCCCTGATCTAGACTCTGCCGACCAACCAGGGGTGCTCGCGGGCGAGCGGGCTGAGATAGCGCTTCACCGGACCCCGGCGCTGACCCTTAGAACCTGTGCGGTAATGCGCGCGGAGGGAGCATGGCAACGGCAACCGGGGCTCCCGTCGAGGAGCCTCGAACAGTTTCAGCGGCGGGCACGGCGGTCGAAATCGCCGGGCTTCGCCATCGCTTCGGGGAGCTGGAGGTGCTCGACGGCCTCGACCTGAGCGCCGGGGCCGGCGAGGTCGTCGGCCTGGTCGGGCCGTCGGGCTGTGGCAAGTCGACGCTGCTGGAGCTGATCGCCGGCCTGCTCGACCCGAGCGGAGGCTCCGTGCGGGTCGGCGGTGCCGAGGAGGCGGCGGAGCGCCTCGCCCGCTGCGTCTATATGCCGCAGCGCGACCTGCTTCTGCCCTGGCTCTCGGCGCTCGACAACGCCGCCCTGGCGGCGCGCAACCGCGGCGCCTCCCGGTCCGCCGCACGCGCCCAGGCGGCGCCGCTGTTCGAGCGCTTCGGCCTCGCCGGGTTCGAGGCGGCGCGGCCGACCGAGCTCTCGGGCGGGATGCGCCAGCGGGTCGCCTTCCTGCGCACCCTGCTCGCGGTCAAGCCGGTGCTCCTGCTCGACGAGCCGTTCGCCTCCCTGGACGCGATCTCGCGAGCCGAGATGCAGGAGTGGCTGGCCGGCGCGCTCGCCGCCCAGCCCGCGACGGTCGTCCTCGTCACCCACGACGTCGAGGAGGCCCTCTACCTCTGCGACCGGGTCGCCGTGCTCACCGCCCGCCCCGCTCGCGCCCTGGTGACGGTCGACTCGCCGGCGCCGCGCGCGACCCCGCGCCTGGAGGCCGTCACCTCGCCCGAGTTCACGAGCGCGCGCGAGCGCGCCCTCGCGGCTCTGGCGGAAGGGGCGCGATGAGGCGCGTCGTCCTGCCGCTGCTGGTGATCGTCGCCCTGCTCGGCCTGTGGGAGCTGGCCGCGCAGTGGGACTGGATCGCCGACGCGCTCAACATCAAGCCGTTCCTGATCCCGGCGCCGAGCGAGATCGGCCGCTCGCTGTGGGAGGACCGCAGCCTGCTGGCGTCGGACGCCTGGGTAACGGTCCAGGAGGTCGTGCTCGGGTTCGCCCTCGCCCTCGCCCTGGGCTTCGCGTTCGCGGTCGCGTTGCACCTCTCCGACACACTTCGCCGCGCCCTCTACCCGCTGCTCGTCGCCTCGCAGACGGTGCCGGTGATCGCGATCGCGCCGATCTTGATCGTCTGGCTGGGCTTCGGCATCGGCCCGAAGCTGGCGATCATCGCCCTCGTCTGCTTCTTCCCGATCACCGTCAACACGCTCGACGGCCTGCGCTCGGTCGATCCCGACCTGCCGCGGATGATGCGCACGCTCGACGCCGACCGCAGCCAGATCCTGCGCCGGGTCGAGATCCCCTCGGCTCTGCCCTACCTGTTCAGCGGCGCCAAGATCGCGGCCGCGATCTCGGTGATCGGCGCCGTCTTCGGCGAGTGGGCGGGCGCCGACGAGGGGCTCGGCCACCTGATCCTGATCTCCCAGGGCCAGCTGCAGACGGCCCGGGTGTTCGCCGCCGTGGTCGTGCTCTCGGCGCTCGCCCTGGCCCTTTTCGGCAGCCTGGCGCTGCTCGAGCGCCGCTTCGGCTGGTGGAATCCCCGGCCGATGAGGAGCGCCTTCAGATGAAACGACTGGTAGCTGCGGCCGCTGTGCTCGCGCTCGTCGTCGCGAGCGGCTGCGGCGAGAAGCAGGAGAGCCGCAACGGCGACTCCGAGCCGCTGACGCTGGAGCTCGACTTCTACGTCAACCCCGACCACGCGGGGATCTACACGGCTCTCGACCGCGGCTATTTCGACGAGGCGGGGCTCGAGGTCCAGCCCCGGGTGCCGTCGGACCCCTCGGCGCCGATCCGCCAGGTCGCCGCCGGCCGCGCCGACCTGGCGATCTCCTACGAGCCGGAGGTCCTGCTCGCCCAGGACCAGGGCCTGCCCGTGACCGCGGTCGCGGCCCTGGTCTCGCGGCCACTGACGTCGCTGATCTCGCTCCCCGAAGCCGGCATCGCCAACGTCGCCGACCTGGAGGGGAAGACGATCGCGACCGCCGGGATCCCCTACCAGGCCGACTACCTGGACGCGATCCTCGATCGCCAGGGGCTCTCGCTCGACGACGTCGCCCAGAAGGACGTCGGCCTCAACCTGCTGCCGGCGGTGCTCTCCGGCAGCGCCGACGCGATGCTCGGCGGGTTCCTCAACGTCGAGGGGGTCGACCTCGCCGAGCGCGGCCTGCACCCGCGCGTGGTCCCGGTGGACGAGCTGGGGATCCCCACCTACGACGAGCTCGTCCTCGTCGCCAACTCCGACCGCGTCGCCGACGACCCGGAGGCGATCCGGCTGTTCATCGCCGCGCTCGAGCGCGGCACGCGCGCCGCGGTCAAGGACCCCGCCGGCGCCACCGACGCCGTCCTGGCCGCCGGCGACGGGCTGGAGCCGAAGCTGACCCGGGCCGAGATCGACCGCACCCTCCCCCTCCTGCTGCCGCAGAAGCCGTCGCAGCCGTTCGGCTACATGGACGCGCGCCAGTGGGAGGCGTTCGCCGGCTTCTTCGCCGACCGCGGGATCATCACCACCCGCCCGACCGCCGACGAGATGTTCACGGACGACCTCCTGCCGGGCCAGATCCCGTAGCTTCCCGCCCGAATGGAGCGGGGCCGGGTTCTGACGATCGTCGTCGCGTGCATGGCGACCGCGATGCTGATGCTCGACATCAGCGTCATCAACACGGCGCTGTCGGAGATCGCCGACGGGCTCGACACCGGCCTGACCGGCCTGCAGTGGGTGGTCGACGCCTACACGATCCCGCTCGCGGCCACCGTGCTCACCGCCGGCGCGGTCGCCGATCGGCTGGGCCGGCGCAAGCTGTTCATCTACGGCCTCGTGATCTTCACGGTGAGCTCGGCGCTGTGCGGAGCGGCGCCCACGATCGAGGTCCTGGTCGCGGCTCGCGCGATCCAGGGGCTCGGGGCATCGCTGATGTTCGCGACCGCGCTGGCGCTGATCTCGCAGGCCACGCCGCAGCACGAGGACCGGATGAAGGCGCTGGCCGCGTACGGGGCCGCGATCGGCGCGTCGTTCGCACTCGGGCCGTTCATCGGCGGCGGGCTGACCGAGCTGTTCGGCTGGCCCGCGATCTTCCTCGTCAACGTGCCGATCGGCGCCATCGCGCTCTGGATCACCTTCCGGTATGTGGCCGAGGGACGCGACCCGACCCCGCGGCGGATCGACCTGCCCGGCCAGATCACCCTGATCGGGGGGCTCTTCCTCCTGGTCCTGGCGCTGCTGCGCGGCAACGAGGACGGCTGGGGCAGCGCCCGGATCGTCGCGGCGCTGGCCGGCGCGGTGGCGTTCCTGATCGCCTTCGTCGTCGTCGAGGCCCGCTCGCGCGAGCCGATGCTGCCGCTCCGGCTCCTGGGCGAGCGCCGGTTCGCCGGGCCGCAGGTCGCGGTGTTCGGGATTGCAGCGACGTTCTTCGCGATCTTCCTCTACGTCACGCTCTACCTGCAGACGGTGCTCGGCATGTCGCCGATCGAGACCGGCCTCGTTTACCTTCCCGGCACCTTCCTGGTCTTCGTCGTCTCCGGCATGACCGCGCAGATCGGGGCGCGGTTCTCGGCCGCGAAGATCGCGAGCGTCGGACTGGCCCTCGTCTCCGCCGGCCTTGCGCTGATGATGCTGGTGAAGGTCGACTCGTCGTGGACCGTGCTGCTGCCGGGGCTGCTGGTCACGAGCCTCGGGACGGGGCTGTTCAATCCCACGGCCAGCGCGCTGGCTCTCAACGCGCTACCGGACGAGCAGAGCGGCCTCGCGGCGGGCGCCAACGACACGTTCCGCCAGACCGCTGTCGCGGTCGGGATCGCGGCCCTGGGGACGCTCGTGCCCGCAGGCGCGGCCCTCGGAGGCGACCTGCAGTCCTACGTCGACGGACTGCACCACGCGATGATCGTCGCCTCCGCGATCGCGGGTGCCTGCGCGATCGGGACCGCCTGGCTGCTGATTCCCGTGCGGGCCCGCCCGGAGGCCGAAGCCGCGACCGAGCCCGCCTAGATCTCCAGGTCGGGTGGGATCGGCGTCTCCTGCGGGGGCCGCGCGTCATCGTCGGTGCTGTCCCAGCCGGGGTAGGCGAGGCCGTCCCGGCCCGCGTGCTCGCCGGAGCCGCCGAGCGCCAGGACGATCATCCGCGCGGGTCCCTTGTTGACGAGCTGGCGGCGCAGCTCCGGGCCAACGCGGGCGAGGTCGCCGCGCTCGAGAACCTGCTCCTCCCCCTCGATCAGCAGGGTCAGCGACCCCTCGAGCACGAGGTAGACCTCCTCCTGCTCGCGGTGGCGGTGGATCCGCCCGCGCTGCCCGGGCTCGAAGACGATCTCGTTGATCCCGAATGTGGTGACGCCGAGCTGGCGGCGCAGCGGCACCATCCGTTCGCCGGAATCCGGGTCGATCCTGGTGCGCGAGACACCTGACTCCATGCGCCCAACCATAATCATCGCCCGTGCGCATCCTCTTCCTCACCCAGATGTGGCCGGGGCCCGGCGACCCCGACCTCGGCAGCTTCCTCGTTCCGGTCGTCCGCGAGCTCGAGGCCCTCGGCCACGAGGTGGAGGTGGTGGCGATCGATCACCGGCGGCCGGCGCGGACGAAGTACGCGCGGCTGACCGGGCAGGCGATCGGCGCGGCGCGGCGCACGCGCCCCGACGTGATCTTCGCCCACGTTCTCTTTCCCGGCGGTGGCGCCGGGGCGATGGCCTCGCTCGCCTCGCGGACGCCGCTGGTGGTCATGGCCCACGGCCAGGACGTCGCCAACCTGGGTCGGGTCCGCGGCGTCACCACGGCCACGCGCCGGGTGATCGCCCGCGCCCGGGGCGTGATCGCCAACTCGCGCTGGCTCGCCTCCCGCCTGCTGGAGACGATCCCCGAGGCGGAGCCGAAGATCGAGATCGCCGACTGCGGCATCGACCTCGACGCGTTCGCGCCGCGCCCGGCCGACGAGGCCCGCCGCGAGCTCGGCTGGGACGGCGAGGGCCCGGCCTTCCTCTGCGTCGGCTCGCTGATCGAGCGCAAGAACGTCGTCGCGCTCGCCGACGCCTTCGAGCGGTTCGGTCGCGGGCGGCTCGCCTTCGTCGGCGACGGGCCCCTGCGCTCACAGCTCGAGCAACGTGCGAACGTGCGGGTCACCGGCCGGATCCCCCAGGCCGAGGTACCGCGCTGGATCGCGGCTTGCGACGTGCTCTGCCAGGCGTCGCTGATCGAGCCGTTCGGTCAGGCGACGCTCGAGGGGATGGCGATGGAGCGAAGCGTGATCGCGACCATGGTCGGCGGCCCGCCCGAGTTCGTCACGCCCGAGGCCGGGGTGCTGGTCGACCCCACCGACGGCGAGGCGCTGACGGCGGCGCTGGAGCGGGCCGCCCAGCTGCCGGCCCCGAACCCGGCCGCCCGCGCCGCGGCGGCCGACCACGACGTGCGCCTGCAGGTGGCGAAGATGGCCGCAGTCCTCGAGCGCGCGGTTTCCAACTAGGCGGCCAGGCGCAGCGGCGGGCCTGCGGCGACGCTGCCGTGCCAGCGGGCGAGGGCGAAGCTGCCGGCGAGGCCGCGGAAGGGCGCGTAGGGCGCGAAGTACTCCTCGACCTCCTCCACCGTCGCCCGGCGGCCGAGGCCGGCGAGCGAGCCGACCAGCTTCACGTAGGCGAGGTCGCCGGCGGGCAGCGAGTCGGGCTCGCCGCGGCCGTGAAAGCCGAGCACCTGCAGCGTCCAGGGGCCGATCCCGGGAATCCGAGCGAGGCGGCGGTCCCCCTCGGCGCGAGCGGGATCGACGCGGCCGCGGGCGACCTCGCGCGCGCAGTGGATCAGGGCGATCGCGCGCGACGGCGCCAGATCGAAGGCGGCGAGCTCGGCCGGGGCGACCCCGGCGATCACCTCGGCCGATGGAACGTCCCTGAGCGGACCGGGACCGAGCCAGGCGCAGGGGCCGTCCTCGTTCGGCATCAGCTTCCCGCCCCAGCGCCGGACGACGCGACGCTGGATCTCGGCAGCGCGGCTGGACTCGATCAGCTGCTCGGTGACCGCCCAGGCGAGCGCCTCCCACGGCCACGGCCGCCGGCGCGGGCGGTGCCAGGGCCGGTGATGGATGATCTCGCCGATCAGCGGGTCGCCGCGAAAGGTGCGCGCGAACTCGGTCATGTCCTCGTCGACTCCGACGGCGAACCGCATCCGCTCGATCGCCAGCGCCAGCGCTTCGGGGCCGGCGGGGCAATCGGGATCGGCGGGCCCGGCGCGGAAGACGACGCGCTGCGCCTGCGGCTGCCAGACGTGCACGACCACCCGCCCGCCCGGCGTCGCGAGCAGGCGGCTGACCACCGAGCCGCGCCGCCGGGCGACGCCGTCGCCCCCCACGCGCGGGCGGAGCCGGAACGGCCACGCGGGGCGCACCTCGACCTCGAGCGGCGCGGCGCCCGCGGTCACGATCTAACGGTCGATCAGGTGGACGTCGACCAGGAACGAGCGGCTGGCGACCACCTTGACCGGGCGAGCCTTCGACTTCGAGCGCTTCGCAGGGCGCTTCGAGGAGCCACCGCGAGTGGCGCGGGCCAGCGCGACGGTGGCGGCTCCGACGACGAGGCCGCCGGCGGCGGCGATCGCGGCCGTGCGCGCCTCGCCCTTCCAGGCCGAGAGCTCGGCCTGCCTCTCGATCGTTGCCGGCAGTGGCCGCGCGGTCGGCTCGGCGTACTCGCCGTCCTCGTCGTCGAGGACCGGCATCTCGATCGCCTCAGTTTCGAGTACCTCTCTCATCGCGTTCCTACTCTAAGGGCTTGTCAAGCGGCACTCTTTTTGAGGGCCTGCTCGTAGATCCGGTACTTCTGGACGACCTCGCCGCCCATCCCCTCCATCGCCCGGTTCATCGCCTCGTTGGTCTCCAGGATCCATCCCATGTGGCCGCCGCGCGGGCCGACGGTCGCCGCCGTCTGGATGTGGCGCTCGTAGAGAGCGGCGGCGACGCCGAGGTGCTGGTAGTCGTTCTTGACCCCGAGCGCGAACACCCGCAGCCGGTCGATGTAGCGCTTGCGGCGCAGGAAGTGGACCCAGGCGAACGGCAGCAGCCTGCCGTTCATCTTCGCCAGCGCCTGCTCGACGTCGGGCAGGGTGAGCCCGGCCCCGACGACCTCGCCGTCGAGCTCGGCGATCATCGCCCAGTTCTCATCCAGCACCGGCTTCAGGTTCTTGGCCTGGAAGGCAACCTCGGCCTCGGTGATCGGGACGAAGCCCCAGTTGTGGCCCCAGGCCTCGTTGTAGACCTCCATGAAGCGGCCGACCTCGGCCTCCATGTCGCGCTTTCGCATGTTCCTCAGCACGACGCCCGCCTCGCGTGACTTCGCCGCCGCCGCGTGGATCATCGGGTGCATCTCGGTGCCCTCCTTGAGCTTGCCGAACCACAGCTCCCACATGAACAGGTCCATCGCCTTGCTCAGGCCGAGGCCCTCCAGCAGTCGCCCGTAGTAGGGCGGGTGCCATGGCTCGAGGATCATCGAGGGCTCGTCGAAGCCCTCGATCAGGATCCCGCACTCGTCGTTCATCGTGAAGTCCATCGGTCCCAGCATCCGCTCGCGGCCGCGCTCGGCGAGCCAATCGGTCGCCGCTCCGATCAGCGCTGCGGCGACCTCCGCGTCGTCGGTGGAGTCGAAGAAGCCGAACATGCCGTCGTTGCCGCCCTGGAACTCGTCCCAGCGATGGTCGATGTGGGCGCTGATCCGCCCCACCGGCTCACCCTCGCGCTCGCAGAGGAAGAACTCCGCCTCGGCGTGCTCGAACCAGGGGTTCTTCTCGCGGCTGAGGAACTGGCGGCGCTCGAAGCGCAGCGGCGGCACCCACTGAGGATCGTTCCGGCGAAGGCGGTAGGGAACCTCGATGAAGGCGTTCAGGTCGCGCTTGCCCGCGACGGGCCGGATCGACGGGTTCGTCACCTCGCGCAACCTACACTTGTGCCGATGAGCGAGACGACTCCCGCGCCGGTCGACGTGTTCGAGAAGGCGCGCACGCACGATCGGCTCGAGATCCTCGAGATCGCCCGGCGGGAGGACCTGCTGCCCTACTTCCGCGTCCTCACCTCGGAGGCGGGCCCGGTGGTCGAGATGGAGGGGCGCGAGACGATCATGCTCGGCTCCAACAACTACCTCGGACTGACCGGCGACCCGCGGGTCAAGCAGGCGGCGCGCGACGCGCTCGAGACCTACGGCACCGGGCTCACCGGCTCCCGGCTGCTCAACGGCACCACTCCGCTCCACCTCGAGCTCGAGCTCGAGCTGGCGGAGTTCATGGGCACCGAGGAGGCGATCGTCTTCACCACCGGCCATCAGGCCAACGTGGGCTGCATCGGGACGATCCTCGGCCCCGGCGACACGGTGATCTGCGACTCGGCCGACCACGCCTCGATCCTCGACGGCTGCATGCTCTCGGGGGCCAAGCTGCGCCCCTTCCGCCACAACCAGATGGCGAAGCTGGAGCGGATGCTCGAGCGCGCGGCGGGCGACGGCGGCGGCGTGATGGTGATCGTCGACGGCGTCTTCTCGATGGAGGGCGACCTCTGCGACCTGCCCGCGATCGTCGAGCTCTGCAGGCGCTACGGCGCCCGGCTGATGGTCGACGAGGCGCATGCCGTCGGGGTTCTCGGCACCCGCGGCGCCGGCACCTGCGAGCTCTTCGGCCTCGAGCAGGACGTCGACCTGCGGATGGGGACCTTCTCGAAGAGCCTCGCCTCGTGCGGCGGCTTCATCGCCGGTCCGGCGGAGGTGATCGAGTACCTGCGCTACGCCTCGCGGCCGTTCATCTTCACCGCCTCCGCGGTCCCGGCTGCTGTCGGCGCCGCGCTCGGCGCCCTGCGCGTGATTCGCGCCGAGGGTCCGGAGCTGATGGCGAAGCTGCTCGACAACGCCCGCTACCTGCGTCAGGGCTTTCGCGACCTCGGCCTGATGGTGATCGAGCCGGGCAGGCTTCCCGACGGCAGCGAGGCGACGACGCCCGTGGTCCCCGTCGTCGTCGGCCAGGACTACCAGGCCGCGCTGTTGTGGAAGGCCCTCTTCGACGCCGGCGTCTACACCAACGTCGCCGTCCATCCGGCGGTGCCGCCGGGTGCGGCACTGCTGCGGACCTCGCTGATGGCGAGCCACGAGCGTTCCCACCTCGATCGCGCCCTCGAGATCATCGAGCGAACGATCGGCGACTTCCCCGATCTGCCGCGCGCCGAATAGGAGCGGCCGGCAGACCTTTTGTTTCCCCCGCTGGGGGGAGATTCCCCTTGTCCGATTCTGGACAAGGCGAAGTTGTGAACGAAAAGGTTGCTCTTAGCGAACGAACTGTTACGTCTCCGTAGTTCTCCCGGTTGACGCACAGCCACGCGAGTCACTAGGTTGCGACTCGCGCCGTACGCACCCCGGGGCAAGGGAGCGGACGGGACAACGAGAGAGAGGTTGTCTCGGACGAACCCCTGACGCGGGCCTTGGGCCCGCCGGGAGCGTCTGCGCCCTCATACCCCGCTACACCCAACCACCACTCGGAGGAGGAGTGAGAATGGAAGCTGCCTCGACCCTGGTCCCTGCCGCGATGCCCCAACACATGGAGGCGCTCGCACACGCCAACCGCGTCCGGCTGGCGAGGGCGTCCCTGAAGCGCAACATCGCGACCGGAGCCGTCGAAGCGGCGGAGATCGTCCGGCAGTGCCCTTGGGAGGTTCGTTCGATGACCGTCGGAGAGCTGCTTCGCAGCCAGCGCCGCTGGGGGCGGACGCGGGCACGGAAGTTCCTGCTCTCGATCGCCGTGAACGAGAACCGTGAGCTCGCCAGGCTGACAAGCCGCCAGCGTGGGCTCCTTGCCGCGGAGCTCGAGGCCAAGAGGCCCCGGGCTGCCGTGGCCGCCTGACCGCGGGGCTCGCAAAGCCCCACAGCTGTCAAGGGGCGGGCGCCTGGCGCCCGCCCCGCCGCCGTGCTCGGGAACCGAGTAGTCCGCTACCCCTGTTCGTCCTGCGCACACTCACCCAGCGAATGACGAACGCGGGTTTACGCGCCTCCTGTGCGGTCTAAGCCGCGTTCGTGTCGCGCCCGGGTGCCCCGTCTGATCAGAAGCCGATGTTGAGCGGCAGCGGGCTCGTGCCGGCGAAGCCGAAGAACCAGATCCCGAACCCGACGATCGCGATCCCGGCCGACGAGACGAGGATCACCTCGAGCGCCGAGGCGCCCGGCTCGCGATCGCGGCTCTCCAGCAACGCCGCGTGACGGCGATTGAGCCAGCTGAGCGCGCCGACGAGGGCGAAGATCGAGATGATGATCCCGGCCATCGTCACCCCCAGAGCCGTCCCCAGCGAGGCAGTGGTCTGCACCTGGGAGCCGATCCATAGCCAGGCGAGCGGCACTCCCACCCAGAGGCACAGGCACCCCGCCAGCATCACCAGGACAAGGAAGGCGCTGGCGGGACCGGCCATGATCTCCCGGATCCGGGCCACCATCCTGCGCCCAGGTTACCCGCCGCTCAGCGCAGCTTGACGTAGCGTCCCGAGCGAGCGCGAAAGGCCCGGGCGAGCAGCATCGCGACCACCACGCCGACCAGGGCCGCCACTGCGATCCGCCCGGCCTGGGGAAGCAGGTCGGGGAACGCGAAGTAGAGCAGCGCCAGGGTGCCGACGGCCGCGACGCCGGCGAGCAGGACCGTATGTGAGCGATAGCCGGCGAAGTGCTCGCGGATCGAGAGCTCGAGGCCGGCGAGCGAGCCGAGGGCGAGGCCGGTGGCGAGCAGGACCGTGCCGCGCGGGCCGCTGACGACGAAGGCGGCGACCAGCATCAGCAGCGCGACGAGGACGACGACCTCGACGAGCGGGAACGACCCCCAGGGGGCGGGTGGGCGCTCCTCCTCGATCGGCCTGCGCGGAGGGCGCGGCGCGGATGCGCGCGTCGGCTTTGGCGGCTCGGCTGTGGACGGGGCCGGCGACGGCGGGCGTCGCGGCCGCTGCTTACGGCGCTTGCGGGCCACTAGATGCGGGGGGCTTGGCGACGATCGCCGGGGGCCGCGGCCCCTCGGCTAAGGGACAACCCGAGGAGAGCCGGACCCGCCACCAGCCCATCAGCATGCCGAGGATGCCCCAGCGCGGCCGCGAGTGCCAGTGCCTGCACCCCGGCTCGCCGACGTCCTCGTTGGAGACGATCACCCAGCGGTGCCGCTCGGGCTCGGCGAGCACGCGCTCGAGCAGGCCCCGGTTGGCCTCCTCGACGTCGGCACGGCGGCCGAGCTCGCGCTGCGCGTCGCGCAGCCGCAGTGCCAGGGCGTCGCGCACGCGCTCGAGCTCCCCGATCGAGAGCACCCTCGGCCCCCCGATCGCGCCCACCTGCCACTCGAACCCGCGGCGCGGGAACGCGGAGGCGAAGAGCTCGCCGAGCCGGCGCTCGAGGTCGGCGATCTGGCGACGCAGGTCGCCGCGTGCGCGCCGCTCGCCGGACTCGGTGACATCCGTCCCCGGCAGGGCGGTGGTGAGATCGATCTGATCGAGCACCTCGGGCAAGGGGAACTCCTTCCGGCCCGTCGGTTACGGCGCGCATTCTACCCCCGCAGGACGCTGGCGGCTAGCCAGAGGGCTTCCTCGACCGCGATCGCCGGCACCCCGCCGACCTGGATCGCGACCAGCAGCGTCCGTTTCGTCTTCGGTCCCACGCCCCGGCCCGAGGCCAGAGCGCCGAACAGGAGCGACAGCGGGCGGCGCTCGTCGGCGACCACGAGCGTCCCCGCCGGCAGCTCCCCGGGCCGGCCCTCGAGCCGCTCGCCGGCGATGCTCGGCCTGATCCCGACCAGGCCGGAAACCCGGTCGGCGTCGAAGGCGCGCACCGCGACGCCGGATTCGATGATCGCGATCGTCAGGGCGTCGTCGAGCAGGTTGCTGCTCTTGAAGCCGCCCTGCTTCATCCGCTCCAGCGCGAGCTCCTCGACCGGAGTTCGCTGGACGTCGGGATCGAGGCCGATGTGGCGATAGAAGACCCGGTAGGCCCAGGGGATCGGCTGGTGGCGGAGGTTGATCGCCTGGCCGCCGGTGAAGCGGTCCGAGAGCAGGCGCAGGCGCTCCTTCAGCTCGGGCGGCGAGCGACCCGAGCCGCGCTCGACCGGGAGCTGGACCAGCGCCAGGCCGGGGAACTCCTCGGCCAGCTCCGCGGCGACCCAACCGGCCGTCGTCGCCTCCTCGGGCCGGCGCTCGCCGCTCATCGACCCGCCTCGGCTCGCCGATCGGACTCGCTGATCAGCCGATCGACGTCGGCGCTCAGCTTGTCCTCGGTGAGCTCGTCCGTGCCCAGCTTGGCGTCGCTCAGCACCCCGCCCGGGTAAGCGAAGGCGACCGTCGGGCAGACGCCGACCCGGTAGAGGTTGGAGACCGCGCCGTCCGCGTCCCAGCCGACCGGCACCCGCCAGCCGTGGTCGGTGGCGATCTGGCGGGCCGAGTCGCGATCGTCGCGGACGTTGATCGAGAGGAAGTTGACCCGCCCCAGGTAGTTGCGCGCGACCTGATCGAAGACGTCCTGGCTGGGAAGGCAATCGGCGCCGACCGTGAACCAGAACGAGATCAGCAGCGGCTTGTCGAAGAAGTCGCAGACCCGGATCACCTCCGGCAGATCGACCTGGCAGGCGGGCGTCCGCGGATCGTCACACGGGTTCGAGGCGCTGCCGCAGTCGTCCTGGAACACGTTCGCGTCCCCGTTCTGCGACCCCAGCAGCTCCGGAACGGCGAACTCGGGCAGCGGGCCGCCGCGCTGGGTCGACCCGGTCCCGAGGATCCCGTCGTCACGATTGCGGATCGTGTTGGCCGTTGCCACGACGATCAGGACGAGAAAGGCGATCCCGACGTAGATCGAATAGCGGCTGCCGGGCGCAGAGGACCGCTTGGGCGGGCTCTGCTCCTCGTCGCTCATCCCGGGTCGGGCGCCGGGCGAACGCGAGGCCGGCGCCGCAGCAGCGAGCCGAAGGGCGCGAAGTCGGTCTCCGCCCAGACCAGGGCCGCGGGCAGGACCAGCAGGACGCCGAGCAGCGCCACGCCGAGGTCGAGCACGGTGACGAAACCGAAGTCGCGCAGCATGCGGATGTCGGTCGCGGTGAGCACGGCGAAGCCCGCGATCGCGGTGATCCCGGAGGCCAGCACCGCCATCCCGGTGCGGGAATAGGCTCGGCGAAGCGCCTCCCCGAAGGCCACGCCGGGCCGCCGCTCCTCCTCGTAGCGGGCCGCGAGCAGGACGCTGAACTCGGTCGCGATCGCGATCACCAGCGCCCCGAGCGTCGCCGACATCGGGTTCAGGGGAACGCCGGCGATCTCCAGGCCGAGCGCCGCCCAGCCGGTCGCAAGGACGATCGGGATCAGCGGCACCAGCGCCCGGCGCACAGAGCGGTAGACGGCGAGCAGGGCGAGGGCGACGGCGACGAGCCCGGCCAGGGTGAGCAGGTAGCGGTTGCCGTCGAGGGCCGAGTTCGCGTCGGCCGCCAGCACCGGCAGGCCGACGACCTCGGCGCTCACCCCCGCGGGCGGGTCGTTGTCCGTCCCCGGCGGGTCGATCTCGGCGCGGATCGAGTCGATCAGCCGCTTCTGCTCGTCGAACGGCATCACCTTGATCCCGAACGGGATCACCGCGGTGCCAGCGGTCGAGTCGCCGCCCTCGCGGGCGACGAAGGCGGCGAGGAAGTACGGGGGCAGAAGGTCGAGAACCCCCTGAGCCCGCTCCGAGGTGGTCGGGAGCGAGTCGCCGTACAGGTCGGGCATGGCGATATAGGGGCAGAGCTGCGTGTCCTGCTCAACGCACGGCGTCGCCTCGCCGCCGAAGCCCGCGTCGGCGAGCACCCGCTGCTTGAAGTCGGCCATCCAGGCGACCACCGCGGGGTCCGTGAGGTGGTCGGCGCGCACCGAGACGTCGACCTCGCCGGAAACCCCGGTGGCGTTCTGGAGCTCGTCGACGTTCTGGAGCTCGGGCAGGTCGCTGGGCACGAGCTCGCGCAGGTCGGAGATCAGCTGGGCGCGGGTACCGACCGCCCAGCCGACGACCGCGACCAGGAGGCCGACCGCGAGCACCCGGCCCGGGGCCGCGACCGAGAGCGCCAGCGCCCGGCGGCCGAACGTCCGCAGGCGAGCGGAGACGAGCTCGCGCGCACGGCCCACGGCCTCGAAAGGCCCGCCGCCGCCGCCGCCACCACCACCGCCGCGCGATCGCCCGCCGCCACCCCGACCCCCCTTGCCGCCGGTCAGCGAGAGCAGGGCCAGACCGGCGGTCAGGGCGACCGCGAAGGCAATCGCGATCCCGGCGACGAGCAGGATGCCGAAGCCGCGAACCATCGGGATCGGCGAGAGCTCGAGGACGAGGAACCCGGCGGCCGTGGCCAGCGCCGCGGTGGCGATCACCGGCGCTCCGGCGGCAGCGGCCTCGACGGCCGCCCGCGCCGGCGACGAGCCCGCCGAGCGCGCCTCCACGAAGCGCGCCTGGAACTGGATCGCGTAGTCGACCGCGAGCCCGATCAGGATCGGCAGAACGGCGATCGAGGCCATCGTCAGCGAGCCGCCGAAGAGGGCGAAGAGCCCGAAGGTGATCGCGGCGGCGACCAGGGCCACCGCGAGCGGCAGCAGCCGCGCCGGCGGGCCGAAGATCAGCGCCAGGGTCAGCGTCATCACCACGAGGGCCGCGATCAGCAGGATGACGATCGCGTGAGTGAGCTCGTGCGAGAGCCCATCGACAACGACCGGCGCGCCACTGACCACGTACTCGGCCCCGCGCAGCTGGAAGGCGTCGTCGCTGACGGCGTCGCGGATCATCCCGATCGCGTCGCTGCGCTCCGTAGGGCTGAGGTCGGGCTTGAGGCGGATCAGGATCTGGGCCGCGTGGTCCGAGGGCCAGAAGATCGAGAAGCGCGGCTTCGGCTGCCCCGGGTTGGCGGGGTCGAAGACCACGTTGCTGACGAAGGTGGGATCGTCGAGCCGAGGCGGGCCGGTGAGCCCATAGTCGACCCCGAGCTGGATGATGTGCTGCCGGAAGTTGGTCAGCACCTCCTGGAAGGCGGCCGCGGCAGCGGCGCGTTGCTGCGTCTCGTCCAGCCCCTGGCGTCGAGCGTGCAGGGCAGCTGCGACCGCGGCGGCGCGGGCCTCGCGCTGCGCCGCCTGCGACTGCTCCTTGAACACGTTGGTCGCCTGGATCGCCGACTGGTTGAGGAAGGTGGCGCCGCCGAGGACCGCTTGCGCCGGCTTCGCCGCGGCGATCCGAGCGCAGGGCTCCGGCGCCGGCTCGCCGGTAAAGACCTGGCCGCCCGCGACGTTGCCCGACAGGCATCCCTCGAGCGACAGCAGCTTGCCGAGGTCGGAGGTGAGCACGAGCCGGTCCAGGGGCCCCTTGACGAGGACGACGACCGCGTCATCGCCGAACTTCTGCTTGAAGTCCTGGGTGGCGCGATAGGCGGTCGAGTCGTTGTCGACGAGCTGGTCGGTGCCCGCGTCCGGCTCCAGGCGCAGCGCCCCCACCGCCGCGATCAAAGCGATCAGCCCGACGGCGACGACGACCGGGATCGGCTGCTCGACGCACCAGCCCGCGATCCGTGCGAAGCGATCCCTCACGCCGGGAATGCTAGTGCCGAGTCCAACCGGGCAGACCCGCTTGTGGGCGAGCGAAAGGCGAGCGTGGCTAGGACGCAGGGAGTTCGAGTAGCAGCGCTACTCGAACGACCGAGGACCACGCCAGGCGACGCCTTGCAGCCGCCACGGCGGGAACTGCACGGATGGACGCGGCACTGAGGACGCCCCGACCCCGGGGCGCCGACTAGGGCGTTCTGGGCAAGGAAGCAGGGAGCGCGACGCGTACTTCGTACGCGAGCGACCGATGACGCCGCCCAGGGCGCCCTAGTCCATGGATAGGGGTCCGTGGGTCTCCGCGTTCAGGAACTGACTGACGAATTCGTTGTCGGAGTTGAAGAGCTCGTCCGACGGGCCGGACTCGACGATCTTGCCCTTCCAGAGCACGGCGATGAAGTCGGCGATCCGGCGCGCGGTGCCGAGGTCGTGGCTGATCACCAGGTAGCAGCCTCCGTTCTCCTCGTGGATCTCGCGGATCAGCTCGCAGAGCAGCGCCGTGCGGACCGGGTCGAGGCCCGAGTCGGGCTCGTCGAACATCACGATCGCCGGGTCGAGGACCAGCGCCCGGGCGAACCCGGCGCGCTTGCGCATCCCGCCGGAGAGCTCGTTCGGCATCTTCTCGAGCGCCTCGGAGAGGCCGACCTCGTTCAAGCGGCGATTGACGATCTCGCCGATCTCGTCCTCCGACTTGTCCGTGTGCTGGCGCAGCGGGAAGGCGACGTTGTCGAAGATGTTCATCGAGCCGAACAGGGCGCCGTCCTGGAACAGGAGGCCGAACTTCTTGCGCATCTCGAAGAGCTCGTCGTCCGACATGTTCGGGACCGACTCGCCGTGCACGAGCAGGTCCCCGGAGTCCGGGTACAGCAGCCCGACGATGTGCTTGATCAGCACGCTCTTGCCGGTTCCCGACGGGCCGAGCACCATCGAGATCTGGTCGTCGGGAAGGCCGAGGTTGAGGCCGTTGAGGATCCGGGTGCGGCCGAACTGCTTGACGACGTCGATCACCTCGATCGCGTCCTCGCCACCGTGGTCTCGCTTCTCGCCCGTGTGCCACTTGTAGGGGTTCGATTCCCGCGGGTCGACGCCCGGGATCGAGTAGTCCTTGTGCAGGTCGCCGAGCTCGGGCGCCGGCTCCTCGTAGTCGTCGGCGGCCTCGGCCCCGCCCGCCTGGTCGGCGAAGCGCTCCATCTCGTCCTTCTGGGCCACCTGCTGGTCGGCAGGCTGCTCCTCGGCGACGGCCTCGTCGGCTCCCGGATCGTCTACTTCGCGCTCTTCGTCAGCCATCGGCCCCTTCTCCCTATCTCGTCAGCCGCCAATTGGCGCGCGTGGATTTGCTCCCCAGAACACCAGTGTGCCCATCATCCCGATGATGTGCACGAGGACGATGTTGAGCACCATCGACTTCGCCGTCGCCGTGCCCACCCCGACCGGGCCTCCGGACGCGGTGT
>JAWVFH010000012.1:0-61634 GCA_033856255.1 Solirubrobacterales bacterium | reverse complement strand
TCGGGTTTTTGATCATGCTCAGCGAGGCCTTCGCGTTCTGCGCCAGCATCGCCTTCATGTCGCCGCCGAGCGCACTCGACGGCACGGCCCCGGGTGCTGGGGCCTGAGCGGGCGGGTTGGCGGCCGCCTGCTTGGCCGCCTCCATCATCTGCTGCTCCATGCCCGCCTGAGCGGCCATGCCGGCCCCAGCGGCCTGCAGGCGGTCGGAGATGCGCTGCCCGATCTGGCGCTCGACCGACGGCAGCTCGTCCCAGAGGATCTCGACGTCGTTCGGGTCCGTGGCCGAGACCAGGGCGGGCAGCCCGTCGCCTGTGATCTGCGCCTTGTCGCGCGGCCGCTTGAAGCCCCGGTCGAAGACCGCGTAGGGCGCCCGGCCTGGAACGTTGACCGCCAACACCGCGTCCCGCTTGCCCGATGTGACGCGCTCGTGTCCGCCCGTGGGATCGTCGGTCAGTGTCGCCGCGACCGTCGCGACCACGACGACCGCCCGCGTCTTGCCGGGCGGGGCGGGCTCCTGGGTGGCCCTCTCGATCGCCTCCTTGAACCGGTCCGGAGTCGCCGTCGCCTCGGCCTGGGCCGTGACCGCCGCGAGTTCGCCGACGGGGCCTGGAAGCGCGGCCACGTCGGGACCCAGGTAGCCGGCCGCCTTCAGCTCTGAGAGCACCCTGCGCCCGGTGCCGAGCGGGTCGGCCAGGGTCGGGTCGTTGGCCGCCACGCGCTCCTCGATCCCAGGGATCTCATCCCACAGCGGCTCAAATCGGTCCGGATCGGCGGGGTTGATCGCCACCGGCACTTCCATCCCGGTCACCAGCCAGTGCTCTCGGTCGAGCTTGAAGCTGGCCGTCGCCTGCACGGACTGTCCCGACCCGACCTCGACCAGAATCCGCACCTGTCCGCGGGTCCCCTGCCCGACCATGATCCGGTTGTCGAGTGGGTGGTCGGCCGAGACGACCAGCGCCGTCACGCGCGCTCCCTCCCCCCTTGCTTCGCTCTTCTTCAGACCTAAGGCCATCGGCAACGCTATCCAGTAGCGGTGGCCCCAATCGTAACCTCGTTGCCGAGCCAGCGCCAGGCCGCGGCGAGTCAGGCGGGGCCCAGAAAAGAGCGGCTGATGGGAGCGAAGAGTCCGCCATTTGGCATGGTCATGCGGCCTGCAGCGCCCTTGCTACCACCCCGGCTACCACTTCTTCAGGCGTCGAAGACAACTCGGCGTGGTAGCGCGGCGCCCCTTGCCCGCGCGGCAAGTCGGACCTAGTATGGCCCGGTGCGCACGAGCCAACCGGATCGAGCAGTGAGCGGTCGGCTCGGCCTACCGCTGGGACGATACGTGCGCCGGGGCGTCCTGAGCGCTTCGATCCTGGTTCTCTTCGCAGCTTCCTCGGCAACTGCAGCCCCCGGCTGGACGGGGCCGGTCCCCATCGGTCCGTCTTTTTCGGCCACCTCCGTATCCTGCGCGCCGGGCACAACCTCCTGCACGGCCGTGGCACTCGCTGGGATGGCGTCCACCTACAGCGGCGGCTCCTGGAGCAGCCCGACGAGCGTCGGCAGCGCAGCCTTCACCTCGGTCTCGTGTCCCACCGCGTCGTTCTGCGTCGCGGTCGACAGCGCCGGCAACAGGTTCAACTACAGCAGCGGTTCCTGGAGCGGCGGGTTGAGCATCGACACGCACGCGCTCACCTCAGTCTCGTGTGCGTCGGGGACGTTCTGCATCGCGGTCGACAACAGCGGCAACGCGCGCATTTTCAACGGCACTACGTGGAGCCCCCAGGCGGGGATCGACGGCACGGTTCCGATCAACTCGGTTTCGTGTCCGTCGACAGCATTCTGCATCGCAGTCGACAATGGTGGCAAGGCGCTCACCTACAACGGCGTCTCATGGAGCGCCCCGGCGAGCATCGACGGCACCGCAACCGTCACCGCGGTCTCGTGCCCCACCGCGTCGTTCTGCGTCGCGGTCGACAACAGCGGCAACGCGGTCACTTACCACGGCGGCGGCTCGTGGGGCGTCCCGGCGAGCATCGACGCGCACGCCCTCACGTCGGTCTCGTGCCCGACCTCGTCGTTCTGCGCGGCGGTCGATAACAGAGGCAACGCGCTCATCTACAACGGCAGCGCTTGGAGCGCCCCGGCGAGCGTCGACGATGTCTCTCTCACCTCCGTGTCCTGTGTATCGGCAACATTTTGCGCCGCGGTGGACGCATCTGGCGACGCGTCCACGTACACCGGGGTGAGCAACCTGAGTGTCTCCGCCGTCGGAAGCGGCACCGTGATCAGCAACCCGGCCGGGATCGATTGCGGCGCCACCTGCTCGTCGCCCTTCACGAAGGGCTCTCCGGTGACGCTGACTGCAACGCCGGCTCCGGGATCGGTCTTCACCGGATGGTCTGGCGGCGGTTGCTCAGGAGCCGGCACCTGCACGGTCATCCTTAACAGCGACCTTTCCGTCGCTGCGACGTTCGCTCCGGCACCGCCTAGCCACACCTTGAGCGTCACGAAGGCGGGCGCCGGCTCGGGCTCGGTAACGAGTTCCCCTCCTGGAATCGACTGCGGCGCCGACTGCTCGCGGGCCTTCGATGAGGCCACCGTGGTCACACTCACCGCCAACCCCGCCTCCGGCTCGACGTTCACGGGCTGGTCGGGCGCCGGCTGCTCGGGCGCTGGTCCGTGCACGGTGACGCTGAACTCCGATCAGGTGGTGACGGCGACGTTCAGCGCCAACGCGCCCCCCTCCAACGAATTCACCTTGGGCAAACCGAAGCTCAATAAGAAGAAGGGAACCGCGACCCTCCCGGTGACCGTCCCGAGTGCCGGCAAACTTACCCTTTCCGGTAAGGGCCTCAAGCCGATCATGAAGGTCGGCGGCCAGGAAATCGCCGGCCCGGGAACGGTGAAGCTCCTCATCAAGGCCACAGGCAAGGCAAAGAAGAAGCTCAAGAGCAAGGGCAAGGCGAAGTTCAAGGCGACGGTCACCTTCACGCCGACCGGCGGCAGCGCCAACAGTCAGACGGCGAAGATCAAGCTCGTCAAAGAGAACAGCTGACAATCTGATGGGGGCCCAGAAAAAAAGCGGCTGATGGGATTCGAACCCACGACCTTCTGCATGGCAAGCAGACGCTCTAGCCAACTGAGCTACAGCCGCGCGGCCGCGGAGTCTAGAGCAGCGGCTAATCGAGTTCCGAGAGCAGGTCCGCGAGGTTGAGGGGCGCCGTGTACATCGCCACGCCGTCCGGGTCCTCGGGGTCGCGGGGCCACTGGTCGGCCGGCCGGTCCCAGTAGAGCTCGATCCCGTTCTCGTCGGGATCGCGCAGGTAGATCGCCTCGCTGACGCCGTGGTCGGAGGCGCCGTCGATCGGAATCCCGGCCTCGGTCACCCGCCGCAGCGCGTCCGCGAGGTCGCGCCTGGTCGGGTAGAGGATCGCGACGTGAAAGAGGCCGGTCGTCCCCGGCGGCGGCGGGCTGCCCCCCTTCGACTGCCATGTGTTCAACCCGAGGTGGTGGTGATAGCCGCCGGCCGAGACGAACGCCGCCTGGTCGGCCCAGCGCTGCATGAGCTCGAACCCGAGCACCCCGGTGTAGAAGTCGAGCGCGCGATCGAGGTCGGAGACCTTGAGGTGCGTGTGGCCGATCCGCGTGCCGGCGGGGATCGGCTCGGCGGGTTTGAAGTCCTCCGTCACGGGGGTAGTCAACCACGGTCAACCACGGGGAAGGGGTTTCCTAACCATGCACCGGAGTCTGAAGACGGTCCTGCTCGGACTGGCCTTGGCACTCAGCGTCGCCGCACCTGCCGCAGCAGCATCGAGTCCCACCGCTCAGTCGGTGATCGTCAAATACCGCTCCGCCGCCGGCAGCGCCGCTGTCGGCGCGCTCGCTCAGCGCCTCGGCGTCGGCACCCAGATCGGCAGCATCCGCCACTCCAGCGCCAGCGTCTTCGCCGTCGCCGGCGACCCGGCGGCGGTGGCCGCGCGCCTCGAGCGCTCGTCGCTCGTGTCCTATGCGGAGCCGAACCTGATCCTGCGCGCCGACGCGATTCCCAACGACCCGATGTTCGGCCAGCTCTACGGACTCAACAACACGGGTCAGACGGGCGGCACGCCCGACGCCGACATCGACGCCCCGGAGGGCTGGGACGCGGCCGGGCTCGGCGCCTTTCCCGCCACCGGCGGGGTCAAGGTCGGCGTCGTGGACACGGGCATCCAGGCTGCGCATCCCGATCTGGCGGGCAGCCTCGCCAACTGCGCGCAGTCGATCGGGCTGATCCCCGGCGTCACATCAGGCTCGATCAAGGTGGGCTCGTGCGCGGACGACAACGGCCACGGCACCCACGTGTCAGGGACGATCACCGCGAACGCCAACAACGGCATCGGCGTGACCGGCGTCTCGTTCAACTCGCCGCTCGCGATGTGCCGAGCGCTCAGCGGGCCGGCCGGCGTCGGGACGACCGCGGACGTCGCCAACTGCATCACGTGGGATTACGACCAGGGCGCCAAGGTGATCTCGATGAGCCTTGGCGGCGGCGCGTCGACGACGCTCCAGAACGCCGTCAACTACGCCTGGAAGGGCGGCGCCGCCAACGGCGCGGTGCTCGTCGCCGCGGCGGGCAACGACGGCGACGCGACGCTCAACTACCCGGCCGCGTATCCGAACGTGGTCTCCGTGGCCGCAACCGACAACCGTGATCAGCGGGCGAGCTTCTCGAACGCGAACGCGGACGTCGAGGTCGCGGCGCCCGGCGTCAACATCACGTCGACCTGGAACGACGGCACGTACAACACGATCTCGGGCACGTCGATGGCGACCCCGCATGTCGCGGGCGTCACGGCTCTGATCCGCTCCCGCTACCCGAGCGCGACGGCGGCGCAGATCGTCGCCAAGCTCGACGGCGCGGTTGACGACCTCGGCGCAGCGGGGCGCGATCCGAACTTCGGCTTCGGTCGCGTCAACCTGCTCCAGGCCGCCACCGAGTAACCCGCCTACGGCGTCAGCCGGCCGCCTCGTCGCGCGTTTCGGTGACGAGGCGGTCGGCGTTTTCGCCAAAGCGAGTTGATGGGTTACGCTCGCTGACAGTTCGTAGGTCGTGCCCAGCTCCGGCGAATCCACGGCGGACGGGATAGCCGGAAGGATTCGGATGCGATCTCGCCCGCGCGCCGCGACCCTCAGGGGAGTCACGTCGCTGATTTGCGCCACCGGGCTGCTGGCCGTGCCGGCGGCCGGCGCGGACATCATCACCGGCACCGTGGACTACAAGGACAAGTCCTGTCAGCTCGGTGATCTGATCCCGACGCTCAAGGGCGCGGTCGTGTTCGCCGAGCGCGGCGCCGAGACCGACTCGGACAAGATCGACGCGAACGGGAACTACAAGCTCGAGTTCAAGCACGGAAGCGGAGCCGCCAAGGCGTCGGTGCTCCTGGATGGCGGGGGCGTGCGGGTCACGCGCGCCAACGGCCGCAACACCTGGGAGCTGCCGCTCGGCAAGATCGCGCCCGGCGACGAGAACCTCGAGGTCGTGCCCGACAACGGTGGGATCACTCCCGCCGGCGCGGCAAACATCTTCTTCGTCCTCTCGCAGGGCGCCGCCGTGGCCCGAGCCGTGTCGCCGGTGAAGATCGACAAGGTGCGGGTCATCTGGCCCACCGGGGAGACCGACTACGAAAAGAAGACGAAGACGATCAGGCTCGAGGCGGGGACAGAGTGGGCGCCGGCCGTGCCTCTGCACGAGTTCGGCCACCACGTCCTCGCCACGGTCGCCGACCCGCACTCGCCGGGGGGCGAACACAACTCGACGAAGACCTACCCGAAGAAGCCCGCGCTCCCGCTCGACGAGGGCTTCGGAGAGGCGTTCGCCGCCGTCACGCTGAACGATCCGGCCATCCGCTACCCGAGCTGCTCGGCCAGCCACGATCTTGGTGCGTCGCCGGCCACCACAAGCCGCGGCGCGATCAAGCCGCCGCGCCTCGCCCAGTACAACGAGGTTCGCGACGCCGGGCTCTTCTGGCACCTGGCCCAGTATCTGGGAGCACGAGCTGGCCAGGGGGTCCAGGACGGCCTCCACACAATCCTCTCGGCGCTGCACGTGGCCAAGTTCTTCGGCGGGCCCGCGAGGAACATGCGCCAGGTGCGCGATGCGTTGATCCAGACGGGCGTCGAGACGGACAAGGATGAGCACGACGCCATCGACAGCGTCTTCGAGAGCCAGGGGATTGGCTGGGGGGTGATGGTCAACGTGATGTTCGCCGATACGCAACCCGGCGGTGCCGGCGCGTGGTATGAAAACCACCTCGTCCTCAGCTCGAAGGTCGGCTACGGACATGGGGCCCCGGATTGCGAGGAAACCGGAAACGACGGCTCGCTGATCGGTGAGGACGACTCGCCGCCCGCCCAGATGCAGGGCGCCGAGGACTTCTACGGAACGATCGGCTGGACGGGCGACCTCGACTACACGTGGCACGACGACTGCCTGATCGCCGGCGGCGACGGGAACGTCAGCCAGGACTCGGACTCGACGATCCTGAGCTCGCTGCTCTACTTCCGCTTCCCGTACATCACCGACTCGCAGCATCTGCTGGCGCCGTTCAAGCTCACCGCGCGCTACGTCTGCGCGGACAATCACCCAGAGGAATCGGCCGGCGACGCCAATGAGGTCGCCTACTACACGTGTACGGCGGACCGCTTCGTCGAGGTGACCGTCGTCAACGGCGTCGCCGACCCGGTCACGTCCAACATCAAGCTCCCGCGGGACCAGGACAAGCAGATCCTCGAGTTCGAGGCCTCGGGCGCGTGCAAGCTCGCCGACGGGAAGGACTGCAGCGTCTAGGCCCCGTCGAGCGTCTCGTTGACCAGAGCGTCGGCGGCGGCGTTGTGCTCGCGGCGCACGTGGCGGATCGACCAGCGTTCGAACGGCGCGAGCGCCGTCCGGACCTCGGCGTGAAGCGGCTTCAATCCGGCGTCCTTGACCCGGTACTCGCCCTTCACCTGCTTGACGATCAGCTCCGAGTCGCCGATCAGCTCGACCTCGCGCGCGCCCAGCGCCTGAGCGCACTCGATCCCGAGCAGCAGCGCCCTGTACTCGGCGACGTTGTTCGTGGCCCGTCCGATCGTCTCGCCGCGGCGCTCGAGCACCTCGCCGTCGGGCGTCGCCACGACGGCCGCGACGGCCGCCGGCCCCGGGTTGCCGCGGGCGCCCCCATCGACGTTGACGACGACCTTGTCAGGCACGGGTCAGGGTCCCGTCGGCCCCCGCGGACGCGTTCCAGTCACGGTCGGAGAGCGGCAGCTCGGAGATCTCGTTGCCCTTCGCGACCTGCTTCACGGCGCCACCGCGGACCGTCCAGCGATACCAGGAGAGGTCCCAGGCGACGATCACGACCTCTCCCCCTCCACTCCCCTCGGGGCGAACGCAGACGCGCGGCTCGCCGAGCGAGCGGCGCAGCCCGGCGACCTTGCGCACCTCGGAGCTGGCGTTGAAAACCTCGAGCGGCGTCGGGGGGATCGCTGGCGGCTGGTCGTCGGGCGCCGGCGGACTGACGGCGCGCACGAGGCGCTCGCGCAGCGCGGTGGCGCCGCGCTGGCGCCGTGGCGCGGGCGGCGGCGCGGCCGCGGCGAACGCAGCCGGCAGCCAGCCGATCTCCTCCGCCCGCGGCTTGCACAGCGGGCAGACCAGGTGCTCCGCGCGATCGGCGTCGACGTACTCGAACGACCGCTCCCCACGCAGGATCGAACGGCCGCAGACGGCGCAGGTCTCGAACTCCACGCCCCTAGAGTAGTTACGCGCGGACGCCCTGCTCGTCGCCGGCGTTCGCCTCGGCGATCACCTTCTGGGCGATATGGCCGGGAACCTCCTCGTAGCGCAGGAAGTCCATCGTGTAGTCCCCGCGCCCGCCGGTGATCGCGCGCAGGTCGGGGGCGTAGTCGAGCACCTCCGCCATCGGCACCTCGGCCTTGATCTCGGTCGCCGACCCGCGCGGCTCCATGCCCAGGGGGTGCCCGCGGCGCGAGTTGAGATCGCCGATCACGTCGCCGACCGCGTCCTCGGGGACGGCGATCGTCAGCTGCATGATCGGCTCCAGCAGATAGGGGTCGGCCTCGGCGACGGCCTGCTTGAAGGCCATCGAGCCGGCGATCTTGAAGGCCATCTCCGAGGAGTCGACGTTGTGGTGCTGGCCGTCGAAGAGGCGCACCTTGACGTCCTTGATCGGATAGCCGGCGAGCACGCCGCCGGTCATCGCCTCGACGATCCCCTTCTCGACGGCGGGGATGAATCCGCCGGGGATCACGCCGCCCTTGATCGCGTTGACGAACTCGAACCCTTCGCCCTGCTCGTTGGGCTCGATCTCGATGTGGCAGTCGCCGAACTGGCCGCGGCCGCCTGTCTGCTTCTTGTAGCGGCCGTGGGCCTTGGCCGAGCTACGGATCGTCTCCAGGTAGGGCACCTGCGGGGGGTGCAGCTCGATCTCGGCGCCGAAACGGTCCTTGACCCGGTCGACGATCACCTCGACGTGGATCTGCGTGAGCCCGGCGATGATCTGCTCACCGGTCTCGGGGTCGCGGTGCACGTCGAGCGTCGGATCCTCCTCGGAAAGGCGTCGCAGGGCGCTGGCGGCCTTCTCGTCGTCACCCTTCGACTTGGGCTCGAACGCGAACGCCATCACCGGCGCCGGCAGGTCGAGCGGCCCGAAGTGCAGCTCGGTCGGGCCGGAGGCCAGCACGTCGCCGGCGGTCGTCTCGCGCAGCTTCGCAACCGCACCGATGTCGCCGGGGCCGAGCTCGTCGATCGGCCGCATGTCCTTGCCCTCGGGCGCGGAGAGCTGGCCGATCCGCTCCTTCTCGCCCTTCGAGACGTTGACCACGTGCGAGTCGGAGGTGAGTACCCCCGAGTACACCCGCAGCATGCTGATCCGGCCGGTGTAGGGGTCAGCGGTGGTCTTGAAGACGAAGGCGAGCAGGTCGCCGTCCTCGGTGGGCTCGATCTCGACCGTGTTGTCGTCGCCATCGAGGGCCTTGGCGCCCCCGTGCATCGCCGGCGACGGCAGGTCCTCGACCAGCGCCTCCAGCAACCGGTTGGTGCCCAGGTTGCGGGTCGCGACGCCGCAGGTCACCGGAAAGAGATGGCCCTCGTTGACGCCCTTCTTCAGCGCCGTGACGATCTCGGCATGCGAGATCTCCTCGCCCTCCAGGTAGCGCTCCATCAGCTCGTCGGAGTTCTCGGCGACCTCGTCCATGAGCTTCTCGCGGTACTCCTCGGCCTGCGCCTGCAGCTCCTCGGGGATCTCGATCTGCTTCGCGTTGCCGCGTCCCTCGCCCTCGTACTCGAACGCGGTCATGTCGATCAGGTCCACCACGCCGCGGATCTCGTGCTCGGCGCCGATCGGGATCTCGGTCGCGACGACATGCTGGCCGAACGCGGATTTCAGCGACTCCAGCGCGCGGAAGAAGTCGGCGCGCTCGCGGTCGAGCATGTTGACGAACACCAGCCGCGCCAGTCCCTCCTGGTCGGCGCGCTGCCACAGCCGCTCGGTGTGGACCTCGACACCCATCACGCCGCTGACGACGAAGACCGCGGCGTCGACGACGCGCAGCGCCCCGAGCGTGTCGGCGACGAAGCTCGGTTCGCCCGGGGTGTCGATCATGTTCACCTTGCGCCCGTCGTGCTCGAACGTGGTCACGGCGGCGCCGATCGACATCCCGCGCTCCTGCTCGTCGGGCTCGAAGTCGCAAACGGTCGAGCCGTCATCGGCCTTGCCGAGCCGGTTGATCACTCCGGACTCGAAGAGGACGGCCTCGGCGAGGCTGGTCTTGCCGCTGCCGCGGTGGCCGACCAGGGCGACGTTGCGAATCCGGTCTGGGGCCTTGTGAGGCACCCCCGGAATCTATCTCCCTACAGCGTGAAGCGTGACCTGAGGCCGATCACGGCCTTCGTGTGCAGCTGCGAGACCCGGGACTCGGTCACCCCGAGCACCTCGCCGATCTCGCGCAGGGTCAGGTTCTCGTAGTAGTAGAGGGCGATCACCAGCCGCTCGCGCTCGGGCAGCGACTCGATCGCATCGGCGAGCCGGTCCTTGACCTCCGACTGCTGAACCTCGGACTCGGGGTCGACCGCGGCCGGGTCCTGGATCGTGTCGAGCACCGAGATCTGGCTGCCGCCCTCGGGATCGGCGAACGTCCACAGGTCGTCGAGAGCCAGCACCGACGAGTTGGCGATCTCCAGCAGCACGCCCTGGAAGTCCTCGACGGTGATCTCCAGCTTCTCCGCCATCTCCTCGTCGGTCGGCGCCCGCTGCAGCTTCGCCTCCAGCGTCCGGTGCGCGCGCTCGACGTCACGGGCGCGGGCGCGGACGGAGCGCGGCACCCAGTCGAGGGAGCGCAGCTCGTCGATGATCGCGCCCTTGACCCGGGCGACGGCGAAGGTCTCGAACTTGATCTCGCGCTCGGTGTCGAAGCGCTCGATCGCGCCGATCAGGCCGAGCAGGCCGTAGGAGATCAGGTCGGACTCCTCCACGTGCGAGGGCAGGCCGGAGGCCATTCGCCCGGCGATGAACTTGACCAGCGGCGAGTAGGCGACCACAAGTCGTTCGCGCGCCTTCTCGTCGCCGTCGACCTTGTAGCGCCTCCACAGCTCGCGCAGCTCAACTGCTTTGACGTTCGTCTCCATAGCCCTAGCCAGATTCTGCCGAGTTCCGGAAAACCCTACCTTTGCAGGCTTAGGCGCGCGGGTGGGACTTTGCGTATTCCTGCCTCAGGCGCGACGGCTCGACCCTGGTGTAAATCTGCGTCGTCGAGATGCTCGCGTGGCCGAGAAGCTCCTGGATCGATCGCAGGTCGGCCCCGCCCTCCAGCAGATGGGTCGCGAACGAGTGGCGCAGCGTGTGGGGCGAGACGCGCCCGGCCACCGCCGCCTCGCGCACCCACTTCTCCAGCCGCCGCCGGACGTCGGAGGCCGAGAGGCGCCGTCCGGCCCGGCTGACCAGCAGCGCCGGCTCCTCGGGCGGCGGGCCGAGCGCATGGCGAGCGGTGTCGAGATAGCGGCGCATGGCCCGGGACGCGGGCTCGCCGATCGGCACCAGGCGCGTCTTCGAGCCCTTGCCGGTCGTGCGCACGGTCTCGGAGTCGAAGTCGACGTCGCCGCGGTCGAGCGAGACGATCTCCGAAGCACGCAGGCCGCAAGAGTAGGCGAGCTCGAACATCGCCCGGTCGCGGACCTCGAGCGGCGTCCTTGCCGGAATCCGGTCGAGCAGCGTCGCGACCTGGTCGCGGGCGAGCACCCGCGGCAGCTTCGAGGCCTTCTTCTGGGCCGGCAGCAGGTCGGCGGGGTTGCCGGTCGCCACGCCGGTGGCGACGAAGTGCTCGTGCAGGCCGCGCACCGAGGCGAGCTTGCGGGCGACGCTGGTCTTCGCCAGGCGCCGCTCCGAGAGCGTGGCCGCGTAACCGCGCAGGTCGCGATAGGCGAGCTCGCCGGGCTCGCGCCCGCGGTCGGTCGCCCAGGCTGCGAGCTCCAGCAGGTCGCGCCCGTAGGCGCGTCGCGTCGCCGGCGAGCAGCCGCGGGTGGCGAGATCGCGGTCGTAGGCGGCCAGCGCGCGCTCCCACGCGCGGCTGGTCTTCAGATCCTCGGCCGGCGGCGCCGGCAGCGCCGTCCTCTCACCCATGGGCCTAGCTTCGCCGCGGGGCGAGGCGTGCCTGCCGGCGGGCGGGACTAACCGATGTAGACCGGGGTCCCAACTGGGACCTGGTCGTAGAGATCCTCGACGTCGGCAACCGACATCCGGATGCAGCCGTGCGAGGCGGCGGTGCCGAGCGAGTCGACCTCCGAGGTGCCGTGGAACCCCACCCCGTCGGTGATTCCCATCCAGCGCGCCTTCAGCGGGTTCTCGGCGGTTCCACCCTGGACCACCGTGCCGGCAAGCTCACCGGCCCAGTCGGAATTCGGAACGCTCCACACTGGGTCGACCTGCTTGTCGGTCACCGAGTAAAGCCCCGTCGGCGTCGGATACGCCGGCTGGCCGACAGCGACCGTGTACTTCTCGGCGACGTCGAGGTCCTTCCAGAGGGTGACCGTGAAGCTCGCCTGATCGACCGTGATGTAGGTCGGATACCTGTTCGCCAGATCGGCCTTCGTGACGTCGGGCTCGACCGTGTTCACCGGAGCGGCGACCGTGCGGTGGTTGGGACGCTGGACGACGGACTCGATCCGCCGGCGCAGCGCCGCCTCGTCGACCGAGACCCCATCGTGGCCGGCGACGCCCTGGAGCGACACCGTGGTCGGCTCGATCGTCGCGTCGACCGGGTCGCGGTTGATCTCGTCGGCGACCTTGGCGATGAACTCGTCGATCGCGTTGTTGGAATAGGTGAGCTGGGGGGCGATCGCGACATCGACCTCGCCCCCGGTCGCGTAGCGCCAGACGCGGGTCGGCAGGCCGCCCTCGTGGCTCGCCTCGAGCGCCCGGTCGATCATCCCGTCGACGTCGGAGTCGACGTTGAGCTTGTCCGGGTTGAGCTGGTACTTGACGCCCTCGTAGGTGACCGTGATCTTCTTGCGCAGCGGGTCGACGAGCGCCTTGTTGACGGCGGCCGTCGCCTCGTCGGCGGTCAGACCGCCGACGTCGACGCCGCCGATCGTCACGCCGTCGGCGATCTCGTCCGAGCGCGAGGAATCCCAGGCGTACGCGCCGACCGCTGCCATCAACAGCAACGCGACCAGGAAGACGCAGAAGATCTGGAACTTGCGCACGGGGCCTCTGAGTGTAGAAAAGCGCCCGCCCGGCACAGGCTGAGGCGAGCGCCCCTGCAATCCGGGCTTCAGATACCGAGCGGCTCGCGGTCGGCGCCGGCTCCCTCGGCGGCCCGCTCGCGGCGCACGTTCGGGCTCCAGCGCAGGAACTCCTCGACCTCGCGCTCGTAGCGGTAGCCCTCCTCCCCGCCGCGGCCGCGCAGGATCGGCTCCAGGCGCAGGTGCTCGGCGAGGCGGATCACGCTCTCACGGGAGGTGTAGCCGTAATCAAAGCCGGTCGCCTTGAAGAGCCGGTTGTCGACCCCGCGTCCGAAGCGCAGCAGGTTGGTGAGCTCGGTCGGGACGCGAAGGCCGAGCCGGCGCAGGGGACCGAAGGCGATCCCGGTGCCGATCGGCGGCAGCACAGGCAACGGGCGGCGGCCGACCAGCGAGATCGCCTCCGAGAGCGCCAGGACGCCGTCGGCGGCGACGTTGAAGGTTCCCGGCAGGTCGTTGATCGCCGCGTGCTCGAGCGCGTGCACGACATCGTCCTCGTGCACGAACTGCAGCCGCGGGTCGAAGCCGAAGACCATCGGCACGACCGGCAGGCCGAGCATCCGCGTAAACGCGGTGTCGACGTCGGGGCCGAGGACGTTGGCGAAACGCAGCACGGTCACGATCACGTCGGTGCGCCGCTCGGCGAACTCGGACATCGCCCGCTCGGCCTCGAGGATGTCGCGCTCCAGCGGCGTCGCCGCCGGGTGCGGGCGAACCATCCGCTCGCTGAAGAAGGACGGGTCGTCCTGCTCGGCGCCGTAGTACTGCGTCGAGCTCTTGAAGACGAACTTGCGCACCGGCGAGTCCGAGCCGGTGCAGGCGGCGAGGATGTTCATCGTCCCGATCACGTTGTTCTCGTGCGCCTCGCGCGGTGAGGCGCCGAGCGAGTTGACGACCATCCGCGTGTCGATCACGGTGTCAATCTCGGCCGCGGTGACGATCCGCTGGATCAGCGAGTGGCGGTTGGATACGCGGACGAACTCGGTCCGCTCGAGCTCGACGCGCGGATCGCGCGAATCGACGCCGATGATCGTCTCGACCTGCTCGAAGCCCTCCAGCGCCTGCGCCAGCCGCCCGCCCCAGTACGTCGCCAGTCCTGTGACCAGAACGCGCATCAGCCGAACCAGACCGATTTCCGCTTCGCGAGCATCTGATCGAGGTTCTCCTGGATGCGGGCGCGGATCTCCTGGGCGACGGTCTGGACCAGCGCCTTGTCATGGACGGCGTCGGCGCCGCCGAGCTCGATCGTGTCGATCGGCTCGAGGAAGCGGATCTTGAACTTCGCCGGCAGGTAGCCCAGCATCCCCAGCGGTCCCAGCCACGGGAAGGTCGGCGTGAGCGGGAAGTAGATCAATCCGGTGAGCCGCTGCATGAAGCTGACCTGGGCGAAGATCGGCGCCGCCTCCTCCGCGCCGACGACGCAGACCGGGACCAGCTTCGCCTCGGCGCGCATCGCGGCCTCGACGAAGCCGCCGCGGCCGAACCGCCGCAGGCGGTAGCGGTCCTTGTACAGCTTCTCGGTCCCCTTGCGGCCCTCCGGGAAGACGAGCACCAGCTGGCGCTCGTCGAAGAGCAGCCGGTGCACGTTGGCGGGGTGAGCGGCGACGCCGCCGATCTTCGGGATCAGCATCGAGAACCCCGGATACCCCTTGAAGAAATGCTCGACGGTGAGGTAGAGCGGCCGCGGGTTGGGGTGCTCCTCGCGGATCGCCTTGGTGATCATCGCCGCGTCCGGCGGCAGGGCGCCCGAGTGATTGGACACCAGCAGGGCGCCGCCGTCGGCGGGCACGTTCTCGATCCCCTCGACCTCGGCCCTGAACCAGTAGCGGTAGAAGAACTCGTACAGGGTCTGATCCATGAACCCCTCGACCCGCTCCGAGCGGCCCCAGTCGTTGAGGCGCCGCTCCGGCTCGATCGCCGGCAGCAGGTCGCGCAGCGTCTCCGCCGGGCGGCGTTCGGGCAGGGGCGCGTCGGCGCGCGCCTCGTCGCCCTCCGAGAGCTCGCCCGGGGCCGGGCTGAGGGATGTCCGCTCGGGTGCCAGGACGGCCCATAGTATCCAGGCCCCGATGCGCTCCAAGGATCAGGTGAGGCGGGCGGTGTGGCAGGCGATGGACCGCGAGGGCGTTTCACGCTTCCCGGGCGCCGAGGGAAGGATCCCGAACTTCGCCGGCGCCAAGCTCGCCGCCGCCCGGCTCGCCAGCCACCGGACCTGGAAGCGCGCCCGGGTGATCAAGGCGAACCCCGACTCGCCCCAGACCCACGCCCGCCGCCGGGCGCTGGAGGAGGGCAAGACGATCGTGATGGCGGTCCCGCGGCTGCGCGACCAGCATCCGTTTCGCCTCCTCGACCCGCGCGCGCTGAGCGCCGAGCAGATCCGCGAGGCGGCGACGATCAAGGGGGCGCTGCGCCACGGCCGCGTGGTCGCCGACGACGAGCTGCCGGACATCGACCTGGTCGTCTGCGGATCGGTCGCCGTCAACCTCAACGGCGCCCGGATCGGCAAGGGCGGCGGCTTCTCGGACATCGAGTTCGGCCTGCTGATCGAGGCCGGCAAGATCGATGACCACACCGCGGTGGCGACGACCTGCCATCCGATCCAGATCCTGCGCGAGAACCTGCCGGTGATCGACCACGACCTGCCCGTCGACGTGATCGCCACGCCGCGAGCGGTGATCGAGGTGGACGGCGCCTACCCGCGCCCCCGCGGGATCCTCTGGGACCACCTGCAGCCGCCGCAGATCCACGAGATCCCGATCCTCGAGCGGATGGGCTACGCGTGAGCGAGGCGCGTACCCGCCGCCTCCAGCCCTTCGGCCCGAAGCCGGACGTCACCCCCGCCGACGGTCCGGATCCGTACGGCAACCCGGACCCGGATTGGTTGCGGATCAACTGGCGAGACCATCTGGCGGACGTCGACGTCGGCGGCACGCGCATCCACTACGTCGAGACGGGGCCCCCCGAGGCCGAGCAGGATCCGCTGGCGCTCGTCTTCGTCCACGGGCTCTCGGGCTGCTGGCAGAACTGGCTCGAGAACATCCCCCAGTTCGCCCGCCGCCATCGCGTCCTGGCGCTCGACCTGCCGGGCTTCGGCTCCTCGCCGGTGCCCGAGTGGGAGATCTCGATCTCCGCCTACGGCAAGCTGGTGCTGGACTTCTGCGACGCGGTCGGGGTGCGGGACTGCGCGATCGTCGGCAACTCGATGGGCGGGTTCGTCGCCGCCGAGGCAGCGATCTCGCAGCCGCAGCGATTCGAGAAGCTCGTGCTCGTCTCCGCCGCCGGAGTCACCAGCGCCCGCCTGCGCCGCGAGCCGACCGAGGCCGCGGCCCGGATGCTCGCCGCCGCCACGCCGCTTGCCTTCCGCGCCCAGACGCGCGCCTTCCGGCGCCGCCGGGCCCGCGCGATGGCCTTCGGCGGCATCTTCGACAGCCCGGGCGACCTGCGCCCGGAGCTGGTCTGGGAGTTCTTCGACGGCGGCGTGCGCGCGGAGTCGTTCGTCGAGGCGCTCGCCAGCCTCGCCGGCTACGACGTCCTGGACCGCCTCGCCGAGATCCACGTCCCGACTCTGATCGTCTGGGGCCGCCAGGACCACGTCGTCCCCCCCGCCGACGCGCTCGGCTACGCGAACCGGATCGCCGGCGCGCGCCTGGAGGTCTTCGACCGCTGCGGCCACGTGCCGATGGCCGAGCGCCCGGTGCGCTTCAACCGCCTGCTGGAGGAGTTCCTGGGCTCGGGCTAGCCGGTCAGCGCGCCGAAGGAGGCCGAGCCGACGGTGTTCGCGTACTTGGCCAGCACACCGGTCTTGAAGGCGGGCTCCGGCGAGACGTACTCGGCGACCCGGGCGGCGATCTCGTCGTCCGAGAGCGCCACCGAGAGCTTGCGCGCATCGACGTCGATCGTCACCTCGTCGCCGTCGCGCAGGGCCGCGATCGGTCCGCCCTTGACCGCCTCGGGCGCGACGTGACCGATCATCAAGCCGCGGGTGGCGCCGGAGAAGCGTCCGTCGGTGAGCAGGGCGACCTCTTCGCCCAGGCCCTCCCCCACGATCGCCGCCGTCACCTGAAGCATCTCGCGCATCCCGGGGCCCCCGGCCGGGCCCTCGTTGCGGATCACGATCACGTCGCCGGGCTCGATCTCCTGCGCCTTGACGGCGCGGAAGCAGTCCTCCTCGGACTCGAACACCCGCGCCGGGCCGCTCTGGCCGGTGCGCTCGGTTCCCGCCAGCTTCACGACCGCCCCCTCCGGGGCGAGGTTGCCGCGCAGGATCGCCAGCCCGCCGGCGGCCTTGAGCGGATCGGAGACCGGCCGCACGACCTCCTGGCCGGGCTCCTCCACCGCGGCCGTGGCCTCCTCCCCGATCGTCCGGCCGCTGACCGTGATCGCGTCGGAGTGCAGTAGCCCGGCCTCGGCGAGCCGATTGAGGATCAGCGGCACGCCGCCGGCCCGGTAGAGGTCGGTGGCGACGAAGCGCCCGCCGGGCTTCAGGTCGGCGAGCAGCGGCGTCTGGCGCGAGATCCGCTCGAAGTCGTCGATCTCGAGCTCGATGCCGGCCTCGCGGGCGACGGCGAGCAGGTGGAGGACGCCGTTGGTCGAGCCGCCCGAGGCGCAGACCATCGCGATCGCGTTCTCCAGCGAGTCGCGGGTGATCACCTTCGACGGCCGCAGGTCGTCGGCGAGCACCCGCATGATCAGCTCGCCGATCTTCTCGGCCACCGTCGCCTTGTCCGAGTCTTCGGCCGGGACCATCGACGAGCCGCCGGGTGAGATCCCGAGCGCCTCGAAGGCGCAGGCCATCGTGTTGGCGGTGAACTGGCCGCCGCAGGCGCCATAACCCGGGCTTGCCACGTCCTCGAGCGACTTGAGCTCCTCATCGGACATGTTGCCGGCGGCGTGGGTGCCGATCGCCTCGAACAGGTCGACGATCGTGACGTCCTTGTCGTGCCAGCGGCCGGGGGCGATCGAGCCGCCGTACAGCATCACCCCGGGGATGTCGAGCCGGGCCAGCGCCATCACCGCGCCGGGGATCGTCTTGTCGCACGCCGAGAGCGCGACCACGGCGTCGAACTGGTAGCCGCGGCACATCAGCTCGATCGAGTCCGCGATCACCTCGCGGCTGACCAGCGAGGCCTTCATCCCCTTGGTCCCCATCGTGATCCCGTCGGAGACGGCCACCGTGTTGAACTCCATCGGCGTGCCGCCGGCCGCGCGGACGCCGTCCTTGATGTGCTCGGCGAGGGCGCGGAGGCCGAAGTTGCACGGCATCGCCTCGGTCCAGGTGTTGGCGATCCCGACCGTCGGCCGGCTGAGCGCCGCGTCGTCGTAGCCGATCCCCTTCATGTAGGCGCGGGCGGCGGCGCGGTCGGGACCGTCGAACACGGCCGCCGAGCGTGGGCGCGGAAGCGCCCCAGGGGTTCGCGGGAGCGCGGGGTTGTCGCCGTTTCCAGGGGTCACGGGAAGGCGCAGTGTAAGGCGCTCAGCAGCCGAGCTCTCGCAGGCGAGCGATGTCTCGGCGAGCGTGATCGGGGTCGACCTGGTGGCCGGGCCGGTTCAGGTTCGCCTCCGAGATCAGGTCGTACTCGATCCCCCGCAGGGTCATCCACTTGGCGAGCACGTCGTCGGCCGGGGGCAGGCGCTCGCCGTCGTCATCGAACCCCACGCAGTACTCGGCCAGTAGCTCCCCGGTCTCGGTGTCGTAGGCGACCAACGGGCGGAACGGGTAGACGAGGTAGGCGTAGCGCGGGTTGCGGCCGGTGACCGAGACGAAGCCGAGGCGCTCGTAGGCCTCGAAGTCGCGCTCACCGACGACGGCGCGCATCAGCTCGCGCGCCCGCTCCTCCGCCTCGTCCATCGGCGCTCAGCCCCCGGCGGCCTGGGGAAAGAAGATCACCCGGTCGGCGTCGCGCGGCACCTCGGCGAAGTCGCGCACGATCGTCGCCTCCCGATGGCCGCGCGCGATGGTCGGCACCGCGGCCCACATGCCGAGGTCGAGCTGGCGGCGAAACTCGGCGATCAGCCGCTCCTCGTCCTCCTCCAGGGCGGGATCACCTTCCGCGAGGAGGACGTCGCCGTGCCCGGACCTCATCCGCACGAGCTTCATCGGTCCTGATTATGTCGCGGCTCCACACCCGGTGCGAGGCGAGCGATCCCGAATACGTCGACGGGACCGGCGCCCTCCCCGAGCTCGCGGAGGCCGTGGCCGACGGCCTCGGAGGCGATCTCGCGGGCCCAGCGCGCGGCGTCGGGGAGCTCCTCGCCGCGGGCGAGGAAGGCGGCGAGCGCCGAGGAGTGGGTGCAGCCGGAGCCATGCGAGGCCCCGTCCGGATAGCGGGGTCCTTCGATCCGCAGCGAGCCCGACGGCTCGACCAGGACGTCCGCGCCGTCCGCCGCGTGACCGCCCGTGACGATCACTGCCCCGGCGCCGAGGCCGAGGAGAGCTTCGCCGAGCTCGATCGCTGGAGCGCCCGCCCCCAGGCCCGACAGCACCCCCGCCTCCATTACGTTCGGCGTCAGCACCGTCGCCCGCGGCACGACGCGCTCGATCAGCGCCGCCCGCGCGCCCGAGTCCAGAAGGGCCGCCCCGCTCTCGGCGATCATCACCGGGTCGACGACGACCGGTGCATCGCCGACGAGATCGAGCCCTTCGAGCACGGCGTCGATCGTCACCTCGTCGGCGAGCATCCCGACCTTGACCGCGTCGACCCCGATGTCGGAGGCGACGGCGCGGACCTGGGCGACGATCATCTCCGGGGCGACCGGCGCCACCATCTCCACCCCGACCGTGTTCTGGGCGGTGATCGCGGTGATCGCGGTCATCCCGTGCACGCCACAGCGCGCGAAGGCCTTCAGGTCCGCCTGGATCCCGGCGCCACCACCGGAATCCGAGCCGGCGATCGCGAGGCAGGCTGGCACGCGGCGCGTGGGCATCGTCTTTGAGGTTATTCCGGTGCGCGCAGCCCGGTGGGCGCGTAGGCACCGAGCAGGTCGCCGCGGACGTAGCCGAGCAACTCCAGCCGGGCCAGGGCGACGGCGGCCCGCCGGGGGTCGAGGCGGCCATCGGCCACCAGCCGGTCGACGGTCGCGGCGCCGCCGCGGACCAGCTCGAGGATTGCGCCGAGCTCGGGATCGAGTGCGGGGCCCGGACGCGGCGCCGGCGCGCGGCGCGGCGTGCCCGGGCCGTCGAGGCCGACGCCGAAGAGCAGGTCGAGGACGTCGCGCGCGTCTCGGATCAGATGGGCGCCGTCACGCAGCAGGTCGTTGCTGCCCTCGGCAACCCGGACGCCGAGCTGGCCGGGAACGGCGCCGACGGTGCGGCCGAGCTTCAGGGCGACGTCGGCGGTGATCAGGCTCCCGGACGGCTGCGCCGCCTCGACGATCACGACCACCTCCCCGAGCGCCGCCATGATGCGGTTGCGCTGCGCGAAGTGGCGCGGCTCCACCCGGCTGCCCGGCGGATGCTCGGAGATCACAGCTCCGGTCGCCGCCAGCTCGCCATGGAGGCCGCGGTTGCTGGGGGGCGAGGCTCGGTCCGGGCCGCCGGCCAGCACCGCGATCGTCGTGCCGGCGCCGGCCAGCGCGCCGCGGTGGGCGGCCGAGTCGATCCCCAACGCCATGCCGCTGACCACCGTCACCCCGGCGAGGGCGAGGTCGCGGGCGAGGTCCTCGGCGACCCGCAGCCCATAGGAGCTGGCGCGGCGGGCGCCGACGATCGTCACCGCCGGCTCGTCTCGCAGCCGCGCGAGCGCCGCGCGATCGCCGACCCCGTACAAATGCGGCTGCTCGTTGCCGTTCAGGTCGTGCAGCATCGGCGGGTAGTCGTTGGCATCGCGCCCCAGCTCCCAGACGATCGGCGCGTTCATCGCTTACCGCGGCGACGCAGCGCCAGCGCCTCCTCGGCGTGCTCGACGGCGATCGAGTCGACGCCGTCGAGATCGGCGATCGTGCGCGCCAGACGGATCGTCCGCTCCCGTCCGCGCCCGCTGAGCACGCCCGCTATGCCGGCCTCGGCGAGCAGCCCCTCGATCGCCGCCCCGATCTCGATCGCCGGCCGGGCACTGCGGCGCTCGCGCGCCGCGACGACCCGATCGCGGACGGCGCCGGAGCTCTCGCCCGGTTCGGTGAACGAGCGCGGATCGGGCTGCTCGACCACGATCGAGATGTCGATCCGGTCGGCGAGCGCGGCGGTCAGCTTCGCGCCGTAGGACCGCAGGGCGACCGAATCGCAGGTGCACTGCCCCGAACCGGGCCCCCGACCGCACGGGCATGGGTTGGCCGCCGCAACGAGTTGAAAGCGGCACGGCAGCTCGAGCGAGTAGCGGGCGCGGACGATCCGCACCGAGCCGTCCTCGAGCGGCTGGCGCAGCGCCTCCAGCGTCCCCCGCCCGAACTCGGGCAGCTCGTCGAGGAAGAGGACGCCGCGGTGGGCGAGCGTCACCTCCCCCGGCCGCGGCGGGTTACCGCCGCCGATCAGCCCCGCCGTGGAGATCGTGTGGTGCGGAGCGCGGAACGGCCGACGCCCGCCGATCACGGGCTCGAGCGGGCGCCCGCAGGCGCTCGCCACCCGCGCGGCTTCGACCAGCTCGCCGCGATCGAGCGGCGGCAGGATCGACGGCAGCCGCCGCGCCGCCATCGACTTGCCGGCGCCCGGAGGGCCGCCGATCATGAGGCTGTGGCCGCCGGCCGCCGCGACCTCCAGCGCCCGCCGCAAGCCCGGCTGGCCGCGCAGGTCGGCCAGGTCGGGGAGCGACACGGCTCCGTTGGTGCTCGCCGTCGCGGGATCGGGGCAGGCCGGCTCGTCCGCGCCGCCCAGCTTGCAAAGCCGCTCGAGGCGGTCGACCGGGATCACCCGTCCGGGCGCGATCAGGGCGGCCCCGGCGGCACAGGCCGCCGGGACGACGAGCGCGCGCATCCCGGCGCGAGCGGCGCTCTCGGCCATCGCCAGGGTCCCGGGCACCGGCCGGATCGAGCCGTCGAGCGCCAGCTCACCCGCGAGCGCCACGTCGGCGAGCGCCGCCGCGGGCAGCTGCTCGGTGGCGACGAGGACGGCGGCGGCGATCGCGAGATCGAACCCCGGGCCCGCCTTGCGCAGGTCGGCCGGGGCGAGGTTGGCGGTGATCCGCTTCTGCGGGAACTCGAAGCCCGAGTTGGCGAGCGCCGCGCGCACCCGCTCGCGCGACTCCCGCACGGCGGCGTCGGGCAGCCCGACGAGCGTGAACGCCGGCAGCCCCTGGCGGACGTCGACCTCGACCCGGATCTCGCGGGCCTCGACCCCGAGCAGCGCGAACGTGCGGGCGGTGGCGAGCACCGTGCGACCGTAGGCAGCGCCGGTTCGCCGGTGGCGCGCAAAGGGTTACGAGTTCGACCCGGTCGGCGAGCAACCGGTGCGCTCGCGCGACCTACGGTGGCGGCGATGACCGCTGCCCGCCAGAGCCTCGGCCGCGTCGCCGAGCAACTCGTCGCCCAGCGGCTCGAGCGCCGCGGCTGGCGGATCGTCGCCCGCAACGCCCGCCCGAGCGAGGTCCGCGGCGAGATCGACCTGATCGCCGTCGACGGGCCGGCGCTCGTCTTCGTCGAGGTGAAGGCGCGGCGGGCGGGCTCGGCGCTCGGCCCCGAGACCCCCGCGATGGCGGTCGGGCCTCGCAAGCGCGCGAAGCTCCGTGCTCTGGCCGCCGCCTGGCTTCGAGATCGCGGCTACGACGTCCCCCGGCACCGCGAGCTGCGCTTCGACGTCGTCGGGCTGCGCCTCGACGCCGCCGGCCGGGTGACCGAGTACGAGCACCTGCGGGCGGCGTTCTAGCGCCGATGAGTTCAGCCCGCCCCGCCGGTCATAGGATCGAAACGTCAAACCTGTGAGGAGATTTCATGGCCGAGTACGTGGACGGATTCGTGGTTCCGGTGAAGCAGGGCAAGGTCGACGAGTACCGGGCGATCGCCGAGCAGGCCGGCGCGCTGTGGCGTGAGTTCGGGGCGCTCGAGTACAAGGAGTGCATCGCCGACGACGTCGACCCGGGCAAGTCGACCTCGTTCCCGCGCAGCGTCAAGCTCGAGGACGACGAGGTCGTCGCGTTCTCCTGGATCACCTACGAGTCGAAGGCAAAGCGCGACGAGGTCAACGCCAAGGTGATGGCGGACCCCCGGCTGAAGGAGATGATGGGCGAGGGCGACCCGCCGATGGACATGGGCCGCATGTTCTTCGGCGGCTTCGAGGTGATCGTCGACGCCTGAGCGGCGGCTCCTATCCGAGCCGCAGCTGCGAGTAGGCGATCGAGGCGAACGAGCGCCGGTGGAGCGGCGAGGGACCGTGCTCGATGATCGCGGCGCGGTGCTCGGGGGTCGAGTAGCCGACGTTGCCCCCCCACTCGTAGGCGGGGTACTCGGCCGCGATCCGGTGCATGTAGCGGTCCCGGGTCACCTTGGCGATCACCGAGGCGGCGGCGATCGCGGCGCTGCGGGCGTCGCCGTCGATCACCGCGCGGTGCTCGACCGCGCATCGCGCGCCGAGCGGAAAGCCGTCGCTCAGGCAGACGGCACCTGGCACGGCAACCCGCTCGAGGCTGCGGGCCAGCGCCTCGAGGTTGGTGACGTGGAGGCCGCGGGCGTCGATCCCGCGCACGCAGCGGATCGTCACCGCGACCCGTGCCGCGGCCCTGATCACCACCGGGTAGAGCGCCTCGCGCTGCTCGGCGGTGCGCTGCTTGGAGTCGTCGAGGTCGCCGAGGGCGCGACGGTCTCGCATCGAGAGGCGCTCGTAGTCGAGCAGCACGCCGGCGGCGACCAGCGGCCCCGCGAGCGAGCCGCGCCCGGCCTCGTCGGCGCCGGCGACGAAGCGGCTGCCGAGCTCGCGGTCGAACTTGAACAGCCTCGCGGCCCGGCGCCGGCGGCGCTTGGCGGCGGCCTTAGAGGAAGCCGATTCGGTCCGGCGGCCAGTAGGTGAAGAAGGCTTCGCCGATGATCCAGTCGCGGGGGACGGGTCCCCAGTAGCGGCTGTCGTCGCTGGCTCCACGATTGTCGCCCATCATGAAGTAGTGGTCGGGCGGGATGGTGATCGGCTTCGGGAAGTCGCAGCCGCCAAGCCCGTTACATGGGCGAATTTCCCAGTCGCCCTCGAACGGCTCGCCGTTGACGATCGGGATCCCGCCCTTGATCGAGAGGGTGTCGCCGGGCCCGGCGACGACCCGCTTGATGAAGTTCTCTTCGGCCTCCGCGGACGTCGGGGTGTCGCAGGCCTGCGCGGCGGGCTTGGCCGCGCCGCAGTTCTTGCCGTCGATCGCGCCTTCGGGCGGGTGGAAGACGACGATGTCGCCGGGCTTCGGGTCGGAGCCCAGGCGGGTGAAGGCCCGGTTGACAAGCACCCGCTGGCCGACGTCGAGGGTGGGCTCCATCGACTCGGAGGGGATCTGGTACGGCTTGACGACGAACGCCTGGATCGCCAGCGCGAGCCCGACGGCGAGGGCGACGATGACGACGAGCTCGACCAACGCGCCGCGGCCCGTTGTCGGTTTCGGAATCAGCTCGATTCCTCGTCGGCGACTTCCTCGCCGGAAGCCTCCTCGCCCTCGGCCTCGGCGGCCTCGGACTCCTCGCCCTCAGACTCCTCGTCCTCGGGCGCCGCCTCGACCAGCTCCGGCTCAACCTCTTCCTGGGCCGCACCCTCGGAGTCGATCGCGACGGACTCCTCCGCCTCGGCGATCACCAGATCGTCCTCGATTCCCCAGCGGCGCTCGGCCACGCGGGCGCGCTTGCCGACTCGCCCTCGCAGGTAGTAGAGCTTGGCCCGGCGCACGGCGCCCCTGGCCACGACCTCGAGCCGCTCGATCTTCGGCGAATGAACCGGGAAGGTCCGCTCGACGCCGACCCCGAACGACTGCTTGCGGACCGTGAAGGTCTCGCGGGCGCCGCTGCCCTGGCGGGCAATGACGATCCCCTCGAAGACCTGGGTGCGGGTGCGGGTGCCCTCGATCACCTGGAAGTGGACGCGCACGCGGTCGCCGGCCGCGAAGCGCGGCACCTTCTTCAGCTGGCGCTGCTCGATGCTCTCGATGATCGTGCTCATGAGAAAACCGCGGGGCCCCGGGGGCCCGCGCGGGCGTCAGATAGTAGAGAACTCTTTGCTGAACCCGAGCTAAGCGCCGTCGCCGGCCTCACGGCTGCGCTCGAGGCGCCAATCGCGCACCCGGGCGTGATCTCCGGAGAGCAGGATCTCGGGCACGTCCCAGCCCCGGTAGCTGGCCGGGCGCGTGTAGTGCGGGTACTCGGGCGCGCCGCCGAGCGCCTCCGAGAACGACTCCTCCAGCGCGCTGTCGGCATGGCCGAGGGCGCCCGGGAGCTTGCGCAGGACGGTGTCGGCCACCACCATCGCCGCCAGCTCACCGCCGGAGAGAACGTAGGGGCCGATCGAGACCGCGTCGTCGGCCAGGTGCTCGCGGACGCGCTCGTCGATCCCCTCATAGCGCCCGCAGAGCAGGGCGATGTGGCGCTCGCCGGCGAGCTCGGCGGCGAGCGCCTCGTCGAGCGGCCGCCCCGACGGCGCCAGCACGATCACCCTGGCCGGCGGGCGTCCGTCGCCGTAGGCGGCCTTCAGGGCCTCGTCGACGACGTCGACGCGGAGCACCATCCCCGCCCCGCCTCCGTACGGAGAATCGTCGACCTGGCCTCCGCTGAGCGGCGTCGAGTCGCGGTAGTTGAAGAACCGCAGCTCCGAGCCGCCCTCGACCGCGTTACGGACGTGCCGCTGCTGCTCGAACCACCCGAACCACTCCGGGAACAGGGTGAAGACATCTACCCGCATTTGGGTGTCAGTCGTCTTCGACGATCTCGACCATGACGCGGCCGGCGTCCTGCGCCGTCGCCGCGGCCTTGGCGAGCGTTCGCAGCGCGTTCGCGACCCGGCCCTCGCGGCCGATGACGCGTCCCAGGTCGCCGTCGGCGACGTGGACCTCGAGCACGGTGCCGTCGCCCTCCTCGAGCTCGTCGACGCGCACCGCATCCGGGTCGTCGACCAGGGAGCGGACGACGAACTCGACCAGGTCTCGCATGCCCGCTCGGCGCTCGCCCGGGCTAGGTGCCCGAGGCCTCGATGCCCTTGGTGCGCAGCAGGGTCGCGACCGTGCGGGTCGGCTGCGCGCCGTGCTCGAGCCAGTGGCGCGCGCGCTCCTCGTCGATCTCGATCACCGAGGGATCCGTCTGCGGGTTGTAGTGGCCGATCGTCTCGATCGTGCGACCGTCGCGCGGTGAACGCCGGTCGGCGACGACGACGCGCCAGATCGCGTTCTTGCGCGAGCCCACCCTTCTCAGCCTGATTCGGACCATGCGGCGCGAGAGGTTAGCGGGAAGGCCCGTTTACCGCATGCCTTTCATCAGCTCGGCCGGGTTGGGCATCTTGCCCTTCGCCATCCGCGACATCATCTTCCTCATCTGGCCGAACTGCTTGACGAGCTGGTTCACGGCCTGGATCGTCGTCCCCGAGCCCTGGGCGATCCGCTTGCGGCGCGAGCCGTCGATCAGGCTCGGGTCGGCGCGCTCGGCGGGCGTCATCGAGAGGATGATCGCCTCGACGCGGTCGAGCTCGCGCTCGTCCATGTTCACCTGCCGCAGCTGCTTCATCTGCTTGCCCATCCCGGGCATCAGCCCGAGCACGTTCTGAAGCGGCCCCATCTTGCGCACCTGGCGCATCTGGACGAGGAAGTCCTCGAGCGTGAACTGCTGTTTGCGGATCTTGCGCTCCAGCTCGGCGGCCTGATCGGCGTCGGAGACCTCCTCCGCCTTCTCGATCAGCGAGAGCACGTCGCCCATGCCGAGGATCCGCGAGGCCATGCGCTCCGGGTGGAAGCGCTCGAGCTGCTCGATCCGCTCGCCGGTGGAGACGTACATGATCGGCTTTCCGGTCACCGCCCGGACGGAGAGCGCGGCGCCGCCGCGGGCGTCGCCATCGAGCTTGGTCAGCACGACGCCGTCGAAGTCCACCCGCTCGGCAAAGCTCTCGGCGACGTTGACCGCGTCCTGGCCGGTCATCGCATCGAGGACGAGCAGGATGTCGTGGGGCTTCGTCCGCGTGCGGATCGCGACCAGCTCCTCCATCAGCTCCTCGTCGACGTGCAGCCGGCCGGCCGTGTCGACGATCAGCACGTCGAGCGCGTTCGACTTCGCCTGGCCGAGGGCCCACTCGGCGATCTCAACCGGGCTGCGGTCGGTGCCCTGCTGGTAGACGGTGGCGCCGCTGCGCTTGCCCATCGTCACCAGCTGCTCGACCGCCGCCGGGCGCTGGGTGTCGCAGGCCGCCAGGCCGACCTTCTTGCCCTGGTCGCCGAAATGCTTGGCGAGCTTCGCGCAGGCCGTCGTCTTACCCGAGCCCTGGAGGCCGGCCATCAGGATCACGGTCGGGCCCGAGGACGCCAGGGCGAGGTCGCGGCTGGCGCCGCCCATCAGCGAGGCGAGCTCCTCGTCGACGATCTTCACCACCTGCTGGCCGGGGTTGAGGCTCTCGAGCACGCCGGCGCCCAGGCAGCGCTCCTTGACCTGGGCCGTGAACTGCTTGACGACCTTGAAGTTGACGTCCGCCTCGAGCAGCGCGAGGCGGATCTCGCGCATTGCCTTGTCGACGTCGGCCTCGGTCAGCTTGCCGCGGTTGCGGACGTCGGAGAGCGTCTCCTGGAGGCGATCGGAAAGCTGGTCGAACACGGGCCGCTCAGGCTACTCGTCCAATAGAGCGTGGGCGAACGCCTCCGCATCGAACGGGCGCAGGTCCTCGAGCGCCTCGCCGACGCCGATCAGCTTCACGGGGATCCCGAGCTCGCCGGCGATCGCGAGCGCGATCCCGCCCTTGGCGGTGCCGTCGAGCTTCGTCAGCACGACGCCGGTGACGTCGACGGCGCGGGCGAACTCGCGCGCCTGGCGGAGCCCGTTCTGGCCCGTGGTCGCGTCGATCACGATCAGCGTCTCCTGCGGAGCGCCGTCGAGCCGCTTGGCCGCCACCCGGTTGACCTTGGTGAGCTCCTCCATCAGGTTGCCGTGCGTGTGCAGGCGCCCGGCGGTGTCGACGATGACGACGTCGGCGCCGCGCGCCTCGCCGGCGGCGAGGGCGTCGAAGACGACCGCGCCGGGGTCCCCGCCGGCGTTGCCCTTGACGATCTCGGTCCCGGCCCGCTCGGCCCAGGTCTCGAGCTGCTCGATCGCGGCGGCGCGGTAGGTGTCCGCCGCGGCGACGATCACCTGCAGGCCGAAGCGCTCCTTGAGCACCGCGGCGAGCTTGCCGATCGTCGTCGTCTTGCCGGTCCCGTTGACGCCGACGACCATGATCACGGTCGGCTTCGCGCTCAGGTCGAGCGTCGGCGGCTCGGGAGCGGCGAGCTCCGCCAGCAGCTCGACCAAGCGGGCCCGGGTCGCCTCGGCGCCGCTCACCTGACCCGCCTCGACCTCGCCCTCGAGCTTGCCGACCACCTCAGCGGTCGCCTTCGCACCGACGTCGGCGAGGATCAGCGCCTCCTCGAGCCGTTCCCAGGTCTCGGCGTCGATCTTCTCGAACAGGCTCGCCGAGAGCTCCGCCCGCAGCGCCTGGCGGCTCTTCGAAAGGCGCTCGCGCAGGCGCGCGAAACGACCCTGGCGCTCGGGCTCGGACTCGGCATCCGGTGGCGGACCCGCCGAGCTCGGGATCAGCTCTTCCCACTCCACTAGGCGCGGGAGGTTATTGGCCGAGGAGCAGGACCTCGTGGGACTGAGCCTGGCGCTCGAGCTCGCGGTCGAAGGTCGCGACCGGGCCGTAGTGGCCCCATTCCGCGTGAGCGAGCAGGTAAGCGTCGACGTAGGCCACGTTCAGCGTCTCGTAGAGCTCGAGCGCCCGCAGCTGCGTGCCGTCGTAGAACAGCATCTCGGCCAGCTCCAGAGCCGAGCGCATCATCTCGGCGATCCGCCAGCGCTCCACTCCGTAGACGGACTCGAGCACCCAGACGCACTCCGCGACGACGACATCGGGCAGGTCGATCCGCCGCGCGGTCGTCAGGAACTCCCGGGCGATCTCCGCCTGCTCCGGCGGGTCTCCGGTCAGGTGACGGATCCAGACGTTCGTGTCGACGATCATCCGCGCTTGCGCCGCCACTCGGCGATCCGCGCCTCGTCGGCCATGGCCCGAATCTCCTGCCACGGCCGACCCTTCAGCTCGAGCGGCACCTCAACGGCCCCTGCCAAATCGAGGAAGTCGGGCGTCCGGGCGAGGACGGCATGACCCTCGACGACCCGGAACAGGACGTGATCGCCCGGCCCGACGCCGAGGGCATCGCGCACCCCTTTCGGAATCGTCACCTGGCCCTGGCTTGTCACCTTCGCTCGCATGTCCATCGTCCTTACATCGTACGGAAGGTAAGGAATTCACTTTCGGCCGCGACAGCGTGCCAGCCGCGAGCGCACGGATGGCCCCCGAAATGGGTCGGCTCTATGCCGCTTCTGCGTCTTCGCCGAGCGTGGTCTGCTCGGGCTCGGCCTCGAACTTGCGCGAGACGACCTTGGTGATCCCGCCCTTGCCCATCGAGACGCCGTAGAGGACGTGGGCGGCGTCCATGGTGCGCTTCTGGTGGGTGACGATGATGAACTGGGCGCGGTCGGAGAAGCGCTTGACCAGCTGCAGGAAGCGGTCGATGTTGGCGTCGTCGAGGGCTGCCTCGACCTCGTCGAGGATGTAGAACGGCGACGGCCGGGCGAGGAAGACGGCGAAGACGAAGGCGAGCGCGACGAGCGCCTTCTCACCGCCGGAGAGCAGCGACAGCCGCCGGGTCGCCTTGCCCGCCGGCGTGACCTCGATCTCGACGCCCTGGCTGGAGAACTCATCCCCATCGTCCGCGGGCTCCTCGGCGTCCTCGGCCGCGGGCTCAGGTGCCTCGGCTTCCTCACCGCCGCCGAGGACCGGCTTCGGGGTGCGTGAGTCATCGACCAGCCGCAGGCGGCCGCGGCCGCCCGGGAACAGGTGCTCGACCAGCTCCTCGAAGTTGCGCTGGGTCGCCTCGAACGTCTCCTCGAAGGCGGCGTGGATCTTGCGGTCGGTCTCGCGGATCAGCCCCTGGAGCTCGCTCAGCGCCGTCTCCAGGTCGGTGCGCTGAGTCTCCAGGCTCTCGACGTGCGCCAGGGCCTGCTTGTACTCGCGCTCGGCCAGCGGGTTGACGGGCCCGAGCTGCTCGCGCCGGCGCCCGAGCCGCTCCAGCTTCGCCTCGATCTCGGCCCGCTCCGGCTCGGACAGCGTCGCCTCGGCGCCCTCGAGCTCGCGCCCCAGCGTCGCCGCGATCCGCTGCAGCTCGCCCGCCACCTCGGCCCGGCGGTCGGCGAGGTGGGCGACGCGGACCTCGGCCTGGGTGACGCCCTCGGCGGCGGCGCGAAGCTCGGTCTGCAGCTCCGCCTCCTCGCGCGAGCAGGCCCGCAGGCGCTCGGTGACGGCGTCCTCTCCGCTCTCGCCCAGCATCCGATGCTCGAGCGCCGCGGCGCGGGCCCCGGCGGCGTCGCGAGCGTCGGCGGCGGCCTCGCAGAGCTCGCCCAGCGCGGCCACCATCGCCGCCTCGCGCTCGAGCCGCTGGGAGAGCGAGTCCTGGGCGCGGCTGCCGAGCATGTCCTCGAGCCGGCGGGCCATCTGGGCGGCGCGGTCGGCGGCCTCGCGGACGCTCGCCAGCGCGCCGGCCCGCTCGCCGTCACCGCCGGCGCGGGCGGCGTCGAGGGAGTCGAGCGCCGCTCGCAGGGACTCGCCGATCCGCTCGATCCCGGCGCTCACCGGGTCGTCCCCGGCGCGGGCGCCGGTCGCCTCGGCGAGCTCCTCGGCGAGCGCCCCGAGCGCCGCCCGCCGCCGGTCGAGGCCGCGAATCAGCTCGGCGCGACGGGCCGCGAGCGCCTCGGCGCGGACGCTGATCCGCTCGTGCGCGGCGCGCACCGCGGTCAGCCGGCCCCAGGCCTCGGTGCGCTCGCTCTCGCGCGCCGCCAGCTGCTCCTCGATCCCCGCCCGGCGCTCGGCGACGGCGGCAAGCTTGGCGTCGATCGCGCCGCGCGTCTCGCGGCTGGCGGCGGCGGCGCGCTCGGCGCCGGCAAGCTCGTCGTCGTGGCCGTGCAGCTCGGATGCGAGCAGCTGGCCGCGCAGCTCGGCGGCCTGGCGCTCGAGCCGGGCGTGGATGTCCGCGGCCTCCGCCTGGCGCTTCAGCGGCCGCAGCGACTTGCGCGCCTCGCGCTCGACGTCGAGAGCCCGGTCGAGGTTGTCCTGGGTGCGCTCGAGCTTCAGCTGGGCGCGGCGGCGGCGCTTTCGGTGCTTGCCGAGCCCGGCGGCCTCCTCGACCAGCAGCCGCCGGTCGCGGGGCGCCGAGAGGACGATCTCCTCGACCCGGCCCTGGCTGATCACCGAGTGCATCTCGCGGCCGAGGTTGGCGTCGGCGAGGATCTCGATCACGTCGGCGAGCCGCGCCCGGGCGCCGTTGATCCGGTACGTCCCCTCCCCCCCGCGCTCGACCCGCCGCTGAATCGCGGTCTCGGAAAACCCAGCGGATTCGTCACCGTCGGCGTCCAGCACCACCTCCACCTCGGCGTACCGGCTCGGCCCGAACCCCTCGCCGCCGGCGTAGATCATGTCCTGCATCGACTGGCCGCGGACGCTGAGCGGACTCTGCTCGCCGAGCGCCCAGAGCACGGCGTCGGTGACGTTCGACTTGCCGCAGCCGTTGGGCCCGACGATCACGCTGACGCCAGGCGAGAACACGAGCTTGGTGCGCTCGGGGAAGGACTTGAAGCCCTTGATCGTGATCGAGCTCAGATGCATGCGGTGTGGGGCGCTTCCGGAAGCCTCGCGGGCGGCCCGGACGACACTTCGACGGCTCAGCCGGAACCCTGCATCGCCTGCTCGGCCGCCGCCTGCTCGGCAGCTTTCTTCGAGCGTCCCGTGCCGCTGCCGACGACCTCGCCGTTGACGCTCGCGGAGACCTCGAAGACGCGGTCATGCGGGGGCCCGGACTCCCCGGTGACGTCGTACCTTACGCGCGCGCCCTCCCGCGCGAGGCGTTCCTGGAGCGCCGATTTGAAGTCCAGCAGGCGCTCGGAGGCGAGCTCGAGCTCCTCCGCGAACGCCGCCACCGTCGCCTCGGCGGTGACGTCGAAGCCGTGGTGCAGATAGCAGGCGCCGATCACCGCCTCGCAGACGGAGGCGAGGGCCCGCTCGGAGGCCAGCAGAGACTCGACCTCGATCCCGCCCTCGAGCCGGTCTGGCGCCGCCACGTCGAGCAACTCGGGGACCCCGAGCTCGAGCGCCACCTCGGCGCAGGCTCGCCCGCTGACCGCCTGTCCGTGCATCTTCGTCAGCCGGCCGATGTCCGCGCGGGGGAAGGTGATGAACAGGTGCTCGGCGATCGCGAGGCCCAGGACGCTGTCGCCGAGGAAGGCGAGCCGGCCGTAGGAGTCGGCCCGGTGATCGACCCAGGAGGAGTGCGTCAGCGCCTGGCGGCGCAGGGTCAGCGGCAGCCCGTTGAGCAGCTCCCGCAGCGGCGCCGGCCCCGCCGGCGGTTCGGCAACGCGGCGGCCGCGGCCCCCGAGACCGAGCCTGCGAATTCCGCGCGCCATGGCCTAGGCGGGCAGGTGCTCGACGACGAAGTCGACCGCGTCGCCGACGGTGGTGATCCTCGCCGTCTCCTCGCGAGAGACCGAGACCCCGTAGGAATCCTCGAGCTCCATCACCAGCTCGTAGAGGTCGAGCGAGTCGGCGTCGAGATCCTCCTTGAAGCGCGTCTCGTCGGTGATCACCGACGAGTCGAGCTCGAACTCGGTCGCCAGGTGCTGGCGCACCTTCTCCATCACCTCGTCACGGCTGAGAGTCATTGCGCCTCCTTCCTATCACGCATCGCGGCTCGGGTAGTCCCCGATCGCTCCAGCAGCTCCCCGGTGCGCTCGATCGCCCCCACCTCGACGGCGCGGGCGGCGAGCCGGATCGCGTTCGCGATCCCCTCTGGGCCCGAGCTGCCGTGCCCGACGACCGCCACGCCCCGCAACCCGAGCAGGATCGCGCCCCCCGTCGTGTCCGGATCGAGCCGGCGCCGCAGGCCGCCCAGCGCCGGCTTCATCAGCAGGCCGCCCACCGCCGCCAGCGGGTTCGACCTCGCCGCGTCGCCGACCGCGCCGGCGACGGCCTTCGCCGTGCCCTCGATCGTCTTCAGCGCCACGTTGCCGGTGAAGCCGTCGGTGACGATCACGTCGGCCGCGTCGGCGAGCAGGTCGCGGCCCTCGACGTTGCCGCGGAAGTCGATCTCCTCCGCGGCGGCGAGCTCGGCGTGGGCGTCGACGACGGTCTGGGTGCCCTTCTTCGGCTCCTCGCCGACGGACAGCAGCGCCACCCGCGGCGACTCGATCCCGAGCACGGCGCGGCTGAAGGCGGCGCCCAGGTAGGCGAACTGGACGAGGTCGGAGGGCCGCACGTCGGTGTTGGCGCCGACGTCGAGCAGCAGGCTCGGCGGCCGCTCGCGGCCGGGGACGACCAGCTGCACCGCGAGCGCCGGCCGGCGGACGCCGTGCATGCGCTTGAGCGCGAACAGGGCGGCGGTCATCGTCGCCCCGGTCGGGCCGGGGCTGGCGAGCGCCTGCGAGTGCCCGGCGGCGACGTCGGCGGCGGCGAGCACGATCGAGGCCTCGGGCGTGCCGCGCACGGCGCCGACCGGGTCGTCGTCGTTGGTGATCCGGCCCGGCGCCTCGAGCAGCTCGACGCCGTCGAGCTCCGCGAGCTCGGGGTACTCGCCCGGATCGCCGAACACCCGCACCCCGATCCCGTCCGCGGCCGCCGCGATGACGCCGGCGATCACGACATCCGCGCCGCGCTCGGCGCCGCGGCCGTCGAGGGCGACGGTTGTCATCGGGTTACTCCGCGCCGGAGTCGTCGCCGATGTCGTGCGCGATCACTTCGCGACCGGCATACGTGCCGCAGACCGGGCAGACGCGGTGGGGCAGGCGCGGGCTGTGGCAGCGCGGGCACTGGTTCAGGCGCGGCTTCGCCGCGGTATGCGTGGCCCGCCGCTTGTCGCGGCGCTGCGAGGAGGTTCTCTTCTTCGGGACGGCCATCGGGACGCGGAATGGTAGCTACTGAAGCTCCCTCAGCTTGTCCCATCGCGGGTCGGGTTCGGAGGGGTGATGGTGGGCGCCGGGCTCGGCATCGTTGAGCGACTCCCCGCAGACGGCGCACAGGCCGGCGCAATCGGGGCGGCAGAGCAGCCGCTGGGGCATCGCCAGGACCAGCGAGTCGTGGCCCCAGGCGTTGAGGTCGAGCTCCCCTTCGGTGACGTAGGGACTGCGCAGCTCCTCGTCGTCGGTCCCGGGCTGGTCGACCTCGCGGGCCTCGACGGCGATCTCGACGGCAGCCGGGCCAAGGCACCGCATGCACGGGCCGATCACCTCGCCGGCGAAGGTCAGCCGCAGCGCGTAGCCGCTCGCGGTCCGCGAGATCTCGAGTCGCGCCCCGGCCAGCGGCGGCGAGAACTCGTAGGTGTGGCCGCCGAGCTCGACCTGCCCCGGTTCGAGCTCGAACTCGAGTCGCTTGCCGTCTCCGGGCGAGGGTGCGATTCGCGCCAGCTCAATGGTTGTATAAGCCGCCATTCGGATTCCGAATCGAGAGTAGCGCCGCCGATGAGCCCCGCAGACCAGCCGCCAGGCCAGTTCCATTTCACCCCCGAGACCTACGCGGAGATGATCCGCGCCGACGTGCCGCGCTACGACGAGCTGCAGCGGCGCACGATCGAGGCGATCCCGTTCGCCCCGGCGCGGATCCTCGAGCTCGGCTTCGGAACCGCCGAGACGACGCAGCGGCTGCTCGACCACTACCCGGAGACCCGGATCACGGGGCTCGACTCGACCCCCGAGATGGTCTTCAAGGCACGCCAGCTCGGCTGGGAGGACCTGCGCCTCGGGCGGATGGAGGACCCGCTGCCCGACGGGCCTTGGGACCTCGTGATCGGCGTGCTCTCGGTCCACCACCTCGATGCCGACGGCAAGCGCGACCTGTTTCGCCGCGTCCGCACCGAGGCGCGGGCGCTGGTGATCGGCGACGTGGTCGCTGTCGAGCCCGGGCACCGGGTCGCCTCGCTGACCCAGGGCTTCGACTTCCCCTCGCCGGCCGCCGAGCAGGCCGAGTGGTGCGGCGGCGAGGTCGTCTGGGAGGCCGACGACCTGGCGGTGATCCGCGCCGTCTACGACCGATGAGGCGGGCGCTGGTCACCGGCGCCGCGCGCGGAATCGGTGCCGCGATCGCCGATCGCCTGCGCGCCGACGGCCTCGAAGTCGTCACCGCCGACCGTGACGACGGCTGCGACCTGCGCTTCGACGTCGCCGGCGACGAGCTCCCCGAGCTCGGCGAGGTCGACGTCTGCGTCTCCAACGCGGCGATCACCGACACGATCGCGCCCGCCCACCGGATGACCGCCGAGCAGTGGGAGCGCGACATCTCGGTCAACCTGACCGGCGCCTTCCGGGTCATCGCCGCGTGCTTGCCCGGGATGCGCGAGCGCCGCCAAGGGCGGATCGTCGTCATCTCCTCCGGCGCCGCTCGCGCCGGGCTTCCGGGCCAGGCCGCCTACGCGGCCTCGAAGGCGGGCCTGCTCGGCCTGGTGAAGACGGTGGCGGCCGAGAACGTCGCCCGCGGGATCACCGCGAACGCGATCCTGCCGGGGCTGGTGGCGACCGAGAACGTGCTCGCGATGCCGGCCGAGATCCGCGAGCGGCTGCTGGAGACGCTGCCGAGCGGGCGGATGGCCGAGCCGGCCGAGGTCGCGGCGCTCGCCGCCTACCTGGCCTCCGAGGAGGCGGGCTACGTGACCGGCGAGGCGATCGCGATCGACGGCGGCGGCTCGCTCAACACGTTCTCGCTCACCCGCTCCGTCCGCGACTGACGGTCAATCCGCGTAGCCGGGCCTGGCGACCTCGAGCTTGCGGGCGACGTGCTCGCGCAGGCGCGCGATCGTCTGGTCGAGGCGGTCGTCGAGCTCGCCGGCCCTGATCTTCCGTGCCAGGAGCTCGGCCGCGGCGCGCGGGTCGGCCCCGCCCTCCTCTCCGAGCAGGTCGCAGAAGAGCCGCGTGTCGGCGAGCGACGGCCCCTCCCCCGCCCGCAGCTCGCGGGCGATCACGGAGCAGAGGTTCGCCAACACGAGGATCTGGAAGCGGCGCTCGCGCGGCACCCATTCGCGCACCTCGCCGAACAGCTTCGCCGCCATCGCGTCGAGCAGCTCCGGTGCGGTCGGGCGGTCCTGCACTAGCCCACCAGCCCCAGCAGGTCCCACTCGGGCTCGCAGATCCGCCTGCCGAGCGACGCCAGCTCCGCCGACGGACGGGCCCCGGTCAGGTGGTCGTGCGCCTGGCGAGCGCAGATCACCGCCCACTTGACGTTGCCCATCGCCTCCCACCAGCGCAGCCGCTCGGCGTCGGGACGGCTGCCGCCGGCGGCCTCGTAGGCCTGCAGAAACGGCTCCATCTCCCCCAGCCCGGCGACCGGCAGCTCGTCGTTGCCGAAGCGCCAGGAACGGATCGTCAGCCAGGCGAGGTCCTCGGCCGGGTCGCCGGCGTGGCAGAGCTCCCAGTCGATCACCGCCGCCAGGCCGCGCTCGTCGACGATCAGGTTGCCGAGCCGGAAGTCGCCGTGAACGAGCGCCGGGTCGACGGGCGGCGGGGAGTGCAGGCGCAGCCAGCGCAGGCCGGCCTCGACCCCGGGCAGCGGCTCGCCGACATCGTCCAGCGCAGCCTCCCAGAGCTCGCAGGCCTCGCTCGCCGGGTCGGTGCCGCCGGCGAGGCCCTCGACCGCGCCGGCATCGACGGAATGGATCTGCGCCAGCGCGGCGGCCAGCTGGCCCGGCAGCCGCTCGCGAGCGGTGGCCAGCTCGTCGCGGCGCAGGACCCGCGGCGCGACCGAGGTCCCGGCGACGAACTCCATCAGGTAGCCGGCCCCCGCCCCGAAGCGCCCGCCGGCGGGCTCGGCCGCGACAGTCGGCGCGACGGCGACCCCGGCCAGGTCGGCGGCCGCGATCGCCCGCAGCTCGAGCTCCAGGGACGCGAACGACATCCCGGCGGCTGGCTCTCGCCGGAGCACGTAGACCGGCTCGCCGCCTGCCTGGACGAGGAACGTCTGGCGCGAGGCGCCACCCTCGATCGCGCTCAGCTCGACCTCGCCCGGATCCCTGCCGGCCTCGGCGAGGACCTCGCGGACCGCGGCCGGGTCCGGCGGCTCAGCCGCCGCGCTCGAGCCCATGGCGCGAGAAGTGTCGCTCGGGGATATCGGCCGGGTTCTTGTACCAGTACCACGTGCACGGGTCGCGGTCGAAGTCCTCCGGCGGATCGGAGGGATAGACCGGGTGGCCGATCCAGCGGATCGGCAGGGTCTCGTTCATGAACGCGCAGTGCGTGCAGTAGAGGGGGAAGCCCTCGCGGTCGTAGCTCCACGAGTGCGCCTCGTCGGTCACCCCCCAGCCGTCGGGCCCGTAGCGGCGGTTGCGCCACAGCCGCTGCCCGGACCCGCAGGGGTTGATCGTGAAGGTCAGCTTCTCTGAGTCCTCGTTGATCACGAAGGCGCCGGGGTTCGGGCCCACGCCGGAGGTCGAGTGGGCGCGCCAGGTCGCCGCCAGCGACTCGGCGACCGTCCTGCGGTCGAGCTTGTCGATCGTCTCGACCGGCTTGCGCCAGCTGCGCTCCAGCGAGTACTCCCAGGCCTCCTCGACGCCCTCATCGCCCAGCTTTTCTTTGACGAACGAGATCAGCCCGGCGACCCCGTCGACCAGCAGGTCGTGCATGAACTGCGACTCGTAGCGCATCGACTCGCACAGGGCCTTCGCGCCCTCCAGGTCACCGGCGTCGATCGCCTCGGCCGCCCGCTCCATCGTCGGCCGCGACATCTCGGCCAGCTCCTCGTCGGAGAACCACCGCTCGCTCACGTGAACCTCCCGGGTCGGGGAGGCGGACGCTATCCGAGAGAGCGCTAGCCGACTTCGACGGGCTCGTCGTCGCGGCCGGCGAGCCGGTCGCGGCCACGCTGCACGGCGGAGAGGAACTTCTCGAGGTTGACCTCGAGGGTGGAGAGGATCTCGTCCGCGTAGTCCTCGGCGCCGAGGCGGATCTGGCGCTCGGTCTCGCGCGCGTCCTCGATGATCTCCTCGGCGGCGCGCTCGGCCTGCTTGTAGACCTCCTCGTCGGAGATCAGGCGCTCGGACTGGTCGCGGGCCTCCTTGACCACGCGCTCGGCCTCGCGCTTTGCCTCGGCGAGCATCTCCTGGCGCTCCTTGACGATCCAGCGCGCCTGCTTGATCTCCTCGGGGATCGTGGCGCGCATCTGATCGAGCAGATCGTAGATCTCCTCGCGATCGACGCGAACCTGATCCGTGAGCGGCACCGGCCGCGCGTTGTGGATCAGGTCGTCGAGCTTGTCTATGAGTACAAGGACGTCCATGAGCGGTCGTGGAAGCTTACGCGGCCGAGACTAGATGGGCTGCTAGGAGGCGGGTTTCGGCGCCCTCTTGCAAGCTCCTGCCCATCAGTCGCGCTGTGCCCGCTCCTTCAGCGCGGCGGCCACCGGCGCCGGCACCAAGTCGGAGATGTCGCCGCCGAAAGTCGCCATCTCCTTCACCCCGGTCGAGGAGAGGAAGCTGTAGTCCGGCGACGCGAACACGTACACGGACTCGATCTCCGGGGCGAGCTTGCGGTTGAGCTGGTTCATCTCCAGCTCGTACTCGAAGTCGGAGATCGCCCTGATCCCCTTGACGATCACGCTCGCGTCGTGCTCGCGGGCGAAGTCGACGACCAGGTTCGTGAAGATCTCGATCTCGACGTTGGGCAGGTCGGCGGTCGCCTCGATCAGGAAGCCGCGGCGCTCCTCCGCCGTGAACATCGACTTCGACTTGCGAATCCCCTGGCCGACGACGCCGACGACGACCTGCTCGAAGACGCGCGAGACGCGCCCGATGATGTCGAGGTGGCCGTTGGTCACCGGGTCGTAGGTGCCCGGGCAGACCGCGATCTTCGCGCTCGGATTCATTTTCTGGCGTGGATCCGGATCAGCGCCTCGCCGATCCGCCGCTCGTCGACGAGCTTCCAGGTGCGCTCGGGCAGATCGATCTCGAGCGGACGGCGCGCGGAGCTCTCAACCACGAGGCGGGAATATCGGGCGAGACGCGGCGGCAGATGTTTCGCGAGCTCCGGGCCAAGGCGGGCGGCGAGTTTATAGGGCGGGTCGCAGAAGACGAGGCCGAAGCGCTCCTCGGTGCGCTCCAGGTAGCGGACCGCGTCGGCGCGCACGAGCTCGCAGCGGTTGGCGATCCCGAGCGCCTCGACGTTGCGGCCCGCCAGCGCCGTGGCGCGGTCGACGAGCACCGCCGAGTCGGCGCCGCGCGAGATCGCCTCGATCGCCAGCGCACCGGTGCCGCAGAAGAGGTCGAGGACGCTGAGGTCGGAGACGTCGCCGAGCACCGCGAAGAGGGTCTCGCGGGCGCGGTCGGAGGTCGGGCGCACCGCCTGCGACTTCGCCGGCGGCGAGAGCAGCTTGCGCCCGCCGAGCCGTCCTCCCGTGAGCCTCACTAGGCGGCGATCCCCTCGACGCGCTCGTCCCCGAACCGCGCCCGGGCGGCGTCGAGGAAGGGGCCGAGCTCGGGGGCGTCGAGGCTGCCGTGGCGCTCGAGCATCGCCACCACCTCGGCGCGCGCGGCGACGAGCAGTTCCGCGTCCTCCGGCAGCTCGGCGACGCGGTAGCGCGGCAGGCCGTGCTGGAGGGTGCCGAGGATCTCGCCCTCGCCGCGCAGCGTCAGGTCGACCTCGGCGAGCTCGAAGCCGTCGCTGGAGCCCTCGATCGCCTCCATCCTCCGCTTCGCGAACTGTCCCTCGAGCTTCGCGAACAGGATGCATTGGCTCTCGTGCGCGCCGCGCCCCACCCGGCCCCGCAGCTGGTGCAGCTGCGAGAGGCCGAAGCGCTCGGCGCCCTCGATCAGCATCACGGTGGCGTTGGGGACGTCGATCCCGACCTCGATCACGGTCGTGGCGACGAGCACGTCGAGCTCCCCGGTGACGAACTCGTCCATCACCGCCGCCTTCTCGCGCGACGACATCTGCCCGTGCAGGAGCCCGACCCGGAAGTCGGCGAGCTCGCCCGCCCGCAGGCGCTCCGCCTCGGCGCTCGCGGCCTTTGCCTGCAGCTTCTCGGAGTCGGCGACCAGGGGACAGACGACGTAGGCCTGGCGCCCCTCGCGCAGGCGCTCGCGGATGAACCCGTAGGCGCCGGCGCGCTTTTCCTCCCCGACCACCCACGTCTTCACCGGCCGCCGGCCGGCCGGCAGCTCGCGGATCGTGGTCGCGTCGAGGTCGCCGTAGGCGGTCAGCGAGAGCGTCCGAGGGATCGGCGTCGCGGTCATGTGGAGGACGTGCGGGGCCGCCTCGCCGGGGCCCCTGGCGTCGAGCGCCGCCCGCTGGCGGACCCCGAAGCGGTGCTGCTCGTCGACGATGCAGACGGCGAGGTCGGCGAAGCGGACATCGGGCTCGATCAGGGCGTGGGTGCCGAGCACCAGGCCGAGCTCACCGCTCGCCAGCCGGCCGAGGATCTCGCGCCTGCGAGCGGCCGGCGTCGCCCCGGTCAGCAGCGCGAACGGGATCGCCCCCAGCTCCGGCGCCCCGAGCAGCGAGTCGAGGGTGAGCGCGTGCTGCTCGGCCAGGGTCTCCGTCGGCGCCATCATCGCCGCCTGGTGGCCGGCCTCCAGCGCCCGCAGCATCGCGTACACGGCGATCATCGTTTTTCCGGACCCGACTTCGCCCATCAGCAGCCGCTGCATGGGCCGGCCGGCGGCGAGGTCGGCGTCGATCTCGTCGAAGGCCTGGCGCTGGCCCGCGGTGGGCTCGAAGGGCAGCGAGTCCAGCCAGCGCCCGACCAGCTCGCCCGCCGGCCCGATCTCGATCCCGGGCCGCGACTCCCGCCGCGCCCCGCGGCGCATCGCCAGCGCCCCCTGGTGCAGGCAGAGCTCCTCGAAGGCGAGCCGGTCGCGGGCCGCCGTCGCCTGCTCGGGCGAGTCGGGGAAGTGAGCGCAGCGCAGCGCGTCAGCCTCCGCCCCGAGGCCCCTCCGGGCGCGCAACTCGGCGGGCAGCGACTCGATCGCGTCGGTGACCCGCTCGGCGGCCTGCCAGACCCATTCGCGCAGGCGGTTCGCCGAGAGGCTCGCGGTCGCGTTGTGGACGGGGACGATCCCGGTCGTGTGCAGGCCCGCCGGTGACGGGCCCGCCCCGGCGCCGACGATCTCGTGGGTGGCGACCCGGAACCCGGAGCGGTCGAGCTTGCCGTTCAGCAGCAGGCGGGTCCCCGGGTGCAGGCGCTCGGCGAGGTAGGCCTGGTTGAACCAGACCGCCTTCATCGGCCCGCTCTGGTCGGCGACCGCCGCCTCGACCAGCCTCAGGTTGCGCCGGCGCGTCGGGCGCACCCGCGCCGAGCGCACGCTGACCATCACCGTCGCCTGCTCGCCGATCCGCAGGTCGGCCACCTCGCGGACGCCGGCCCGGTCGCGATGGCCGTGCGGTACATGCCAGAGCAGGTCGCCGAGCGTCTCGATCCCGATCTCGGCCGCGGCGGCGGCGAGCTTCGGCCCGGCCCCGCGCAGGGATGAGATCGGCGCCGCGAGGCGGCTCGGGCGCGGCCGCGAGCGCAGCTCGACGGCGCGCAGCGCCGTTCGATCCTGGGGTTCACCCGAGCCGATCGCTCGTGGAGGACTCAACTCCCCGCACAGGCTAGATTCCGCCTGGGATGGGACGGATCGACGAGCGACTCGCGGAGCTGGGACTGGAGCTGCCGCGGCCGTTCGCGCCGCCGCCGGGGGTCGAGTTCAAGTTCGACCTCGTCCATGTCAGCGGCTCGCACGCCTACGTCTCCGGGCACCTGCCGATGGACGGTCCCGAGGTCCTGGCCACGGGGCGGGTCGGCGGCGAGCTCACCCTCGAGCAGGGCCAGGAGGCGGCCCGGCTGACGACGCTTTCGATCCTCGCCTCGCTGCGGGCCGAGCTCGACGACCTCGATCGGGTCACGTCCTGGGTCAAGGCACTGGGACTGGTCCAGTGCGGCCCCGGCTTCGACAAGCCGCCGGCGGTGATCAACGGCTTCACCGACCTGGTGCTCGAGCTCTGGGGCGATCCGGCAGGGCGCCACGCCCGCTCGGCGATCGGCGCCGCGCAGCTGCCCTTCGACGTCCCGGTCGAGATCGAGGCGATCGTGGAGATAGCGTGAGCAGCCCCGCGCGCCCGAAGGAGTCGGTCTGGGACTACCCGCGCCCGCCGCGGATCGAGCCGCTCGACCGCAGGGTCCGGGTCGAGCACGGCGGGAAGCTGGTCGCCGAGTCCGACCGCGCGCTACGGGTGCTCGAGACCGCCAGCCCGCCGACCGTCTACATCCCGGCGGAGGATGTGCGCACCGAGCTGCTGACGGAGGTTCCGACCAAGCACACGTTCTGCGAGTGGAAGGGCCAGGCGAGCTACTACGACCTCGCGGTCGGCGATGCCAGGTCCGAGGCCGCCGGCTGGTATTACGCCGAGCCGCGCGAGGCCTTCGCCGAGCTGCGGGACCACATCGCCTTCTACGCCGGCCGGGTCGACGCCGCCTACCTCGGCGACGAGCGGGTCCGCCCGCAGGGCGGCAGCTTCTACGGCGGCTGGGTCACCGACGAGATCGAGGGGCCGTTCAAGGGCGAGCCCGGGACCGAGGGCTGGTAAAGGGGGTCAGACCTCTGCCGGTTGGCGGACGGGCCTCCGGTGGCGGGCAAACATCTCGCTCACCCAGCGGCCCCCCGGGCGCTCGCGCAGCGGGCCGAAGAACTCCTCCAGCGCGGGGTTCCCGTCCGGGATGATCCGCGGGCCCTCCGGCGGGTTGACGATCGGGTAGAGGAGCGAGGCAGCGGTCAGGTCGGCGACCGAGAACGAGTCCCCGGCCAGGAACTCGCCGCCGCCGTTCGCGTCGAGCTCGGCCTCGAGCCGGTCGAGCGCCTCCACCACCTTGGACCGGGCGGCGGCCGCTTTCCCGTCATCGGCGACGCGGAAGCGCAGGTTCACGTAGACGGAGCCGAAGCGCCCCGACGCCGGGCGCGCGAACCGGTTCTCGCGCATGGACGGCGGGATCATCTTGTAGCCGAGCTCCTCCATCCGCTCGCGGTCGGTGCGCAGCTCGTGCCAGGCGAGCAGGCGGATCTGCGGGCCGATCTGCTCGTCGAACCAGTCCTCGAGCTCGAGCGCCCGGCGGCGCTCGGCCGGGTCCTTCGGATAGAGCGGGCGCTGCGGCCAGCGCTCCTCCAGCGCCGCGATGATCGCCGTCGAGTCGCCGATGTTGCGGCCGTCGAGGGTGAGGACGGGGAAGGTCTTGTGGGCGCCGCGGGTGAGCCAGAGCGCATAGGCGATGTGGGCGCCGGGGACGGGCGACTTGCGGTCGTGCTCGATCCCCTTGTGGGCGAGCGCCCAGCGGGCCTTCTCGCTGTAGTGCGAGACGGGGATGTGCCACAGCAGCGGCTTCTCGCGCCTGCTCATTCGACCTCGATCTCGGAGAGCTGCAGGGATACCAGGGTCGGCAGCGGCAGGGGCCGGTTGCCGGGGCCGACCGGGCGCACCCAGCGCCGGGTCGGGAACAGCAGGCCGTCCACCTCGACGTGGTCCGCGCACATGTGCGCCGCCCGCGCCCACCGTCCCACCACCTCTGCGGTGTAGTCGTGGCGGCGCAACCGCAGAGCCGGGTCGTAGTAGAAGAGCTGGCGGGGCGAGTGGGTGTCGAGGTCGTCGGGGAAATGGGCCTCGAGGCGCCGCCAGGTCTCGCCGCCCTCGCGCCAGGGCTCGATCTCGTGCACACGGACGTCCTCCCGCGCCAGCAGGAAGGGGACCGAGAGGTAGTTCCACCACGCGTAGCCGGCGAAGTAGATCGAGTCGAGCGCGTCCCAGCGCAGGTTGCGGCGCAGCCCGGCGCGGCCGAAGAAGAGCTCTCGGGGACGCTCGCGCGACGCGACAACCTCGCCGTCGAGCGTCTCGATCCGGACCGCGCCGTGGTCGAACACCCCTCGCTGGCCCTGGCGCGGGAACGGGGTTGCCGAGCCCACCGGCTCCCGCGCCGACGCCTCCAGCCGTGCGTCGCGAAACGCGGTGCCCGGCACCCGGGTGCGGATCAGCAGGCCGCCGGAGCGGACCCGGCCGCGGATCGTGCGCACGCGGCGCCAGCGCTCGAGGCCGCCGTGCGCCGCGAGCACCTCGTCGAGCAGGGTCACTGCGAGGCGATCAGCCAGGAGTAGTTCGCGGTCCCGCCCCGCTGCAGCTCGAGCTCGATCCCGTTCGGCAGCTCGAGGTCGAGCTGGTCCAGGGCCAGCGGCGCCTCCGCTCCCTCGATCACGGTGACGATCTCGGCGCCGTCGACAAGCGCGGCGACCGTCTCGATCAGGGTCGAGCCGGCGCCTCCCCAGGCGACCAGCTCGCCGTCGGCAAAGCCGACCGAGTCGCCGCGGCGAAAGCGTCCCTCGGCGTCGTCGCGGGCGGCCGGGGCCACGGCGCCGACGCGGATCGCGGTCAGCTCGCGTTGCAGGCGCTCGGCGTTCGCCTCCGCCGTCTCGTCGGGATCGAATCCGACCAGGGCGGCGAGCGCCGCCTGCTGCGACTCCGAGGCCACGACGATCACCTTGCGGTCGGACCCGGCCGCCAGCCGCGCCGCCTCCTCGGCGGCCATCTGGACGTTGCTCGAGTTCGGCAGCACGAGAACCTCGGCGGCGGCTACGGAGTCGATCGCCGCCAGCAGGTCCTTGGTCGGCGGGTTGAGCGTCGGGCCGCCGTCGACGACGACCGCGCCCAGGTTCTGGAACAGCCGCCGCATCCCCTCGCCCCCGGCGACCGCGACGACCGCCGTGCGGCCGGAGTCGAGGCGGGCCCGCTGACCCGCGACCTGCTCGTGCATGTCGGCGATGTCCTCGCGGGTGACCGCTCCGGCGCCGGCGAAGAGCGCCTTGGCCGCATCGGGGTCGTCGGTGTGCAGGTGGACCTTGAGCGTGGCCTCGTCGCCGACGACGAGCACCGAGTCGCCGAGCTGGTCGAGCCCGCCGACGAAGGACTCGCCGTCGAGCGCCGTGCCGGTGACGATGAAGTTGGTGCAGTAGCGATAGGCCGAGTCGGCGTGGTGGACCTGGTCGAGGCGGGCGGCGGCGTAGTGGGGGATCTCCGGCAGCTGCACCTGCTCGCCGGCCAGCCCGGCGACCATGCCGCGGATGATCACCACGAGGCCGAGCGCGCCGGCGTCGACAACCCCCGCCTTGGCCAGCACGTCGAGCTGCTCGGGCGTGTGGCGGACGGCCTCCTCGCCGGCGAACAGCGCCGTCGCCAGCATCTCGGCGAGCAGTGCGTTCTGCTCGTCCGCGGTCGCATCGGGATCGAGGCGCTCGCGCTGCCACTGGGCGCGGCGCTCGGCGACCGCCTCGGCCATGCTGCGGATCACGGTCAGCATCGTGCCCTCGGCCGGATCGCGGACCGAGGCGTAGGCCGCCTCGCTGGCGTTGGTGAGCGCGGCCTCGATGAGCTCGGGGTCGATCAGCCGGCCGGGCGGCGTCGCCACCTTCTCGGCGGCCCCGCGGACGATCTGGCTGAGGATCACACCCGAGTTGCCGCGGGCGCCCAGCAGCGCGGCGCGCGCCACCTCGCGGACGATCTCCGGGCGGCGCGGATCGCCGTTGGCGGCGTCGCGCTCGAGCTCGTCGAGCTGGTCGAGGACGTGGTGCATGGTCAACGCCATGTTGTCCCCGGTGTCGCCGTCGGCGACCGGGAAGACGTTGAGGTCGTTGATCTCCTCGCGCCTCGCCTCGAGGTGGGCGAGCGCGACGCCGACCACGTGGCGAAAGCGAACGATCGATGAGTCCGGCACGGCGCGGGAGCCTACTCCCACGCTCTGACTAGGCGTGCTTGGTGACGCGCTCGGCCTTGAGGCAGCGCGTGCAGACGTAGACGCGGCGAGGTCGCCCGTCGTCGTCGATCCTCACCTTCTGCAGGTTCGGGTTGAAGCGCCGGCGGGTGGCGACCATCGAGTGGCTGCGCGAATTGCCGAACGCGGGACCCTTGCCGCAGCTGAAGCAGACCTTGGCCATCGGACGCGTGATGGTAGCGGGCTAGGCGCTGATGGAGGCGCGGAGCTGGGCCGATCGGAGCACCGCCTCGGCGGCGTTTCGGCCCTGGTCGCGCTTGTCGCCGCCGGCCCGCGCCTCGGCCTGCTCGCGGGTGTCGCAGGTGATCACGCCGAAGGAGCAGGGAACGCCCGTGGTGAGCTGAACCTGCTGGATCCCGCGCGCCGCCTCCGAGCAGACGAAGTCGTAGTGGTCGGTTTCGCCGCGGATCACGACGCCGAGGCAGGCCACGCCGGCAAAGCGCCCGCTCTCGGCGCAGAGCTTGGCCGCGAACGGCAGCTCGAAGGCGCCCGGGACCTCGTAGGTGTGGATCGAAGCCGCGCCGACCCCCTGCTCGACGAACGCCTCCGTGGCCCCATTGACGAGCCGCTCGGCAAGGTCCTCGTAGAAGACCGCGACGACTACTGCGTAGTCGCCGCTCAGATGCCCGTCAGCCACGCCTCTCCTCGTCGTGCTCGTGCTCGTCGTGGAGCAGCTCCTCGTCGAGCGGCAGGCCCTGGTGGTGGAGGACGTGGCCCATCTTGTCGCGCTTCGCGTTCAGGTACTCCTCGTTGTGCGGGTTGGGGACCGACTGGATCGGCACCTGCTCGGCGACCGAGAGGCCATAGCCCTCGAGCCCGTGGATCTTCTTCGGGTTGTTGGTCAGGATGCGGATGCTGGTCAGCCCGAGATCGACCAGGATCTGGGCGCCCATGCCGTAGTCGCGCAGGTCGGCGGGCAGGCCGAGCTTCAGGTTGGCGTCGACGGTGTCGAGCCCCTCCTCCTGGAGCTTGTAGGCGCGCAGCTTGTTCAGCAGGCCGATCCCGCGGCCCTCCTGGGCGAGGTAGAGGAGGACGCCCTGGCCCTCGCGCTCGATCATCGCCATCGCCGCCTCAAGCTGCTCGCCGCAGTCGCAGCGCAGGGAGTGGAAGACGTCGCCGGTCAGGCACTCGGAGTGCACCCGCACGAGCACGTCCTCGGCCCCGGCGACGTTGCCCTTGACCATCGCGACGTGGTGCTTGTCGTCGAGCAACGAGCGGTAGCCGACCGCCGTGAACTCGCCGAACGCGGTCGGCAGCTTGGTGGCGACCACCCGCTCGACCAGCCGCTCGGTGCGCCGCCGGTAGGCGATCAGGTCGGCGACCGTGATCATCTTCAGGCCGTGGCGCTCGCAGTAGGGGACGAGGTCGGGGACCCGGGCCATCGTCCCGTCGTCGTTCATGATCTCGCAGATCACCCCGGCCGGATTGAGCCCGGCGAGCCGCGCGAGGTCGACGGCGGCCTCGGTCTGACCGGCTCGCTCGAGCACGCCGCCCTCCTTGGCCCGCAGCGGGAACACGTGCCCGGGCTGGACCAGGGACTCCGGCGTGGAGCGGGCGTCGATCGCGACCTGGATCGTGTGCGCGCGATCGGCCGCCGAGATCCCCGTCGTCACGCCCTCGCGGGCCTCGACCGAGACCGTAAAGGCCGTCTGCAGCGGCGCCTCGTTCTTGGCCGCCATCAGGTTGAGGGCGAGCTCGTCGCAGCGCTCGCCGGTCAGCGTCAGGCAGATCAGCCCCCTGCCCTCCTTGGCCATGAAGTTGATCGTCTCCGGGGTGGCGAACTGGGCGGCCATCGTCAGATCGCCCTCGTTCTCGCGCGTCTCGTCGTCGCAGACGACCACCATCCGCCCGCGGCGGATGTCATCGATCGCCTCTTCGATCGTCGCGAACGGAGTCTGGGTTGCGGTCTCGGACATCACTTGCTCCCTTCGTTGAAGCCTAGAAGGCGCTCGACGTAACGCGCGACGACGTCGAGCTCGAGGTTGACGCGAGTGCCGACGGCCGCGGCGCCGAGCGTGGTGCGCTCGAGGGTCTCCGGGATCAGCGAGACCTCGAACCAGTCCTGATCCAGGCCCGCGACCGTGAGGCTGACCCCGGCGACCGTCACCGAGCCGTGCTCGACCAGATAGCGCTCGAGGCCGTCCGGCACCCGGACGCGCAACCGGCGCGCGAAACCGTCCTCGGTCGCGGCGAGGACCTCGCCGACGCCGTCCACGTGGCCCTGGACGATGTGGCCGCCGAGCGGATCGCCGGCGCGCAGCGCGGGCTCGAGGTTGACGCGCGAGCCACCGCTGAGATCGCCGAGCGTGGTCAGCGAGAGCGTCTGGTTCATCACGTCGGCGTCGAAACCGTCCGGGCGCACAGTGGTCGCCGTCAGGCAGACGCCCTCGACGGCGATCGAGTCGCCCTCCCGCAGCTCGCCCGCGAAGCCGGCCAGGATCCCCACCTTCGTTCCCGCCTCCCCCGCGTAGAGGCCGCTGACCGCCCCGATCTCTTCCACGATCCCGGTGAACATCAGCCGCTCACCACTCCCTCAACCGGGCGGCGGCGAGCATGTCCTCGCCGCTTCGCTCCCACTCGACCGCCAGCGGCACGAGCGCCTCGGCCACCCGCTCGAAGCCGGCTCCGACGGCCAGCGGCCGCCCGGCTCCGAGCACCTTCGGGGCGACGAAGACCCGCAGCTGGTCGACCGCCCCGGCCGCCAGCAGGGAGCCGGCGAGCTCGGCGCCGCCCTCGACCAGCAGCGAGGTGATCTCGCGGCGGCCGAGCTCGGCGAGCGCATCGGCGAGCCGGCGATCGCGCTCGCCGGCGAGCTCGATCACCTCGGCCCCGGCAGCGCGCAGCGCCTCGACACGATCGAGGTCGGCCCCGGCCTCGACGAAGACGTAGAGCGGCGCGTCGGCGATCGAGCGCACCAGCGCCGAGTCGAGCGGCAGCCGCGCCGCGGAGTCGAAGACGACGCGCGCCGGCTGATGAACGGAGCCGGGGTTGTCGACGTCGCGCGCAGTCAGCAGCGGATCGTCGGCGAGCGCGGTCCCGATCCCGACCGCGACCGCGTCGGCCTCGGCGCGCCAGCGATGGACGAGCGCCCGGCTCTCCGTGCCGGAGATCCAGCGCGAGTCGCCGCTCGGCGTCGCCGTGAACCCGTCCAGGCTGATCGCCGACTTCAGGGTCACGAGCGGCAGGCCGGTGCGGGCGTGCTTGCGAAACGGCTGGATCAACCGCCGGGCGGCGGCCGCCTCGGCACCGTCGATGAACTCGACCTCGACACCGCCGTCGCGGAGCATCCCCGGGCCGCGACCGGAGGCCTTCTCGCTGGGGTCGTCGCAACCGATCACCGCGCGAGCGAGCCCGGCGGCGAGGATCGCCTGGGTGCAGGGCGGCTGGCGGCCCTGGTGGGCGCAGGGCTCGAGGCTGACGTAGATCATGGCCCCGGCCGGGTCGTGGCCGCGCTCCCGGCAGTCGGCGAGCGCGGCGGCCTCGGCGTGCAGGCCGCCGAGCTCGGCGTGGAAGCCCTCGCCGATCACCTCGCCGTCGCGGACGATGACGGCCCCGACCATCGGGTTCGGGCTCACCCGGCCGCGACCGCGGTCGGCGAGCTCCAGGGCCCGCCGCAGATGGGCTCGATCCTCGTCTGTGGCGACCAAAGTCATCGTTAGCACACCTGATTGACTAGTCAGTCAACAGGAGTCTACTCCCCTTTTCGTCGCCTCCGGGTAGCTTGCGCGAGGATGACCGGCGAGCCCCAGGCGCGCAGCTTCGGGCGCTCCGCGGGGACGCTCTCGGCCGGGGTGGGCGCCGCGGGGCTGCTCACCTACGTCTTCTTCGCGCTCGCGGCGCACAATCTCGACGCGACCGCGTACGGCGAGATCGTCGTGCTCTGGTCGGCGACCTTCGTCACGATCTCGGTCCTCCACCGGCCGGTCGAGCAGTTCATCTCCCGCAGCGTCGCAGAGCGGCGGACCCACGGCCGGCCGATCGGGCCGAGCCTGCGGACGGCGGCGCGGATCCAGGGGGCGGTCGCGGTCGGCTTCACGATCGTCGCCCTGGCGCTTCGCGTTCCGCTCACCGACGACCTGTTCTCCGGCTCAACGGCGATGTACTGGATCTACGTCGGCGCGGTGCTCGCCTTCGCAGCCAGCTTCTTCGCCCGCGGCTACCTGGCCGGCGAGGCCATGTTCGGCCTGCTCGCCGGGTTGCTGGTCTCCGAGTCGTTCTCGCGGATGGCGTTCTCGCTCGCCGTCGCCGTTGGCGTCGCCGCGGGCCGCGACGCGGTTGCGGTCGGGGTCGTCGCGGCGCCGCTCTTCTCCCTGCTCGTCGTCCCGCTGGCGTTCGTCGGGCGGGCGGCGATGACGGCTCCGGCGACGCCGGCGCCGGCGGGGCCGTCGGAGGCCTCGGGCCTCGCGGCGGGCGGCGCCTTCGCCGCCGCCGTCCTGCTGATCATGCTCAGCGAGCAGATCTTCCTCAACGCCGGGCCGCTGCTCGTCCGCGCGGAGGAGGGTGCCGCCGAGGCCGGCTACATCTTCAACGTCCTTATGCTGGCGCGGGCGCCGCTGCTGGTCTTCCAGGGGATCGCGATCAGCCTCCTCCCCCACCTCACCCGGCTGCGCTCGCGCGGCGGCGACGAGGCGGCGGCGGCGTTCGAGGTCTCGGTCGGGATGACGCTGCGGGCCATCTTCGCCTTCACCGCCCTGGTCGCCGTCGTGGTCGCGATCGCCGGGCCGGCGCTGATGCAGATCGCCTTCTCCGACCGGTTTGACTACGACCGGGCCGGGCTGCTGATCGTCACCGCGGCGATGGGGCTCTATCTCGCCTCGACGACGCTCAACCAGGCGGCGCTCGCCCAGGGCCAGGCGCGCCGCGCCTGCGCCGCCTGGGGCGCCTGCGCGGCCGGCTTCCTGGTCTGGGCCCTGATCCCGGTGTTCGATCCGGCGCGCCGGATCGAGGTCGGCTTCCTCGCCGCCGCGGCGGTCCTGTTCGTGCTCCTGCGGCGGGTCTACGCGGACCCGCGGGCGGCCGGCGGCGGCGCGGGCCGGGGGCTGACCGCCGCCGAGGAAGTCGAGGCGGGCCTCGCCCTCGCCGACGAGGCCAGCTAGCCGCGATACCTTCCCCCTTTGTCGGACTATCAGCTGATACTCGTCGCCGGGCTGCTGCTCGCGGCGGGGCTCGTTGCCGCCAAGGCTGCCGATCGGGTCCGCGTCCCGGGCCTGCTGCTGTTCCTCGGGCTCGGCATGCTGGTCGGCTCCGAGGGGCCCGGCGGGGTCGAGTTCGATAATTACGAGCTGGCCCGCACGCTGGGCACGATCGGGCTGATCCTCATCCTCTTCGAGGGTGGCCTCACCGCCGGCTGGAAGGAGATCCGGCCGGTGCTCGGAACGGCGATCTCGCTGGCGACGATCGGCACCGTGATCACCGCGGTGATCACGGGGCTGGTCGCGGTCTGGCTGTTCGACCTCTCGACGCTCGAGGGCCTGCTGATCGGCTCGGCCGTCGCCGCGACCGACAGCGCCGCGATCTTCGCCGTGTTGCGCAACTCGCGGCTGCGCAAGCCGCTCGCCCGCGCGCTCGAGGGGGAGTCGGGAATGAACGACCCGGTGGCCCTGCTGCTGGTGACCGGGTTCATCGACTGGATCCAGATGGACGACTACGGGGTCGCCGACATGGCCGGCAGCCTGGTGCTGAAGCTCGCGGTCGGGCTGGCGTTCGGCGTCGCGATCGGCTGGAGCGCCCGCTGGTGCTTTCGCAACCTCGACCTGCCCAGCCCGGGGCTCTACCCCGTCGCGTCGATCGCGACAGCGGCGCTCGCCTACGGCGTGCCGGAGCTGGTCCACGGCTCGGGCTTCCTGTCCGTCTATATCGCCGCCCTGATCCTGGGCACCGGGCCGGTGCCCGCGAAGCAGACGACGATCGCGTTCCACCAGGGCCTTGCCTGGGTCGCGCAGATCTCGCTCTTTGCCCTGCTCGGCCTGCTGGTCTTCCCGAGCGGGCTCGGGGACGTCGCGGGTCAGAGCCTGCTGCTCTCGGCGGCGCTGATCTTCGTCGCCCGCCCGCTCGCCGCGTTCGTGGCCAGCGCGCTGTCGCCGTTCAACAACCGTGAACGCCTGATGCTCGGCTGGGCGGGCCTGCGCGGCGCGATCCCGATCTGGCTCGCGACCTTCCCGGTGGTCGCGGGGGTCGGCGACACCGAGGAGATCTTCAACGTCGTCTTCTTCGTCGTCCTCACCTCGACCCTGATTCAGGGGACGACGTTCGAGCCGCTCGCCCACCGGCTCGGAGTGATCAGCGACGAGCCCACGCTGCCGCCGCCGCTGATCGAGACCGGGATCATCCGCGAGCTCGGCGGCGAGTCGTTCGTCTGGAGGGTCCGCCCGGGCGACGCCGCCGTCGGCCACACGATCAAGGAGCTGGAGCTGCCGCGCGACGCGCTCGTCAACCTGATCGTCCGCGAGCGATCGGCTCTGCCGCCGCGCGGCTCGACCGAGATCGAGGAGGGCGACGAGCTCCACATCGTCGCCCGGATCGAGGCGCTGGCCGACGTGCAGCGCCTCGCCGGGCGCTGGCGCGAAGGGCCACTGGGCGCGCCCGCCGTTGCGGCCCTGCCCCTGCGCGGCGCCCCCCAGGTCTTCTCGGTGCGGCCATGGAGCCCGGAACGCGACGGCGATCCCGCCAACCCGGAGGCGATCGAGGAGATCCCCGTCGCCCAGCGCCTGCGCACCCGCCGCGATGGCAGCGGCGCACTCGTCGCCCTCGCCGACGGGCGCTACGCCGCCACCGGTGCCGACGTGCTCGCCGTCGGCGGCCGCCGCCGCCTCGCCGAGTGGTGCGCCCGCCGGGTCTCGCGACCGGGGACCGCGTCCGCCGAGCGGGCCTGGTGGCAGGAGCTGGCGGGTGCGCTGAGCGCCCCGCCGACGCCGCCGGACCTCGACATCTCGCGGAGAGACGAGCCGCGGTAACGCCGCTCTCGCTACTCCGCCCCCGCCGCCTCCACGATCGTCCGGTACGCCGCGCCCGGGTCGGCCGCGCCGAAGATCGCGGAGCCGGCGACGAAGAGCGTCGCGCCGGCGTCAGCGACGACCGGCGCCGTGGTCGGGTCGATGCCGCCGTCGACCTCGAGCAGCGCCTCCGGGAGCAGCTCGGCGAGCCGGCGGACCTTGTCGGGGGAGGCGGAGATGAACGGCTGGCCGCCCCAGCCCGGGTTGACGGTCATGCAGAGGACGAGATCGGCGACGCCGTGCAGCTCGGCGACCGCTGCCGCCGGGGTCCCCGGGTTGAGCGCGATTCCGGCCAGGCAGCCCACCTCGCGGATCGCGTTCAGGGCGCGGTTGGCGTGCGCGGTCGCCTCCGCGTGGATCGTGATCGAGTCGGCACCCGCCTTCGCGAACTCGGCGATCTGCCGCTCGGGGCGCTCGATCATCAGGTGGACGTCGATCGCGCCGCCGGCCTCGTGCACCTGGTCGGCGACCGCCGCGGCGACCAGCGGCCCGATCGTGATCGGCGGCACGAAATGGCCATCCATGACGTCGACGTGGATCACCCTGGCGCCGGCGTCGAGCACCTCGCCCACCTGCGCGCCGAGCCGCGAGAAGTCGGCGGAGAGGATCGAGGGAGCGACCCGCCGCCCCGAGTAGCTCTGCGGCGTGTCCGTGCTGGCGCTCAAACCGGATTCAGCATCGAGTGGCCGCAATGCTGGCAGAGCAGGTCCTCGTCGGCGGACATCCGGACCATCGTCTGGTGCTCGCCGCAGTTCGGACAGCCGGAGACGAGCTCGAAGCGGCACAGGCAGTAGACGCAGCGGTAGCGGCCCGGGAGCTGGGTCGGTCGCAGCCACGGCTCGCCGCACCCCGGGCAGGCCGGCCGCTGGATCGCGCGCTCGTCGGCCATCACGGCGACCCCCGGCGGCGGAAGCGGGCGCAGAAGAAGCCGGTCGTGTGGTCGCGCTCGGGCAGCAGCTGCAGGAAGCGGCGGTCGCGCCGCGAGGCGAGCCGCGGATGCAGCGCCCCGAGGTCGTCCGCCTCGGCCTCGCCGACGTACTCGGCGAGGCCGACGGCGACGTCCTCGTTCTCGCGGGCCGAGATCGTGCAGGTGGAGTAGACGAGCGTCCCTCCCGGCCCCAGCGCCCGCGCGGCGCGCACCAGCAGGCGCCGCTGCAGCGACCCGAGCCGCTCGGGGTCGGCCGCCGACTTGCGCCAGCGGGCATCGGGGCGGGACGCCAGCGTCCCCAGGTCGGAGCAGGGCGGGTCCAAGAGGATTCGATCGTAGCCCGATCCGAGGTCGGCCTCGGTCGCGTCGCAGACCCGGACGCTGACGCAGCCGGCTCCGACGCGGGCGCAGAGCGCCTCGATCTCCTCGGCCCGCCGCGGGTCGGACTCGACCGAGACGACCTCGCCCTCGTCGCCGAGCCGTGCCGCGATCGCCGTCGTCTTGATCCCCGGCCCCGCGCAGATGTCGAGCACGCGGTCGCCCGGCCGCGGGTCGAGCACCGCGACGATCGCCTGCGAACCGCGCGACTGCGGCACCAGCTCCCCGGTCGCGATCCGGGCGCCGACGGCCTCGCCCGCCCGATCCACCACGAGCGCCTCGGCCGGGTTGAGCGGCTCAGCGGACCCGGGCCCGGAGACCTCGATCCCGGCCGCCCGCAGGTCGGCGGCGACGGCCTTCGGGTCCGAGCGCAGCGTGTTGACGCGCAGGGCCGTCTCGGCCGGCTCGTTCATCGCCGCCATCAGCAGCCGGGCCTCGGCCGGACCGAGCTCCTCCCACCACATCTCGACCAGCCATTGCGGATAGGAGTGCGCGACCGCGGCGCCGGCGGGGGTCGAATCGTCGAGGGCGCCGAGCAGCTCGTCGCGCTCCGCCGCCGCGCGCCGCAGCAGCGCGTTGACGAAGCCCGAAGCCGCGCGGGCGCGGGCATGCGGGAGGCCGGAGCGGCGCGTGCCCTGCTTGGCGAGCTCGACCGCCTGGTCGACGGCGGCGTGATCGGCGGTCTCGGAGAAGAGCAGCTCGTAGAGGCCGAGCCGCAGGGCCGCCAGGGCCGCCGCGTCCACCCGGCCGCCCCGCCGCCCGGCGAGCACCCCGATCACGTGGTCGCTCGTCCCGCGCCGCTGGACGGAGCCGTAACTGAGCCGGCGCGCCTGCGCCAGCTCGCGGTCGTCGAGCTCGAGCCGCGACGCCGCCGCCGTGAAGGCGCGATCGGTCCAGGCGCCATCCTCGAACGTGCGCCGCAGGATCTCGTAGGCGAGCTGCCTCGCCCGGGTGGTCACAGTTCCGGCAGCGGATGGCCGCGCAGGTAGGCCTCGGCGTCCATCGTCCGGCCGCCGGACGGGCGCACCCGGACCAGCCTCAGCGTTCCCTCGCCGCAGCCGAGCCGCAGCCCATCCGCGTCGGCGAGGCTGCCCGGCTCGAGCTTGCCGGCCTCGGCGCGGGCCTCGATCACGCCCAGGCGCTCGCCGTCCTCGAGCTCCAGGTAGGCGCCGATGTGCGGCGTCAGGGCGCGCACGCGGCGTTCGAGCTCGATCGCGGTCAGCGCCGGGTCGAGCCGCCGCTCGGCGGGCTCGATCTTCTCGGCGTAGGTGGCGGCGCCGTCGTCCTGGTCGACCAGCTCGAGCTCGCCGCGCGAGCGACGCTCGAGCGCCTCCGCCAGCAGGCGGCCGGCGAGGTCCTCCAGCCGGGGCGCGAGCGCCCCATAGTCCTGGTCGCCGATCGCGATCGCCTCCTGCACCGCCACCGGACCCGAATCGAGGCCCGCCGTGACCCGCATGATCGAGACCCCGGTCTCGACGTCACCGGCCATGATCGAGCGCTCGATCGGGGCCGCGCCGCGCCATCGCGGCAGCAGCGACGGGTGCACGTTGAGCAGCTCCAGCTCGGACAGCAGGGGCTCTTTCAGCAGCTGCCCGAAGGCGCAGACCACGCCGAGCTCGAGCTCGGCCGCCCGGATCCGCTCCAGCGCCTCCGGCGCCTCGGTCGCCTCGGTTCGCAGGACCTCGATCCCCAGCTCCTCGGCGGCGGCGGCCGCGGGCACGGGTCCGATCCGGCGTCCGCGCCCCCGCGGGCGGTCCGGCGGGGTGACGACCAGCCGCGGGCGGCGTTCCGGGTGCTCGGCGAGACGCCGCAGCACCGCCGCGGCGAACTCCGAGGTACCGAAGTAGGCGAGCCTCACCCGTCGGGGCGGTGATTGATTCCGATTCGCGTGTGCGCGGGGGCGCACGGAACCGAGCCGGGCGTGGACGGCCGACGAAGCGCGTGCCGGTGGGCACGCGCGAGGAGGACGGGCGCGATCCGGCGACGGTATCCGTGCGTCATCCGCGCGCGCGGGAATTCGGAATCACTCATCGACAGGCTCGGGATCGGGCTCCGGGCTGTAGCTGTCGCCCTCCCGCAGCGCCCGCATCGCTCCCTTGCGCTGCTCGCGCACCGTCCGATCGAGGATCAGCACGCCGTCGAGATGGTCGACCTCGTGCTGGAGCACGCGCGCCTCCAGGCCCGACGCCTCGAGCAGCAGCGGCTCGCCCACGACGTCGAAGCCGCGAACCCGCGCGTGCAGCGGGCGCTCGACGTCGACACCGATCCCGGGCAGGCTCAGGCATCCCTCCTCGGCCGTCGCCAGCTCCTCGGAGAGCCACTCGATCTCCGGATTGGCGACCGCGGTCGCCCTGGCGTCCGGAGCGGCCTGGAAGACGAGCAGGCGCCGCAGCACGCCGAGCTGGGTCGCGGCCAGGCCGACGCCCATCGCGCCGCGCATGATCGACACCATCCGCTCCGCCTCGGCGGCGAGCCGCGGGCCGAACTCGGTGACCTCCGAGGCCCGCGAGCGCAGCACCGGGTCGCCGAAGGTGACGACCTCGGCCAGCGCCGCCGCGCGCTGCTCGCGCTCCTCGTCGCTGAGCCCGTCGCCGCCCGACTGCGAGACCTCGGTCGTCGTCTCCTCGAGCTCCTCTTCGGTCATTTCGCTCATCAGGTCGAGTTTATGAGGCCACCCTCACACCGGATCACTGGGGGTCGACGTCGACCGCGATCCTGATCCCGTGCAAACGACGCGCCCGGGCCTCGGCGTGAACCGTCTCGCGGACCGCGCCGACGGCGCCGGCGCGGTCCGGGGCCTTGATCAGGATCTGGCGGCGCTCGCGGCCCCGGACGCGAAACCGCGGCGCCGGCCCGATCGCGGAGGCGCCCTGCGGCAGCGCCTCGTCCAGCGCCCCGCGCAGGCTCGCCGCGGCGGTCCGCAGCCGATCGCCGTCCGGCGCCGAGAGCTCGATCCGGATCAGGTGGGCGTAGGGCGGGTAGTCGAGCTCGCGCCGGCGCTCCAGCTCGCCGGCGAGGAACCCGGCCGCGTCATGGCGGGCGGCGAAGGCGATCGCGGCGGCGCCCGGCGCCGTCGTCTGCACCAGGACCTTGCCCTCGCGGTAGCCGCGCCCGCTGCGCCCAGCGAGCTGGGCGACCAGCGCAAAGGTCCGCTCCTCGGCGCGCAGGTCGGGAAAGCGCAGGGTCGAGTCGGCGTCGATCACGACCGCGAGCACGACGTCGTGGAAGTCGTGGCCCTTGGCGACCATCTGGGTGCCGACGAGGACGCCCGACTCGGCGGCCTGAAAGGCCGCCAGGATCGCGAGGTGCCCGCCGGCCCCGGCGGTGCTGTCGGCGTCGAGCCGGAAGACCGGCAACGACCCCGCGGCCGACGAGATCTCCTCCTCGACCCGCTGGCTGCCGGCGCCGGCCCGGGCGAGCGTCACCGAGCCGCACTGGGGACAGGCCACCGGCAGCGGCTCGGCGTGGCCGCAGTGGTGACAGCGCAGCCCCTCCCCCGCCCTGTGCACGACCAGCGAGACGTCGCAGCTCGGGCAGCCGGCCGACCAGCCACAGCCGCGACAGGTCAGATACGGGGCCCAGCCGCGGCGGTTGATCAGGACGATCCCCTTGCCGCGCTCCTCGCGCAGGGCGCCGAGCGCCTCGCGAGTTCGCGGGTGCAGGTGACCCTCGCGCCCGTCGCGTCCGCGCATGTCGAGCACCTCGACCGCCGGCAGCGGCCGGCCGTCGACCCGCTCGGGCAGCTCGATCCGCTCCAGCGCGAGCCAGCTCTCCGGGCGCGGTGTCGCCGAGCCGAGCACCAACGCGGCGCCGGCGAGCTCGGCCCGCCTGCGGGCCACCTCGCGGCCGTCGTAGCGCGGGTCGCCCTCCTGCTTGTAGCTCGCATCGTGCTCCTCGTCAATGACGATCAGCCCGAGTCCGGCGATCGGGGCGAAGATCGCCGAGCGCGGGCCGACGCAGATCCGCGCCTCGCCGTCGCGCAGGCGGTGCCACTCGTCGCGGCGCTCGCCGGCCCCGAGCCCGGAATGCAGGACCGCGACCCGGTCGCCGAATCGGGCGGCGAACCTCGAGACCGCCTGCGGCGTCATCCCGATCTCCGGCACGAGGACGATCACCCCGCGGCCGCGGTCCAGGGCCGCCTCGGCGGCCGCCAGGTAGACCTCCGTCTTCCCCGACCCGGTGACGCCATGCAGGAGGAGGCCGTCCGCGGCGGGGTCGCCGTCGAGGCTGGAGACGATCCGCTCGACCGCGGTCCGCTGGGCGTCGCTGAGCTCGATCGCCCCGGGCTCGGCGCCGATGCGGGCACCGCTCGGGCGCCGGCGCACCTCGCGGCTGGCCAGCTCGACGAAGCCGCGGCGCTCGAGCCGCACCAGCGCATCGCGCGGCACCCCGGCCGCCGTCAGCTCGGCGGCACCGAGCTCGCGGCCGGCGCCGACGAGCAGCTCCAGCCCCCGTCGCTGAACCGGTCCCAGCGTCGCCGTCTCGAGGGCCGCCGCCGCGGTCGTGGTCGCCGCCACCGTCCCCTCCGTCCTCGCCAGCGTCTGGCCGCGGGCGCTGCCCGTGCCCGGCGGCAGCACCAGCTCGAGCCCGCGCGCCGGGGTCGAGCAGTACTCGCGCGCCACCCAGAGCCCGAGCTCGACCAGCTCACCGGAGACCCCGGCCTCGAGCGCGGCGATCGGCTCGGCGAGGCGGCTCGCCGGCAGCGAGCTGCGCTCGGCGAGGGCGACGACGACGCCGAGCAATCGCTGGCGGCCGAACGGGACCTCGAGCACGGTGCCGACCCCGACCTCGCCGAGGCGCTCGGGCAGCTTGTAGTCGTAGGGCCCGCGCAGCGCGCGGGCCGTGGTCAGCGGCTCGACCTTGGCGATCGACATCTCGCCCAGCCTAGGCATGGGTGCGGCGGTTAGACTGGCGCCCGTGGCGCCGAAGCTGCATCCCGGAGAGCAGGTCCTGTACGAGGGCCACCCGTCCTGGCGGGCGATCCTCGACTTCTACATCAAGGGGATCCTCGCGACCGCTGTCGTCTGCCTGCTGGTCGCCCTCGCCACCAACATCTTCGGCGACGAGACCAAGACCGGGCTCGTCTCGGTGATCGCCCTGGTCGGGGTCGCGGGCACGATCCTGGTCGGCTTCATCAAGCGGGTCGCGACCAGCTACACGATCACCGACCGCCGCCTGCACATCAAGCGCGGGATCGTCTCGCGGACGATCCAGGAGACCCGCCTCGAGCGGGTTCAGAACGTCAACTACCAGCAGAGCGTCATCCAGCGGATGCTGCAGATCGGCAACGTGGACTTCGATACCGCCGCCGGCGACGACTACAACTTCGTCTTCGCCGGGGTCTCCGACCCGGCGGACGTCGTCCACATGGTCGACGACGCGACCCGTCGCGGGGGCAGCGAAGGGCTCGGCGACGAGCCCGCGGAACCCGCGTCCCGGCCCCCGGCCGGCTAACCCCCGCGCCGGGCGCTCAGCAGGCCGCGGCGACGGCCTGCTGGTCCTTCTTCACCTTCGCCTTGGCCTTCTTGATCGCTGACTTCGAGGCGTCGTGCTTCTTCAGCTTCTTGAGCTTCGCCCTCGCCTTGTCGAGCGCGTCCGTCGCGGCCGTGCAGGCCTGGTCATTTGACGAGACCGGGCAGCCGTCGTTGGAAGCCGGCCCTGGTTCGAGCGGGCAGCTGTCCAACGCGTTCGTGACCCCATCGCCGTCGCTGTCGAGGGGCACGGCGGGCTCCTGGAAGCTGACGTTGTCGAGTCGCGTCTGCGCGCCGGAGTCGCCACTGCGCATGTCGCCCAGGATCTCGACGTGGTTGAGGTTGGCGAGGACGTCGAACATGTTCGCCTGTGTGGCCGGGGTGGTTGTATCGCCCCCATCGGCCGAGAACAGCCAGCTGTTCGGCGGACCCTCGACGAGGGTGAAGGTGAACGAGGTCCACGTGTTCGGCAGCGGCGCCGGGGCCTTGGCCGCGTACAACCCCTTGCCCTCGGCGTCGACGAGGTTGAGATGGGCGAATCTGTCGGGCATCCCGGTTACGTAGATGTCGAAGCTGACCGTGCCCCCGTAGTTGGCGACGCGATCGCCGCCCGGGCCGACGCTGGTGAAATACCACGGGCAGAGGTCGCCGGCATCGTGGTCGGTGTCGACGAGGGCGCCGTCGGGGTTACCTGCCCCGGCCTGCCAGGTCGCTGCGACCGGCGGGTCGAAGCAGCCGTTGGCGCTGGTCGACATCCAGGACTCGTTGCTGGAGGTGAAGGAGTTGGTGAGGTTAAGCGCCGGCGCTCCGGCGGGCATCAGCGCGCAAGCGGCGAGAACGGCGACAAACGTGAGGATCGAGCGCGCGTACATGCGCGCAGCCTAGCTAGGCGGAAACGGTCGACTCGGTCGCGAGCCCGGCCGACTCGCGAAGCGCGTCGGCCCGGTCGGTCCGCTCCCAGGTGAAGTCGTGGTCGTCGCGGCCGAAGTGGCCGTACGCCGCGGTCTTCTGGTAGATCGGCCGATGCAGGCGCAGCTCCTCGCGGAAGGAGCCGGGACGGAGGTCGAAGTGCTCGTCGACCAGGCGCAGGATCTCGGCCCGCGGCAGCTTCTCGGTCCCGAACGTCTCGACCATCACCGAGATCGGGTGAGCGACGCCGATCGCGTAGGCGACCTGGATCTCGCAGCGGTCGGCGAGCCCGGCGGCGACGACGTTCTTGGCCACCCAGCGCGCCGCGTAGGCGGCCGAGCGGTCGACCTTCGACGGATCCTTGCCGCTGAACGCGCCACCGCCGTGACGGGCAAAGCCGCCGTAGGTGTCGACGATGATCTTGCGACCCGTCAGCCCCGCGTCGCCGACCGGACCGCCGATGACGAAACGGCCCGTCGGGTTGACGAGGAACTCCTTGCGCAGCTGATCGGCGTCGTAGAGGTCGGCCGGCAGGACCGGCAACACGACGGTCTCCCAGAGATCGTCGGTGATCTGCTGGCGCGTCTCGCGCTCGGCGTGCTGCGTGGAGATCTGCAGCTTCTCGATCGCGACCGGGCGGCCGTCGACGTAGCGGACGCTGACCTGCGTCTTGCCGTCGGGACGCAGGTAGTCCAGCGTGCCGTCCTTGCGCACCGCCGCCAGCCGCTCGGCCAGCTGGTGAGCGAACGTGATCGGCGCCGGCATCAGGTTCGCCGTCTCGTTGGAGGCGTAGCCGAACATCATCCCCTGGTCGCCGGCGCCCGCGAGATCCAGAGCATCGGTCGAGCCGTCCGAACGCGCCTCGTCGGCGGCGTCGACGCCCTGGGCGATGTCGGCCGACTGCTTGTCGATCGCGTTGAGCACGGCAGCGGAGTCCGCGCTGAAGCCGAGGTCGGCGTCGACGTAGCCGATCTTGCGGATCGTCTCGCGCGCGATCTCCTGGATGTCGACGTAGGTGTTGGTCGTGATCTCGCCCGAGACCACCACCAGCCCGGTGTTGACCAGCGTCTCGCACGCGACGCGCGAGAGCGGATCGTCCTTGAGGCAGGCGTCCAGGACGCCGTCGGAGATCTGGTCGGCGACCTTGTCAGGGTGACCCTCGGTCACGGACTCAGAGGTGAAGAGGTACTCGTTGTCGGCGTAGCTCATGGCGTAAGTAGGAGGGAGATCTCCGCGGTCGATTCGCTGGTGCTGCCGGAGGTGCTGGCGCCGATGGCGCGAACCTTCTGCAGGT
>JAWVFH010000011.1:0-2783 GCA_033856255.1 Solirubrobacterales bacterium | reverse complement strand
TTGCTTGCACGCATGCAAGTATTGCACAACAGGAAGGGATCCGGCTTCTCGCCCGGAGGCCGCGTTACGGTCTGCGCATGCTCATCCCGACGTTCCACTACGACGACGCGCACGCCGCGCTCGACTTCCTCGAGACCGCGTTCGGCTTCGAGCGGCATGCGGTCTACGAGAACGACACGGGCCAGGTCGAGCATGCCGAGGTGAAGGCCGCAGGCGGCTGGCTGATGCTTGGCCAGAGCCGGCCGGAGAGCCCCTACGACATCGGCCGCCAGTCGGTCTACGTCGTCATCGACGGCGACGTCGACGCCCACTGCGAGCGGGCGCGCTCGGCAGGCGCTGACGTCTTCCGCGAGCCCGAGGACCAGGACTACGGCGGGCGCGACTACTCGTGCCGCGACCCCGAGGGCAACATCTGGAGCTTCGGGACTTACGCGCCTTAAGAGCCTGCCTCAGGACCTAGGGGATGACGGTGCGGCGCTGGGCGACGCCGAAGCGCTTGGTCTTCGCGCTCCACTTCAGCTCGGTCTCGCGGTAGGCGGACGGGCAGCACAGCTCGTCGCCCGTCTTGAACTGCGGCAGCGAATACACCAGCGCCGGCCCGGGGTTGATGCGCGCATCGCCGCGGTAGAGGCGCTGGTTGCGGTACACGACCTTCAGGTCGGTCCCCGAGCCCGCCGTGAACACGTAGAGCGCGACAACGCCGGACGCGCCGCCCGAGTCGACCAGCACGACGGCGTCATCCTTGCCCTCGCCGGTCAGGTCGGCGAACAGGATGTTCTTCTGGACGAAGCCGCCCTTCTTGAGGGTCACCTTGACCGAGTGCGCCACGGCGCTCGAGGCGAGCAGCTTGTCCTTGAAGAACTTCTGTCCGGCGGTCAGGTCGGCCGCAGCCGGAGACGTGACGAACAGCGTCAGCGCGAGTGCGCCGGCTGCCGCGCGACCGATCAGGGCAGCAGGACCTTTTCCGAGCCGCTCGCCCGTTCCTTGCCGATCACGAGCGTGGCCGGCGCAATCTCGTTCGCGGTGGCCTGTTCGGATCCGGCGGTGACCGTGTAGCGGCCGGGCTTGAGCGTCTTCTGCAGCTGTGCGGTGTCAAGCGGGTTGATCGGGCCGACGCGCTCCTGCAGGCCCTGGCCGTCGAGGGTCAGCGTGCGCGACTGGCCGGTCTGGTTCGACACGGTGATCACGACGGGGCCTGCGCCAACCTTGCTCGGCGAGATCGTGACCTTTGCCTTGGTGATGACGCCGGTCAGCTGCAACGGAACCGGCGGCCGCGGCTTGTTGGCGAAATCGTTTCCGCCGCCGCAGCCGGACAAGGCGATCACGGTCATTGCCGAAACCACGATGACGCGGCGCATGCGCACGGTCTGTCGCATGACATCCATCCCTCGGGCGGGCAGCCTACCCAAACCAGACGGACTTACGACCTGCGACCAATCGGTCGACTTCCTGCTGGATCTGACCGCGGATTCGTTCCGCAATCGATTGCACCAACGCCAGGTCCTCCGCGCCCTCGGGTCCATATTCATCAAGAGAAACGGGTTCGAGGAACCGAATCTTGAATTTCGCCGGCAAATACATTGCCCCGGCGGCCAGTCCAGCCCACGGAAATGCGTGATTCACCGGGAAGTAGATGAGCCCGGTGAGGCGCTGGAGCGGGCGGATGTGGGCGAATATCGGCATCGCCTCCTCCGCGCCGACCACGGCCACCGGGATGATCGGGACGCCGGCCCGCAGCGCTGTCTTCACGAAGCCGCCGCGCCCGAACCGGCGCAGGCGGTAGCGCTGCCAGTAGACCTTGCCCGAGCCCTTCTGGCCCTCGGGGAACACCAGCGCGAGCCGGCGTTCGTCGCGCAGCAGGCGCTGCGCGTTCGCCGGATGCGCTGAGACGAGGCCGATCTTGCTCGCGAGCATGCCGACGACGGGGTAGCCCTAGAACCAGTTCTCGCCGAGCATGTAGAGCGGGCGCGGTGAGGGGTGCACGTTGCGCAGCGCCTGCATGATCATCGGCGCGTCGGGCGGGAGCGCGCCGGAGTGGTTCGAGACGAGCAGCGCGCCGCCTGTGGCGGGCACGTTCTCGACGCCCTCCTGGTCGACCCGGAACCAGTACCGGTAGTAGAAGTCCAGCACCGGGTCGGCGAGGCGCATGAACGCCTCGGACCGTCCCCAGTCGTCGACGTCGCGGCCGCGCTCGACGGCGGGCAGAAGCTCCGAGCCTTCGTGCTCGTGCGCTTCAGGCGCGTCCGTGCGCTCGCGCGGGAACTCGTAGACGTCGGCGTGCGGGTCGAACTCCGGCTCGCCGGTTGGTTTCAGAACGGAAGCTCCACTACCTCTGCAACGGCGCCGCCGTCCCCGACTTGCACGGAGTCGCCGGGGGCCGCCTCGCGGCGCAGCAGCGCCAGGGCAATCGGGCCGTGCGTGGGGGAGACGCACGAGGACCCGATCCTGCCGACCTCGCGCTCGCCGGCGACCACGGCCTCCCCGCGCTCCACCGGGGCGCTGAGGCGGAGCCCGCGCAGGTGGCGGTTCGGCTTGCCCTTGTAGTAGAGGCGCGCGACTGTCTCCTGCCCCACATAACAGCCCTTCGTGAAGCTGATCGCACGGGCGTTGAGCGCTGCCTCCTGTGGGATCACATCGTCGCCGAGCTCGAAGCCCAGCCGGGGGCGCCCGGCCTCGATCCGCAGGCACTCCGCCACCTCGGCGGGCGCATCGGGCAGGTCCGGTCGTTCGCCGACTACGTCGACCCCAAGGTCCGTCGCCACGTACGTGCCGAGTTCGCCGTC
>JAWVFH010000010.1:0-83690 GCA_033856255.1 Solirubrobacterales bacterium | reverse complement strand
GGTGGTCGAGAAGCCGTTGATGAGCTCGAGGCGCTGCTCGACCACGCCGCCGGCCGAAGCGGCGAGCTGGTCGGCGCGGGCGGGATCGATGCCGGCGCGAAGCTGGACGATCACCTCGACGTGCTTGCCGGGGTGTGCGGCGGCGAGCTCGGCGAGCGGGGAGCTCGAAGAGGAAGCGGCGGACACGGCCGAACCGAAGGCGGCGTCGCGGGCCGATCCGAGGACAAGAATGCTGGAGAGGGACAGGATGGCGGCCAACGCTGCGGCGACCATCCATCGCCAACTCCCGGAACGAACCAGAACAGAACTCACCTTGGACACTCCTTTGTCAGGTGGACTACCTTGCACGCTCCCTATCGCCCGCCCGTGCTGCGGGCTGAATGGGACATCCGGCTAGGGCGCGACGGTCTCCGGTGCAGGGTTGGGCTGGCCGCCGCCGTTCTGGGTGGGTGGCTCGAGGATCGTCAGCGGGTTGGGCTCGGCGGAACCGCTGCCGAGGCCGGTCCAGAAGCCCGGCTTGGTCTCGATCACCTCGGTCAGCGCGGCGACGACCCGCGGGCAGAACTGGCTCCCGGAGTTGGCCTCGATCTCATCGCGCGCCGTCTCCAGCGGCAGCGCCTTGCGGTAGGGACGGTCGCTGATCATCGCGTCGAGCGAGTCGGCGACGGAGAGGATGCGAGCGGCGAGCGGGATCTCCTCGCCCAGCAGCCGGTCCGGATAGCCGGCCCCGTCGTAGCGCTCGTGGTGGCTGCGGACCATCTGCTTGACGACCGACGGCAATTCGAGCTCGGCGACGATGTAGCTCGACATCTCGGGGTGGCGGCGCATCACCGCGATCTCCTGGGGATCGAGCGGCCCCGGCTTCAGCAAGATGCTGTCCGGGATCGCGATCTTGCCGATGTCGTGGATGATCGCCCCGACTCGGATCGCCGCCAGCTGGGTCTCGTCGAAGCCGAGCTCGGCGGCGAGCACGACGGCGATCTCGGCGACCCGTTCGGTGTGGCCGCTCGTCATCGGGTCCTTGGCCTCGACGGTCCGCGCGAGCGAGGTGATCGTCGAGATATAGGAGTGGTGCATGCGGCCGAGCAGCTGCTGGTTGTCCTCGAGCAGGCCGCGCAGGCTTGCGTTCGCCTGCTCGAGCTCGTCGTTGGTGACCCGCAGCTCCGTGACCGTCGCCCGCGAGCGGTCGAGGTACTGCTTCTCGGCGATCCAGAGCATCAGCACCGGCAGCCCGAAGACGGCCAGCGCGGTGATCCCGAACTCGAGCTCGGCGACCGCGAAGGTGCCGGCGAGCAGTCCGAAGGCGACGTAATGGGGCGTCATCCAGGCGAGCCGCTCGCGCCAGACGCCGAGCGGGCTTCTGGACTCCGAGAGGCTCATGACGATTGCCAGCAGGGCGGAGTTGACCGCGTAGTAGACGGTCCCCGCCACGGCCCCGAGGACGATCAGCGAGCCGCTGGCGGTATCCGGGCCGAGCGCGAAGACCCCGGCGGCGGCCGCCCCGGCGAGTGAGAGCGCGCCGAAGTCGAACGCCCACTTCAGCGCCGGTTCGCGACGGAAGGCGCGGCTGAGCGCGATCACGGCCTCGGCGGCGATCGGGCCGAGGGGCCCGAAGAAGAATGCGAGGGCAAGCTCGGGGACGGCGGCGGGGGAAAGGTTGGCCCGCTCGAAGACGTCGATCCTGACCGCGTCGAGGGCGACGACTGCGACGACCAGCGAGACGAACAGCCACGGCGAATCGAAGATCGCCGCGTGACTGGAGAGAAGGCCGACGATCGCGGTCGCGGCGACGAGGATGCCGACGTAGACCTCGATCGCGGGCTTGCGCTCCCGCGCCTTCGGGGCCGGCGCCTGCTCGGCCGCGGCGTGGCGGTCCTCGGCCCGGCGGTCCTCGGCCCGCCGGTCCGCCACCCTGCGCTCCCCGGGCGGTGCCACGTCCCCGGCCAGCGCGTCGCCGGCGGACACGGGCAGGCGTCCCGGCGCCGCCGCGGTGGCGGCCGCGAGCGGCTCGGGCTGCTGAAGCGCGTCGCGAACCCCCGCGGCCAGGGCGATCCTGGTGCGGTCGCGGCCGCCGAGCTTGGCGTCGTAGACGGCGGCGTCCGCGGCGCCGAGCAGGCCCTCCGCCGTCTGCGCGTGCTCCGGATAGGAGGCGATGCCGATGCTGACCGTGATCGCCAGGGGCTCCGTCGCCCCCGCGAAATCAATCAGGATCTCGCCGACGCCGGCGCGGATCTCCTCGGAAATCTCACGGCTGCGCTCGAGCGTGCCGTCGGGAAGCAGGACACAGAGCTCGTCGCCGCCGAAGCGGGCGGCCGTCCCGGTGTGCTTCTCCGCCGTCTCGGCGACGACCTCGGCGACGGCCTGGATTACCGAGTCGCCGGCCAGGTGGCCGTGGCGGTTGTTGACCAGGCGCAGCTGGTCGAGGTCGATCATCACGACCGAGAGCTCGCGGCCGGCGCGCTCGGCGGCGGAGAGGGCGTCCTCGAGCTCGTTGGCGAGGAAGGCGGAGTTGTAGAGCCCGGTCTTCGGATCGGTGCGCGACCGGTGCTCGAGCATCGGCACCCAGAGCGCTCGGTAGATGAGGCCGATCGGTCCCGCCGCGAGCAGGGTGAGCGAGGGGGCGACCGACCAGAGCACGGCCAGGCAGGCGCCCGTCAAGGTCAGCGCGATGTCCATCGGGAAGCAGCTCCACATGTCGCGGGCGCACTGGCTGAGCTTGCGCCGGCGTGTGAGGCTGACGACGACGATGATCAGCGCGTGGTTGACGGCGACGAAGGCGAGCGCGGCGAGAATCAGCGCGGCGGGGATCGGGAGCCCGAACGCCGCCCCGTCGAGCGGGCCGGCGAGGCTGACGATCGCATGCACGACCAGCCCGGCGATCGTGTAGTTGGCGACGTTGAACGCGACCATGTACCACCGGAAGTGGTGCAGGACCCAGCCGGGGAGGAACGAGACAACCGCCAGCGCCGCCACGGCCCATGGGGGCAGCAGCACCGCGGCGGCGAAGAAGATGATCAGGTTCGGCTGGAAGGAGAAGCTCGCCGGCGCGAAGACCTCGAACAGGTTGGCGATGGCGCAGAGCACCGCGGCGATCGCGAGCAGGCCCGGATCGAGCTCCGGACCGGGTTGCAGGATCGTGCCGGCGACGAGCGCCGCGACGGCGAACCCGGCTACCCCTCCGATGTAGAAGCGACCAGGGACGGGCAGTCCCGTGAATGTAGGCGCGCGCGGCTGAGACATGTTCGTTTACCCATCGGCACGCGGGCGCTGATTGTTTAGTGCGCTTGACGCCTGGGAGCTAGCCGACTGGCGCCTGCTCGAGGTCCGGGTGCTCGAGCACCTCGGCGGCGCTCACCGGGGCAGGCGTCAGCGCGGCTGCGACGATCACCAGCGAGAAGGCCGCCAGGCGCAGGAAAACCCCGATCGGGCTGTCGGGGAAGGGCTCGGAGAAGACCAGTGGCCCGGCGGCGATCGTGAGCGCGTTCGCCGCCACGCTGGTGAGCGCGATCACGGGCACCGCCTTGCCGATCTGGAGGCTGCGGGCGGAAACCACCAGCCCGACCGCCGAGCCGAGCGCGATCACGATCGCCAGCGGGCTGAACAGGATCGCGGTCCACGACGAGTCCCCGAGCTCGCCCGAAAGCGCCTTGATCGAGGTGTCGGAGGCGGCCCAGAACAGGCCGGCCGAGATCCCCAGCATCACGCCCTCGCGTGCCTTGCCGATCGACGCGACCGCGACCGCGACGGCCGCCGTCCCGACAATCACCAGGTAGGTGACCAGATGGGCGGTGACGTAGTCGGCGTGGGCGTTGTCGCCGGTGCCCTCCAGGGTCGCGGCGAGGAAGGCGAGCCCGAGCGCGGCGAGGCCGACTCCGATCCACTCCCGGCGGGTGACATGGTGGGCGAAGAGGCGGTCGGCGGTCACGGTCAGCAACACCAGCCCGCCCGCGATCACCGATTGCACGAGCGAGATCGGGGCCAGCGAGAGGGCCCCGACGTGCAGTCCCCATCCCACCATTGCGACGACGATGCCGAGCGTGTAGGCGGGCGAGCGGAAGAGCGCGAGCGAGGTGCGCACGGGCCGTCGCAGCTCGACGGGCGGCGACTCGACCGCCCCGCGGTGCTTGTAGAGGAAGCCCAGCACCGACGCGAACGCCGTCGCCAGCGCCAGCACGAGGCCGATCTCGACCGAGAGGCTCAGCGGGCGCGCTTAGGCTGCGGTGCCCGGGTCGGGGTCGCGGTCCGTTGTCGGCGCCGGCGACTTGGGTTCGAGCTCGACGTCGAGCTGGATCGCGCGGATCGCGTGCTCGTCGGGCAGCTTCGCGAGCACGTCGTGGATGATCGCGTGGATCTGCTGCTCGTCGTGGCCGAAATCGTCGAGCAGGCTGCGCAGCGCCGTATGGGTGATCTTCAGCTGGGCGGGCGAGAGCTCGAGGTGGTAGTTGATCGACTCCACCCGCCCATTATGCCCGCGCCGCACGGCGCGGGCCGGTTTTTCTCAGCGAATGAAGAGCTGGCGCCCCTTCGACGGCACGGGCCCGTCGGGGTCGCTGCGGTTGATGTAGAGGAGATACGGCCCGTCGGGCGCGACCTTCGCGTTCGGCGGCGCGGCCACCGTCAGCGTGTGGCCGTGGTGCGATTGGACGGGGAGCCGGATCGCCCGCTGGTCGCCGTCGATGAGGTGGGTGAGCGCCGTGTTGCGCATCAGGACGACGCTCTCGACCTGGCTCGGGTCGACGCTCGATTCGATCCTCAGCTCCTCTCCCTGACGGATCCGGCTCGGCGCCTCGAGGATCTTCGGGCGCGGGCCCCGGAACAGGTAGGGAGGCTCGTAGAGCTCGAAGCTCGGGTCGCGCCCGTCGTTGGGCCCGAAGCCGCCGGGGACGTTGATGTGGCTCAGATAGAGGGTGGTGATCGGGGCGTGACCGCCGACCAGCACCCGGCCGTCGGGCAGCAGGGCAGCGGTGTTGTGGTAGGTCCGGGGTTGGTGGCTCTGGGCCAGGGGGCGCCAGGTCTTCGTGACGGGGTCGTACAGCTCCGCCTGGCGAATCGGGTACTCGACCCCGGGCGCGTCGACCGCGTCGCGGTCGGAGCCGTTGAAGGCCATCACCTCGCCGGTTGGCAGCAGGACGCCGCTCGAATACCAGCGCGGCCGGGTCAGGTCGCCGGTCGGCTCGGTCGTGATCGCGTCCCCGGCGCCGGTGTCGACGGTGGTGATCCGGCTGTCGGAGGTGGCGACGTAGCTGCCCGGGCTGGCGACCGGATACCCGAGCACGCCGCCGGCGGTGAGGAAGCTCGCCTTCGTGTAGCTGCCGTCGGAGTCCGGCTCCAGGGGCAGCATGACCGAGAAGGTCGAGCCCCTGTAGCCAGGGATCGTCGCGCCGGGGCCGAGCCCCGGTACCCCGAGCCCCTCGAGGTCGGTGACCTGCTGTTGGAGCGCCTCGAGGCCGGCGGCGCCGGGGTCGAAGCCGCCGAGGCCCGGGATGCCGAGGTCCTTCCAGCTCTTCGTCCGCGGGTCGTAGGCGGCGGCGATGTTCCACAGCGCCATGTCGTAGGACTGCCCGAAGGGGTTGAACGACTGCCCGGCGGCGTCGTAGTAGACGTTGCCGTCGGGGAGCAGATGGAGGCGCGGGAAGAGCGGCAGCGAGCGCTTCGCCGCGGTGCCGTTGTCGCTCCAGGTGCCGCCCGCGGTATCGAAGGTCTCGGTCTCGGTGACGTTGGTGCCGGAGCCGAACGGCCGGTCCGGGTAGACCGGCTTGAGCAGCTTCTGCACCCCGCTGGCGACGAACAGGTCGCCATCGGCCAGCGTCACCAGGCTCGGATACCAGCGCCCGATCTTCATCGAGCCGCTCTGGGTCCAGGTGTTGGTCTTCGGATCGAAGATCCGCGTGTTCTCGAGCCCCTCGAGCTCGGAGACGCCGAGGCCCGTGTCGGCGACCTCGGGGTCCTCGTAGTAGGAGGTGCCGCCGGTGGCGAGCACGCGGCCGTCCGGCAGGAAGACGAGGTCGGAGCAGAACAGGGCGCCGTCGTTGTTGGTCTCGCTGTTGCCGCCCGGGAAGATCGGGTGGTTGTCGTGCCCGTTCGGGTTGGCGCCGCCGTCCACCGGGCTCGGCTGCTGCCAGCGAGGCGCGCGTCCATGGCCGCGCAGGGTCAGGACCCGGGTCTGGTCGTTGAGGATCCCGGTGCTGCCGGCCTCGGCGACGATCGAGAGCTTCACCCGCTCGGTGCCCTCGAGCGCGTTCCAGTAGAGGATCCGCCCGTCGGGCATGATCGCCAGCGAGCCGGCCGCCGGCTTGCAGTCGATTGCCCCCTCGGCGGTCGTGATGCACTTCGTGTTCGCCGCCTGGCCGTCGATCGTCGGCTCCTCGAACGGCTTGCTGAAGCGGCCCGACCGCGCCGGGTCGTCGGCGACCGCCACCGGCGGCAGCGGCGGTCCGATCGCCAGCGACTCGTCGTGAGCGCCGGCGAGGGGCGGCGACGCGACCCCGCAGATGCAGGTCGCAAGCACCGAACACAGCAACGCCCCACGACGTCGAACCCTTCCCATAACCCCACGGCCAGAATACCGGTTTCGCTGGCCGCATAGCCAGTTCTTACCTTCGTTTCGCTACCGTCGTTCGGGGTGTCAGCCAGCGGCGAGTTCAACGGCAGGTGGGCGATCGAGACCGAGGGTCTGCGCAAGTCCTTCAAGGACGTCGAGGCGCTGTGCGGGATCGACCTGCGGGTCGAGGCCGGGACGGTGCTGGGGCTGCTGGGCCCGAACGGCGCCGGCAAGACGACCGCGGTCCGGATCCTCACCACCCTGCTGCCGCCGAGCGGCGGCAGCGCCCAGGTCGCCGGGCTCGACGTCGTCCGCGACGCGACCGCGCTGCGGGCCCGGATCGGGCTCGCCGGCCAGTACGCCGCGGTGGACGAGAACCTGACCGGGTTCGAGAACCTGGAGATGGTCGGTCGCCTCTATCACCTCGGCCGCGGGCCCTCGCGCGAGCGCGCCGCGGAACTGCTCGAGCGCTTCGACCTCGCCGAGGCCGCCGAGCGGCTGGTGAAGACGTACTCGGGAGGCATGCGCCGCCGCCTCGACCTCGGCGCCGCCCTCGTCGCCCGCCCGCCGGTGCTGTTCCTCGACGAGCCGACCACCGGGCTCGATCCGCGCAGCAGGATCGGGCTCTGGGAGATCATCGAGGCGCGGGTCGCGGCCGGGACGACGGTGCTCCTGACGACGCAGTACCTGGACGAGGCGGACCGGCTGGCCGACCGGATCGCGGTCATCGACCACGGCAATTTGATCGACGAGGGCACGTCCGACGAGCTCAAGGAGCGGGTCGGCGGGGAGCGGATCGAGGTCCGGCTCGAGCGGCCCGAGCTGGCGGCCGCCGCGCTCGCCGCGCTCGCCGCGCTCGCCGAGCTTGCCTCGGACGCGCCCTCTGCCGACGACGGCACCGTCCGGGTGCCGGTCCGCGAGCATCGCGGCGCGATCGCCGCCGCGGTCCGCCTCCTCGACGCCGAGGGGATCGGGATCGACGACATCGTCGTCTCGCGGCCGACCCTCGACGACGTCTTCATGACCCTGACCGGCCGTCCGCCGGAGCGCCCGGAGGACGAGGCGGAGGCCGTCGCCGAGCCGGAGGCGGAGCCGGTTTCATGAGCGCCCGCTACGCGATCTCCGACACGCTGGTGCTCGCGATCCGCGCGCTCCGCCGGATCCCGCGCAACCCCGACCTGCTGACCGCCTACACGCTCCAGCCGGTGATGTTCACGCTGCTGTTCGTGGTCGTGTTCGGCGGCGCGATCGCGACCCCGGGCTACGACGACTACGCGGAGTTCCTGATCCCCGGGATCATCGTGCAGCAGATGGCGTTCGGGGGCTTCGCCACCGCCCTGGGCCTGGTCGAGGACTTGAAGAAGGGCCTCGTCGACCGCTTCCGGTCGCTGCCGATGTCGCGGATGGCGGTGCTCACAGGACGCACGCTGTCGGACATCGCGATGAACGCGCTCGCGCTGACGGTGATGATCGTCGTCGGCTACATCGTCGGCTTCTCGTTCACGACCTCACCCGGCGAGGTGATCGGCGGCCTCGCCCTCTGCCTGCTGATCGGCTACGCGTTCTCGTGGGTATTCGCCTGCGTCGGCCTCTACGCCTCCAGCCCCGAGTCCGCGAACGCGTTCGGGTTCATCGCGATCTTCCCGCTCACCTTCGCCTCCTCGGCCTTCGTGCCGCCGGAGACGATGCCCGCCTGGCTGCAGACCTTCGCCGAGGACATCAACCCGTTCTCGCTCATGGTCAACGCCGTGCGGGCGCTGTTCGTCGGCGGGCCCGGCGGCGACGACATCCTCCCGGCGATCGCCTGGTGCATCGGCCTGATCGCCGTCTTCGGCACCCTCGCGGTGCGCCGCTATCGCACCGCCGTGCTCGCCTAGTGTCCGCCGTCGACTTCGGGATCCTGTTCAAGCCGGTCGAGGACCTCGATGCCTGGCTAGCGGGCCTGTTCGAGGGCGCGCCCCTGGTGGTCGCGCTCGCGATCGCGTTCCTGCTCGGCCTCCGTCACGCCTCCGACCCCGACCACCTGGTCGCGGTCACCTCGCTTGTCGCCTCCGACGATGGCGACACCCGCAGCGCGGCCCGCCTCGGCGCCTGGTGGGGCCTCGGCCACGCCTCGATGCTGGTCGCGCTCGGGATCCCCCTGATCGTCTTCAAGTCGGAGTTGCCGGCCGGGCTCGAGGCCGGCGCCGAGAAGGCGATCGGCGTCGTCATCGTCGCCCTCGCCCTGCGGGTGACCTGGAAGTGGGTTCGCGGCCACCGCCGGGCCGGCCGGCACTCCCACGGCGACTCGCACTCGCACCTGCGCGACGACGAGCGCCGGGCCCATCGCCACGATCAGGTCCGCACGCCGCGGCAGGCCTTCGGGATCGGAGTCCTGCACGGTCTCGCCGGGACCGGGGCTGTCGTCGTCCTATTGCTCAGCGCCCTGCCCACCCGGCTCGACGCCGGCCTTGCGCTGGCGGTGTTCGCGCCGATGACGATCGTCTCGATGACCGCCTGCACGACCGCCTTCGCCTGGGTCCTGGCCAGGCGGGTGGTCGAGCCGATCTACCGCACCGTGCTGATCCCGGCGATGGGCCTGTTCGGGGTCCTGTTCGGCGCCTGGTACGTCGGCGTCTGAGGCCGGAGCTCAGGCAGCGTTCCAGCTCGTCTTCAGCTTGCAGGTGTCGATCTTCTGCCCGTGCTTGAGCACCTTCGTGGTCAGCTTGAAGGCGCCGCTCCACGTCGTCTGATCGGCGTTGATCGCGCCGCTGATGTTCGACTTCGTCTCGAAGTGGTAGCCGCCGCTGTCGCTGGAGGTCGAGTCCTTGTCGGAGAACGCCCCCGGATCCGAGGTGTCGAAGTCGGTGTAGGTCCCGGCGTTGTTGTTCAGCGTGCCGCCCTCGACACAGGTCACCTTCGTCTTGCCGATCTTGAACGCGGTCGCGTTGCCGGCGCTGGCGACGGTGAGCTTCACCTTCGCCCCCTCGGTGGTCGAGCCGGTGAACACGACGTCGCCCGGCGCCGCCGCGGCGATCGCCGTCAGCCCGAGCGCCAGCGCGCCCGCCGCCGCCATTACCGCTGTTGCCCTCTTCGCTCGCATACAGATCACCATCTTTCAGACGAGTTGATTCCTACGCGGGCGCCGTCTCGGCGTCCCGCGCCTCCCGCTCGGCCGTCCCGGCCGCCTCCGCGAGCTCGGCGATCGAGTCCTCGATCGCCTGGGCGATCACCCCGACGTCCTCGATCGCGTCGTAGTCGGCCAGGAGGCCGAAGTTGATGCCGCCGTTGTAGCTCATGATCGCCACGAACAGGGCCTGCTCCGGCGGCAGGAAGCCGACCGGGAAGATGTCCTCGAGCTCGCGCCCCAGCACGTAGAGGGGAAGCTGCGGCCCCGGGACGTTGGTGACGACGAGGTTGAAGAGGCGGGTCGAGAAGTTCACCCGCGCCGCCTGCGCGAGCAGGGTGGGCGGCGCGAAGTCGTTGAAGCGCGAGATCACCTCGGCGCCGAGCGCCTGCTTGGAGTCCTTGACCCCCTCCATGCCCTGGCGGCAGATCTCGAGCCGCTGCACCGGGTCTTCGACGTAGACCGGGATCGACGCCCGCAGCGCGACCAGCCTGTTGCCGAGCTGTCCGTGCTCGTCGTCGCCCCTGGTCGAGACCGGGACCTGGGCGCGAAGCTCCATGCCCTCGGTGCGGACGCCGCGCGAGTGCAGCCAGCGCCGCACGGCGCCGGTGACCACGGCGAGGACGACGTCGTTGACGGTGCCACCGAGCGTCGACTTGATCCGCTTGAACTGGTCGAGATCGGCGCGCACCCATTCGAACCGCCGGTGCGAGCCGACCGGGACGTTGAGCGGCACCTCGGGCGCCGGGTTGGCGAAGTTCCAGCCCACCTCGCCGAGCGCCTCGGCCGCCTCGGACGCCTTGTTGAGCGCCTCGCGAGGGTGCTCGACGGCCCGTTCCACGCGGCGCAGCAGGCCCACCGGGGCGCGCAGCAGCCCCTCGGCGTCCTTGGCCAGCAGCTGCGCCGCCGACGGTGTCGGGCCCGGGATCCAGTCGTGGTCGGGCTCGGCCGGCTCGGGCACCGGCTGGACGTCGAAGAGCACGGTCGCGATGTCGACGCCCGAGACCCCGTCGACGAGCGCGTGGTGCGTCTTGGTGACCAAGGCGAAGCGCTTGCGGGTCAGCCCCTGGACCATCCAGAGCTCCCAGAGCGGCTTCGTGCGGTCGAGCTGCTGGGAGAAGACGCGGGCCGCCATGTTGCGCAGCTGCTCCTCCGAGCCCGGCGACGGCAGCGCCGAGTGGCGGACGTGGTACGGGAGGTTGAAGGCCGGGTCGTCGACCCAGAACGGGCGGCCGGTGGGCGCCGGCGGGTAGGCGAGCTTCTGGCGGAAGCGCGGGACCAGGTGAAGGCGCGAACGCACGTGGTCGAGGAGGTCGTCGTAGCTCGGCGGCGGGCCCTCGAAGATGCAGATCCCGCCCACGTGCATGTGGCTGGCCGAGCTCTCGTTGGCGAGGAACGAGACGTCGAGCGCCGAGAGTCTGTCCATGTGTCCTTGAGACATCGGGCCTAACTTACCGCCAATGCGCCGCCTCGCCATGCTTGTACCAACCCTGATCGCGCTCTCCGGCTGCGGTGGGAACGGCGGTGCGTCGACCACCACCTCCGTTACCGGCTTTGACTCCCAGCGGGCGTTTGCGGACCTTGCGGCGCAGGTGAAGCTCGGCCCGCGGCCCGCCGGCTCGGCGGCGGCGCACCGGACCGCTGAGCTGATCGCCTCGCGGATGCGAGCGGCCGGCCTCGCCGGGGTGACGATCCAGAGCCCGTGGGAGAACGTGGTAGGGACGCTGCCGGGGACGCTGCCGGGGACGGTGGTCGTCGGCGCCCACTACGACACGAAGTCGGGGATCCCGCGCTTCGTCGGCGCCAACGACGGGGCCTCCGGGGTGGCGGTGGTGCTCGAGCTGGCGCGCTCGCTGCCCCCGCGGCTCCCCGGCCCGTCGGTGCAGCTGGTCGCCTTCGACGCCGAGGAGTCGCCCGGCGACGCCGACTTCGACCGCAAGGGCACCCGCGGCAGCCGCCAGTACGTCGACTACGCCCGCCAGGGCGGCGCGCAGGGGTCAGCGCCACTGAACGAGATCAAGGCGATGGTGCTCTTCGACATGGTCGGCGACTGCGACCTGCAGCTTCCCTACGAGCCCAACTCCGACAAGAACCTCTATGCGCTCTTCGCCGTCTCCGCGGCCGAGCTCAACGGCGACCCCGGGCCCTTCCGCTTCAACACCTTCCCGGTCGGCGACGACCACGCGCCGTTCATTCGGGCCGGGATCCCCGCGGTCGATCTGATCGACTTCACCTACGGTCCAGGCGCTCCCCCGGGCAGGTACTGGCACACCCCGGCGGACACGATCGACAAGGTCTGCCCGGCCAGCCTGCAGACCGTGGGGGAGACCGCCCTGCGAGCGATCCCCCGGATTCGCTGAAAACCCGCCGCGGGCGCTAGGAGCGGCCGCCGGCGACCCGGATCGAGCCGCGCATGAACGGGTGGATGCGACAGAAGTAGGTGTAGGTGTGGCCGGGCTTGGTCAGCGGCGGCGTCGTGTAGATGTTGGAACCGGTCGTCACCTCGGCGCTGAGCCCACTGCCGTAGCCGAGCTGGCCGGAGTCGAACTTGATCGGCCCCTGGGCGAGCGGGTAGCCGATCCCCGAGCCGCGATTGCAGGGCGCCCGGCAGGAGGTGACGCTGTGCCAGACCTGCTCTGAGTCCGACATCTCGGGCAGGGCCTCGATGTTCGTGAACGTGACGCTGGTCCCCGCCTTGACGACCGGCGGCCGGATCCCGGAGGCCGGGTAGCCGCGGAAGGCCGAGTAGCCGCCCTTCGAGTACTGGAAGCCGTCGATGATCAGCCCGGACTTCGGCACCTTGCCCTTGCCCTTCAGCTTCCGCGGGTCGGCGAGCCCGAGGTCCTTGTCGGCCTTGGCGTCGATGTTCTCGGGCAACCGCGCGTGGGTGAGCATGCCGCCCTCGTCGTACATCGCCTTGACCGCGGCGGCGTCGTCGAACGGGTCCTTGGCGGCCGGGTCGACGCCGGTGCTGACCTCGAGCGGGAACAGCCCCATCGACTCGTACCAGGACGCCTTCTTGACGTTGTAGGTGGCATTGACCGAGACGACGTCGCCCTCCTTGAGATGGATCCGCCAGTCGGGGCGGGTGGCGGTCATCGCCACGTCCCAGCTGACCGCGCCGGCGGGCTCGTAGTAGTGGGCGTCGGAGCGGAACAGCGGCTTCGTCTCGCCGGCGTCGTCGCCGGGGGTGCCGTCGCCGTCGAGGTCACGGGAGACCTGCATGTCCATGTAGAGGCCGCCCGGATGCAGATGGCCCGCCGCGAAGACAAGGGTGCGGCCACCGGCCGGGACGGTCCAGCTTGAGGCGCTGCTGACGTTCTCGCGCTCCTCGTAGCCCGGCGCCGCGGGATCGGTCGGCACGTCGTCGGGGAAGGTGTACTTGCCGTCGCCGTTGGTGTCGAAGCCGCGCTCGGCGTCGAAGACCGGATAGAGGTGGGGCGTGCCGGCGACGTCGAGGCCGATCGTCTTGACCGGGTTGATGTCGGTGCGCGCCGGCGTCGTCTCCGGCACCCAGTCGATCTGCCAGGTGATCTGGACCCGCCGCCCGGCGACCGCGGTCAGGTCGTGGATCATGTAGTTGAGGCCGAACGTCTGGTCCGCGCTGAGCTGGAAGCCGTAGCCCTGGGGGAACTTGTCCTCGGTCTTCTCCTCGCCGGTGCCGAACCCGACCCCGGGGCCGAGCCAGACGACGTGGTGCAGGTGCAGGTCCCAGACGCTCGGCGTGGTCAGCGAGCCGTCGGGGTGGACCTCGACCATGCTCGGCTTGAAACGGGTCATGTAGCCCTGCGCCGTCGAGCCGGGAGCGAAGACGCTGGTGTCGCCCGGGCCGCTCACCTTCTGCGCGTTGGGGCAGGTCTTGGTGAGCCCGTAGAGGTCCGTGTTCTGCCCCGGGTAGATCGTGATCGGATCCGTGGCGCAGTCGTACGTCGTCATGCCCGGGTAGCTCGCGGCGTTCAGAACCGGATCGCCGGCGAGCGCCGGGGCTGCGAAGAGCAGCAGGCCGACCGTGGCGAGAAGTGCGCTCGAGACGAAGCGCGGGCCATCCATGACCGTCCCATCATGGCTGATCCGCCGGTCGAGGGCGGCTACCCTTGGGCCGTGCCAACAAGGACCGAAACCCATGCGCCGAAGCGCATCCTGCTAGCCGCGCCGCGCGGCTATTGCGCCGGTGTCGATCGCGCCGTGGAGACGGTCGAGAAGGCGCTCGACATGTACGGGCCGCCGGTCTACGTGCGCAAGGAGATCGTCCACAACAAGCACGTGGTCGAGCAGCTCGCCGAGCGCGGGGCGATCTTCGTCGAGGAGGAGACCGAGGTGCCCGAGGGCGCCTTGGTCGTGTTCTCGGCGCACGGCGTCGCGCCGGCCGTCCACGAGAACGCCGCCGCCCGCCACCTGCGGACGATCGACGCCACCTGCCCGCTGGTGACCAAGGTCCACGTCGAGGCGCGCAAGTTCGCCGAGCAGGGCTACACGATCATCCTGATCGGCCACCAGGGCCACGAGGAGGTCGAGGGCACGACCGGCGAGGCGCCGGACAACATCATCCTCGTCGAGACCGTGGCCGATGTCGACGCGCTCGAGCTCCCGGACCCCGACCACGTCGCCTTCATCACCCAGACGACGCTCTCGGTCGACGAGACCGGTGTGATCATCGACCGGCTGCGGGAGCGCTTCCCGGCGATCACGTCCCCGAAGTCCGACGACATCTGTTACGCGACCACCAACCGCCAGATCGCGGTCAAGCAGCTCGCCCGCGAGTGCGAGCTGGTCCTCGTGATCGGCTCGACCAACTCCTCGAACTCGAACCGCCTGGTCGAGGTTGCGCGCGAGCACGGCGCCGCCTCGCATCTGATCGACAACGCCTCCCAGGTCGAGGAGTCGTGGCTCGAGGGCGTCGAGACGCTCGGCATCACCTCCGGCGCCAGCGCCCCCGAGGAGCTGGTCGCCGAGCTGGTCGAGCACTTCCGCGAGCGGGGCGCCGGCGACGTCTCGGAGCTCCAGGCGGTCGAAGAGGACGTCCGCTTCATGCTGCCGAAGAAGATCCGCACCGAGCTCGCCGCACGAGCCTAGATCTGCCCACCGAGCGCGGCTCGCTGCCGACAGTTCTCAGCGATCCGCAGCCGCCGTGCTTCTGGAAGTTCCGCTTTGCATCGAATGCGCAACTGTCCTGCTTTGCTGTTGCTAGGCGACACCTAGCCAGGACGGCGGCCTGTCTGGGAGCACCAGGTCGGACGAAAAGCGATCCATCTCGCCCGCGAAGCGGTGAACGTCTCGGATACCCCCGCATAGCGACGGTTGCGGGACGTTCGGCGGCCGCCCGTCAGCGATCCGCGGCTGCGCGAGAGGCTCGCCGCCCCGGCCCGCCGGTACCTTGAGGTGGATGCCCGGGCCCGGCGACCACAGCCACTCCCACAGGGTCGATCTCGACCGCACGGGCTCGAAGCGGGCGCTGAAGCTCGTCCTCGTCCTCACCGCGGGCTTCCTGGTCGCCGAGGTGGTCGGCGGGCTGATCGCCGGCAGCCTGGCCCTGCTCGCCGACGCCGGGCACATGCTGTCCGACACGCTCTCGCTCGGGGTGGCGCTGTTCGCGGCCTGGCTCGCCGGGCGCCCGGGCGGGCCGAGCCGCACCTTCGGCTACCGCCGGGCCGAGATCCTCGCGGCGCTCTTCAACGGCGTCACCCTGGTCGCCATCTCGATCTGGATCTTCATCGAGGCCGGGATGCGCTTCGGCGACCCGCCGGACGTCGAGGCGGGGCTGATGCTGGCGATCGCGGTCGGCGGGCTGTTCGTCAACCTCGCCTCCGCCTCGATCCTGCGCCGCCACTCGGACGAGAGCCTCAACGTCTCCGCGGCGTTTCGTCATGTGGTCGCCGACATCCTCGGCTCCGTCGGCGTGATCGTCGCCGCGCTGATCATCCTCGCCACCGGCTGGGAGTACGCGGACCCGGTGGTCAGCGTCGCGATCGGCGTCCTCATCCTCGCCAGCTCGTGGACGATCCTGCGCGACTCGCTGCGGATTCTGCTCGAGGCGTCGCCCGCCGAGATGGAGGTCGAGGAGGTCGGGCGGGCCATGGCCGGGCTGGCCGGGGTCAAGCAGGTGCACGACCTGCACGTGTGGACGATCACCTCCGGCTTCCCGGCCCTGGCCGCGCACGTGCTCGTCGACCGCGACATCGACTGCCACGCCACCCGCCGCGAGCTCGAGGCGATGCTGCACGAGCGCTTCGGCCTCGACCACACGACGTTGCAGGTCGACCACGAGGGCGGCGAGCTGCTCCAAATCGAGACGTGATCGCTCAGCGCGACGGCTACGAGCTCTCCGACGACCGCGAGCGGCTCGACATCGATGCGATCTGGGCCTTCCTGCACGGCGCCTACTGGTCGCCGAACGTCCCCCGCGACGTCGTCGCGCGGGCGATCGAGGGCTCGCTCTGCCTCGGCCTCTACGCGCCGGGCGGCGAGCAGGCGGGATTCGGGAGGGCGGTCACCGACGGCGCCACCTACGCCTGGATCGCCGACGTCTTCGTGCTCGAGCCCCACCGCGGCCACGGGCTCGGCGTCTGGCTGATCGAGACCCTGCTCGGCCATCCGCGTCTCCAGGGCCTGCGGGTGGTGACGCTGGCGACGCGCGACGCCCACGAGCTCTACGAGCGCTTCGGCTTCGTCCGGGAGGGCGAGAAGCGGATGGTCCGCTCGTTCTCGCCGGCGGAGCTCTACGGCACCCCGGCGGAGAAGCTGAGCGAGTAGACGGCGAGCTCGGGGTCGGCCTCGAGGCGCAGCGAGTGCGCTCCGTGGCGAGGGTGGCTCGCCAGGTCGACGAGGCCCGGGCCCGGGACGACGACCGCCCGCGCCGGCTCGGCGTCGACGGAGACCCGCAGCTCACCGGCGCCGTCGACGGAGGCGTGCGCGCCGCCGGCCGCGTACTCGAGCTCGAGCGCCGCCAGGCCGTCCCACGGCTGATCGATCGAGCCCCCCGGGAACAGCTCCTCGGTCGGCGGCACGACGACGGCGTCCGCAGCGTCGCTGGCGCGGATCGGCTCCAGCGGGTCCGGGGGCGCGAAGCCCTTGTCGATCGCGATCAGCTCCGCCGCGATCGCGCTCTCGGTCGCCTCGTACTCGCCCTCGCCGTAGTGGAACCAGCGGAGGGCGCCGCCCTGTCCCCAGAGGAAGAGCGACGGCCAGCCCTTGCAGCCGTAGTCGTGCCAGACCGCGTAGTCGCCGTCATCGGCGACCGCATGCACGACGCCGAGCCGCTCCAGCGCCGGCGCCAGCGCGCCGGGCTCGCCGCTGAACCGAAAGCGCGGCGAGTGCACGCCGAGCGTCGCCAGGCCCGCGTCGCGGTAGCGGCGCTCCCAGGCGATCACGTACGGCAGGGTGCGGACGCTGTTCAGCTGGGCGAAGTCGAAGAAGTGGACGAGCACCGGCCCGGCCGCCGTCAGCTCGGCGAGCACCGGGGCGCGCTCCGCGCGCTCCTGGGCGCCCTCCGGCCGCAGCCAGCGCAGGCGCGGCGGCAGGACGGGCGCAGCGATGTTGTCGCGGGGCGGGCGCAGGGCCGGGGATCGTAGAGGCGCCCACACCGTTGGTTATGCTGAGCCCTCGTCGATAGAGCAAGATCGGAAGGGGAGCACGCGGTGAATGAACGGACCTGGGAGCGGATCGAGGGCAGTCGTGAGCGGTGGAACGTCCTCCGCCATCCCTTCTACCAGCGCTGGTCGAACGGGGAGCTGACCGGCGAGGAGCTCGCCCGTTACTCGGGTCAGTACCGCCACGCCGTGGAGGCGATCGCGGAGATCAGCGCCGAGGCCGCCGACGCCCTCCCCGAGCGCCCCGAGCTGCGCCGCCACGCCGCCGAGGAGCTCGGCCACATCCGCCTCTGGGACGGCTTCGTCGAGGCCGCGGGCGGCGATGCCGACGACGCGCCGACGGTCGAGACCGAGGAGTGCGTGCGCGCCTGGACCGGGTCCGGCGATCTCGCCCACACGCTCGTGCGCCTGTACGCGATCGAAAGCGGCCAGCCGCAGATCTCGCGCACCAAGCGCGAGGGCCTGCTCGACCGCTACGGGTTCGCCGACGGCACCGGGACCGCCTACTTCCGCGTCCACGAGACGCGCGACGTCGAGCACGCCGCCGAGGTGCGCGACCTGGTCACCGAGGTCGGGGCCGACGCTGATCCCGACGAGCTGGTGGCCGCAGCCGAGTCCGCCTTCCGCGCCAACTGGCGTCTGCTCGACGGGGTCTGATCAGGCCGTATGTCTCGGGGCGACCGCCTGATCGGGATCGTCCTCGGCGTCGTCGTGGGGATCGCGATCGTCGCGATCTTCGTCTTCGTCTTCAGCGGCGACACCGTCGACGCCCCCTCGATCGACAAGGGGACGTCGACGGAACGCTCCGCTGGCCCGTAGCGCTTAGGCGCCCAGGATCGCGTTCGCCAGGCTGCCGTTGAACGCCTGGGTGCCGTTGACCAGGCCGACGCCCCCGAACGAGCTGTGGGCGTGCATGTAATCGACCTCGTGGCGCAGGTCGCCGACCCCGTTGGAGCCCGCGAGCGGCGCGATCGCGACCGTGCTGAGGACGCCGATCGCGTTCCCCGAGCCGTCCATGAAGCCGCTGCCCGAGTCGCCGGGGATCCCGGGCGTGACCGTGTAGACCTCACGGCTCCAGCCGTTGCCCTGGCCCTGGACGACGATCCCCTGCTTCGGGCTCAGCTTCGTCACCCCGCCGCGCAGCGACGAGTTGCCGTAGGTGAACACCGTGTCGCCGAGCATCGCGGCGGACGAGCCGAGCCCGGTCGGTCCGCCGAAGCCGGGGACCGACGGGTTGACGTTGGTGACGTCGGCGGGGTCGAGCCTGACCAGCGCCAGATCGTTGTAGGCGCAGGTGTCGGCGTTCGTCTCACCCAGCCCCTGCATCGTGATCCATGAGTTGTAGACCAGGGTCCCCGGGCGGCTTGCGCCGCTGACCTCGACCGGGGTGCCGATCGGCAGCGAGGCGCTGTCGCAGCCGTTGGTGTCCGTGGCGGCGCCGGTGCCCGAGCAGTGGGCGGCCTGGCCGATGTAGACGTTCGAGCTGTCCTGGAAGATGAAGTTGGCGGTGCACTGGGCGCCCTGCGTGACCGTCTGGACGCCCGGATGGATCGGCGCCGATCCCGCGGGTGCCCAGGCGCTCGCGATGCCCGGCGCGAAGGCCGCGATGGCCAGCGTCAGCCCGGCCACCAGGCCGAGCGGCGTGCTGCGATGCATAGGTTTGTCTCCGTTCTGCTCCCCCGGGCCCCCCACGAGCCCGGTCCATTGCCGCCGCAGATTACCCGATTGGCCGGGGAGCCAACCCCGCGTGATTAGCGTGTGTTTAGAGGCGGCGACGTAAGATGCCGCGCCATGCAATCTTCGAGAACGCCGGCCGTGATCGGCGCCGTCCTCCTGGTCATCGCGGTCGTCCTCTTCATCGTCCTCAGCGGCGGGGGCGACGACTCGTCGACCACGAGCTCGTCCGGGACCACCGCCGACTCGGAGGTGCCCGTGATCGTGGTCAAGGACGGCCAGCCGGTCGGAGGCGTCCAGCAGCTCACCTTCACCCAGGGCGACGACATCCGCTTCATCGTCGACTCCGACGTCGCCGACGAGGTCCACTTCCACGGCTATGACGTCGGCAAGGACGTCAAGGCCGGCGGCACGGTCGAGTTCAACGTCCCGGCGACCGACGCCGGGGTGTTCGAGGTCGAGCTCGAGAGCCGCGTCGAGCAGATCGCCGAGATCACCGTCAACCCGAGCTGAGCTTGGCAGGGCTGCTCGCCCCCCTCGAGGTCGTCGGGCACGCGCTCGTCGGGCGCCAGGACCTGCCGATCCCGGAGTGGCTGTTCGCCTGGGCCGCCTCGGCGGTGCTGATCGTCTCCTTCTTCGCCCTCTCGGTCGCCTGGCATCAGACCCGCTTCGAGGAGGCCGGCTGGCGGGCAGTCCGCCCGTGGATCTCGCGGGCGCTGGTGAACCGCGGGGTGGAGGTCGCCTGCGGAGCGTTCTCGGTCTTCCTGCTCGGGGTCACGATCTGGTCGGGCCTGAACGGCACCGAGGCGCCCGACCGCAACTTCGCCGTCACCTTCGCCTACGTCACCGTCTGGCTCGGCTTCGTCGTCCTCAGCGTCGCCTTCGGCGACGTCTTTCGAGCCTTCAATCCCTGGCGGGCGATCGCCCGGGTCGTCGGCGGCCTGTTCAAGCTGATCGCCGGCCAGTCGGCGCCGGCGCCGCTCGCCTACCCCGAGCGCCTCGGGCGCTGGCCGGCGGCGTTCGGGCTGGTCGCGGTGGTCTGGCTCGAGCTCGTCTACGGTCAGGGGGGATTCCAGACGGTCGGCCTGACACCGCACACGGTCGCCGTCGCAGTGCTCGCCTACAGCGCCTACACGTTCGTCGCCATGACCCTGTTCGGGAGCGAGAAATGGCTCGAGCGCGGCGAGACCTTCTCGGTCTACTTCCACATGTTCTCGACCCTCTCGGCCTTCGAGGTGCGCGAGCGCAAGCTCGGGCTCAGGCGCATGCTCTCGGCGACCACCACGTGGGTCGCCGAGGCCCCGGGGTCGATCGCGCTCGTCCTCTTCACGATCGGCGCAACCACCTTCGACGGCGCCGGCGAGGGAACGCTGGCGAGCCCGATCCGCACGGTCGAGGGATGGTTCACCGACCTCGGCGTCGGGCCGCTGGCGTCGCTGCGGATCTCCAACTCGATCTTCCTCGTGCTCTCGCTCTCCCTCGTCTGCGGCCTCTACTGGGCCGGGATCTACGGCATGCACACGGTTCGCACCAAGCTCAGCACGCTCGAGCTCGGGCGGTTGTTCGCGCACGCCTTCATCCCGATCGCGCTCGCCTACCTGGTCGCGCACTACTTCAGCCTCGTCGTCTTCCAGGAACAGGCGCAGTTCAGCTTCCTGCTCTCCGACCCGCTGGGCGACGGCTCCAACATCTTCGGCACCGCCAATCACGGGATCGACTACGGCGCGATCAGCGCCAACGCGATCTGGTACGTCCAGGTCGGGGCACTGATCGCCGGCCACGTGACCGCGCTCGTGCTCGGGCACGACCGGGCGCTGAAGATCTACGGCGACACCCGCCTGGCGACCCGCTCGCAGTACTGGATGCTGGCTCTGATGGTCGGCTTCACGTCGCTCGGCCTCTTCCTGCTCTCGCAGTCGAACGGCTAGGTCCAGGAGTACGCTGGAGCCATGTGCATGCAGTGCGCGGCGACGGCGACCGTGGCGGTGGGATCGGCGTCGGGGATCCGCGCCTGGCTGCGGCTGCACGCCGGCTCCTGGCTCACCCCCGTGCGCCTGCGCGCGATCACGATCGGCCTCCTCACCCTCGCGGTGGTCGCCTCCGGGGTCGGGCTCGGCGGATCGGGCTGAGCGACGCCTAGTGCGCGTGCGCGTGCGCGGCGTCGGCCGCCAGCTCGTCGGCCGGGACATGGGTCGCAAGGGTCGCCGCAAGGGCCGTGGTGATTGGCACCGCCGCGACCAGTCCGATCGAGCCGACCAGCGTCCCGACGACCTCTTGTGCGACGAGCTCGACGTTGACGGCGTCGAAGAACCCGATCCCGCCGGAGCCGAAGATCAGTAGCACCGGCAGCGAGGTGCCGACGTAGGCGAGCACCAGGGTGTTGACGGTCGCCGAGACGTGGTCGCGGCCGACCTCGATCGCGCGCCGGTAGAGCTCCCGGAACCGCAGGTCGGGGTTCGCCGCTCGCAGCGCCAGCACCGTCGAGGCTTGGGTCACTGTGACGTCGTCGAGCACCCCGAGGGCGCCGATCAGCATGCCCGCGAGCAGCAGCCCCTTGAACGAGATCGAGGCCGCGCCGAGTTGCACGAGCGCTGACTCGTCACCCCCCGCGAGCCCCGTCAGGTGGGTGAGGTTGGTGAACAGGAGCGCCAGCAGGGCGACGAGGATGAGGCTGAAGGCCGTCCCCAGCATCGCCGCGACGCTCTTCGGCCCGACCCCGTGGGCGAGCGAGATCGTCACCAGCATCACCGCCATCGACCCGACCAGCGCGACCGCAAGCGGCGCGCTGCCGTCGAGGATCGCCGGGACGATGAAGAGGATCACCACCACCAGGCTCGCGGCCAGGCCGACCAGCGAGAGCGCCCCGCGCAGGCGCCCGAACGCGATCACGAGGGCGGCGAAGAGCAGGAACAGCCACAGCATCGGCGATCGCCGCTCGAAATCGGTGAGGTTGTACTGCGGGGCCGCGCTCGGCAATGCCCCTGTGCCCGACGGAGTCCCCGGAGGGAGGATCGCCTTCGAGACGCGGATCTCGTCGCCGACCCCGAGATCGGGAAGCAGCGGGCCGGAGCCGACGGGCAGGGTGACCGTGACGCCCTCGTCGGGGCCGGTCTCGAGTCGCGCGCGGGCGGTCACGCACGTGCCGGGCTGAGGCGGGGGACAGGGGTCGGAGATCACCTCCGTGACCTCGGCGCGCTCGGTCGGCGCGGTCAGCCCGGCGCTGAGCACGCTCTTGCGCTCTCCGGGCCAGAGGAGGACGATCGCCACAACGGTGGCGATCGTCAGACCGATCAGGATCGCGGCGAACAGACGCTTTGTCCCCGAGCGGGCCGGCCGCTCAGTCACATCAGCCGCCTCAACGGCGGCGGGGTTCGGCTGCGCCTCACGGGGTCGAGAGTAGGCGCGGGTGAGGCGGAAAAAGGCTAGCCGGCGGCCGCCAGGGCTTCCAACGCGGCGCTGAGCCGATCGAGATCTGCCGGCGCCACGTCGCCGGAGAACTCGAGGGCGACGTTCGCTGCTCGCAGGCAGATTAGGCCGCCCGCCCGGCAGCGCTCGTACTCGCCGGTCGCGGCCGCATCGTCGCTAAATACCGAGGCCGTTCCCGAGCCGTGGACGTCGGGCGGCGGCGCCGCGCCGGGAGTCGTCGGCGCCGCGCCGGTGCCTGTGAAGCGCAGGACGCGGACCTCGAGCGTTCCCTGGCGCGGGAACGGGAGCGGTTCGCCCAGCTCGAGACCCGCATCCTCGGCGTTGGCGGCCTTGACGAAGCTCGCCGCCGAATAGGTCTGGCCGCCGCCGTCGGATCCACAGCCGACGAGGGTGGCGAGGACGATCGCCAGGATCGCTTCGGGTTTCAAGGCTGCGCCTCAAGCGGCTGCCCCGACGTATCGGCCTGCGCCCTCAGCGCTGGGGCGAGGTAGGGCGCCGGATCGACGGCCGGCGCCGTGTCGTCGCCGCCCAGGCGGACCTGGAAGTGAACGTGGGGGCGCAGGCACGTGCCGGTGCAGCCGATCCGGCCGATCAGCTGGCCCTCGCGGACGACGTCGCCGGGCTCGACCAGCGTACGGCTCTGGTTGCCGTAACAGGTGGTCAGCTCACGGGGACCCGGCCCGCCGGTTATCCGGTGGGCGATGCACGTATAGAGACCGAAGATCGGGTGGTCGCTCACGCTGACCACGAGCCCGGTGGCCGCGGCGCGCAACGGTGCCCCGGTGGCAGCGTCGATGTCTATGCCGTCGTGGAGGACCCCGTAGCGCTGGCCGTAACCGGCGATCACCGGCCCCGCGGCCGGGGCGGCCAGCGGCAGATGGGCGCTCGGTGGCGCGGACGCGTCGACGGAGTGCAGCCGCTGGGCGAGGGCGAGGACGCGGCGCGCATAGCGTTCGCCGCCGCGCTCGGCGAGCGCGGCCTCGTAGCTGGCAGGCCCGTTGAGGGCCTGCAACGTGTAGGCGATCGCGAGGATCCGATTCTCCGTGCTGCGTGCGGAGCTGTGTCGCTGAGAGCCGCCCTCGACGTAATCCACGGCGGCCAGGACCGGCCACGAGACGCCGATCTGCGTGCCGACGCGGCGATACTCCGCCAGCAGCTGCCGGTCGAGGATCCGCCGCGCGAGCGGGCTCGGCTCGGACGCGAGGGCGCCGCCGGTGGGTGTGTCCGGCGCGGTCACGACCGCGGATCCGACGGCGCCACCGTCGTCCTGGCTTTCGTTGCACGCGGACGGCCCGAGCAACGCGACTCCGAGCCCGGTGACGATTGCGAGGACGCGGATGACTGGACGCCCTGCCACGGGCGCAGCCTAGATGCCCGAGCGGACTCAGTCGAGCGGGATCCGGCAGTCGACCTGGCCGGCCGTGAACCCGTCGACCATCGTTTCGGTGTTCGCCGCCAGCGCCTGCAGATAGGTGGCGCCGCTCGAACCCGCCGGGCCGAGCGCGTCCGCCCACAGCTGGCCGCCGACGGTGGCGCCGGTTTCGCCGGCGATCGCCTGCTCGAGGCTCTGGCTGACGCCGGCCTCGGCGAAGATCGCGTTCACGTTCTCGCGATTGATCAGGTCGATCAGGTCGGCGGTCTCTCCCGCGGAGGCCTGCGCTTGGGTTGATAGTCCCGGGATCGCCGCGCCGATCACCTCGATCCCGTAACGCTTCGCGTAGTAGCTGAGAGCGTCGTGGCTGGTCACCAGCTTGCGCTCCGATTCCTGGACCCGGTCGATGCAGCCTGCGATCTGGCCGTCGAGCCGCTCGATTGAGGCGATGTACGCCGCAGCGTTGGCTTTGTACTCGGCGGCCCCGCCGGGGTCGGCCTCGGTCAGGGCGTCGCGGATCTCCCCGACCGCGATCACGGCGTTGCGCGGGTCCTGCCACCAGTGCGGGTCGGTCTCCGTCTGGCCGTTCTCCTCCGCCGTGAGCGTCGGCATCGCGTCGATCAGGGTCACCACCGGGGCGTCTGAGCCCGAGCTCTCGATCACCTGATCGAGCCAGGCGTCCAGGTCGCCGCCGGACTTGAGGATCAGGTCGGCGCCGGCGACGGCCTCGGCATCGCTGGGACGGGGCTCGTACTCGTGAGGGTCGGCGTTCGGGGTCAGGATCCCGCTGACCTCGGCGCGGCTGCCGGCGACGTTGCGGGTGATGTCCGCGACCTGGGTTGTCGAGGCCACGACCTGCACTCCCTGCTCGGACCCCGCGTCGCGACAGCCTCCCGCGATCGCCGCGAGGGCGAGGGCCACAGCCAAAGCGATAATCAGTCGCATTATTGGGAACCTTAGCCCGTGGTGCGGACCGCTGCGCCGACGGGGCTCAGCGGCCGCCGCCGAGCGCCTCGACGGGAGAGCGCGGCGGGCGCCGAGCGGTCGAGGCGGTGCGCTCGAACGGCAGCGTGAGTGCGAATGCCACGACCATCGCCAGCGCGATCGAGGCGCCGGCGGCCGTGTCGAGGTAGTAGCTCGCGTAGAGGCCGGCGATGCCGCAGGCCGCTGCGATCCCGGCCGAGAGCGCCAGCGCGCTGCGCAGGCCGCGCCCAGCGCGCAGCGCTGTCGCTGCCGGAGAGATCAGGATCGCCACCACCAGCAGGTTGCCCAAGGCCTGGATCGCGACCAGGATCGTCAGCGCGAGCAGCAGCAGCAGCGCGGTCTCGACGCCCGCCGGGCGAGCGCCGAGACTCGGTGCGGTCTGCGGGTCGAAGCCGACCAGCGTCAGCGGGCGATGGAGGATCGCGAGCGCGATCACGACGAGCGCCGCCAGCGCCGCCGAAGCGGCGAGGTCGGAGCCGGAGACGCTGAGCGGATCCCCGAACAGCAGCTCACCGAGGCGGGGCGGGACCGAGGGCGAGAGCGCGAGCAGCGTCCCGAGGCCGAACAGCGCCGTGACCGTGACGGCGACGGCAACGTCTGCCGAGATGGAGCGGATTCGCGTCGCGGCGGCGACGCAGATCGACGCGACGGCCAGGCCGGCGGCGGCGCCGACGCCGAGCGGGATCGCGGTCACCGACGCGAGCACGAGACCGGGCAGCGCGGCATGCGAGATCGATTCGGCCGCATAGCTCTGTCGGTAAAGCACGATCCAGACCCCGAGCGGACCGCAGACCGCGCTCAGGATCAGGACCTCGAGCAGCGCTCGCTGGCCGATCCCGTCGCGGAAGGGGTCCAGGAGGGCGTTGGCGACGGCGTCCATCAGTGAGAGTGGTGATCGACGACCACGGCCCGTTCGCCGTCGACGACGACGAGCTCCGCTCCGTAGGTGCGCTCGAGGGTCTCCCGGTGAAGCGCCGCGGATGGCGGCCCGAACGCAATCTGAGCCCGATTGAGGCAGATCACCGCGTCGAAGGCCTGTGCCTGGGTGATGTCGTGGGTCGCGATCAGCACCGCCCGGCCTTCCGCGCGCAGCTCGTCGAGCACGGCCAGGATCAGGGCCTCGGATGGGCGATCGACGCCGCTCAGCGGTTCGTCGAGCAGCAGGATCGGGGCCTCCTGAGCGAGCGCCCGGGCGATCAGGACCCGCTGCCGCTGGCCTCCCGAGAGCTCGCCGAACGACCTGCCCGCGTGTTCGGCAAGCCCGACCCGATCGAGCGCGGAGCGCGCGGCGTCGCGCTCGGCGGCGCCGATCCGCCGGTGCCAGGGAACGGTGGCGTAGGTGCCCATCAGGGCGACGTCGAGCGCGCTGACCGGATAATCGAGTCGCGCCCGCTCGGTTTGGGGAACGTAGGCGACGGCCCCGCGGCAGCGGATCGTCCCGGTGGCAACCGGGAGCTCGCCCAGTAGGGCGCGAAAGAGGGTCGTCTTGCCGCCCCCGTTGGGTCCGAGCACGGCGACGAGCCGGCCCGGGGCGACGCTGAACTCGACCCCGGTGATCGCGTACTCGCCCGGGGCGTAGCCGCCGGCGAAGCCGGAGGCCTCGATCAGCGGTCCGGGGGCGGTCACCGAGCCCTCGCGACGATTCGCACCATCGGCGCCCGGGCGATGGCCCCGATCGCGAATCCGGTGCCGCCGAGGACGGCGATCGCGGCCCCGGGGGGGACGTCGAGCTCGTAGGCGACGGCGAGGCCGACCAGCCCCTCGATCAGCGCGATCGCTCCGGTGGCAAGCTCGAGCTCGCCCACGCTGCGGGCGAACAGCCGCGCGGTTGCCGCCGGGATCACCAGGATCGCGCCGACGAGCAGCGCGCCGACGGCGTCGAGCGAGGCCACGACGGCGAGCCCGATCAGCGCGATCAGCGCCCAGTCGGCGGTCAGCACCGGCAGGCCGAGAGCGCGGCTCGAGGCCGGCTCGAATCCGCTCGCCAGCCAGGCGCGTCGCAGCGCCGCCGCGGCGAGCAGCGTGATCAAAAGGGTGATCGCGGTGACGACCAGCTCCCGATCGCCGATCGCCAGCAGGCTGCCGAACAGCAGCTGGTCGACCTCGCTGCCGGAGTGATAGACGTCGCTGGCGAGGATGATCCCGACGCTGAGGGCGGCGACCAGCAGCAGCGCCGTCGCCGCGTCGAAGGCGATCCGCGCCGAGCGGGCGAGCCGGGTGAGGCCGGTGGCGAAGAGGGCCGCGACCGCGAGCGCGCAGACGGTCGGCGAGATCCCGATCGGGCCGGCGACCACGAGCCCGGGAAAGGTCGCGGTGCCGACCCCGTGGGTATAGAACGAGAGGTGGCGGAGGACGATCTGCGTGCCGAGGACGGCGGCGATCGGCGCCAGCAGGGCAACCTCGAGCGCGCCGCGCTGCATGAAGGGGAGTTGGAAGGCGTCGAACACGGCGGCGGGTCGCTGTAAACTGAAAACGAGTCTCGGTTACTTTATTGACTGGCGAGGCGCCCGAGGCAACGATGACCGCAGACGACACCCAGGTTCCCTCCCCGCCCGCCGACCTCTGGACCGAGCTGGCGAGTGCAGAGCTGAGCCGCTCGGGCCATCGCGCGAGCACCAGGCGCGCGGCGGTGATCGAGCTGCTCGGCAGGCAGCAATGCGTGGTCAGTGCCCGCGAGATCTCCGAGCAGCTGCGCGCGCAGGGCGACCCTGTCGGGATCGCCACCGTCTACCGCACGCTCGAGCTGCTCACCGATCTGCGCCTGGTTCAACGGCTGGAGATGGGATCCGAGCCCGGCCTGTACGAGCCGGCGATGCCCTCCGGGGACCACCATCACCACCATTTCGTCTGCGACGAGTGCGGGCGGGTGACCCCTTTCGAGGACCCCGGGCTGGAACGAGCGATCAAGCGGCTCGCCGGGCGGATGGAGTACACCGTCGGCGACCACGAGGTCGTGCTTCGCGGCGGTTGCCCGGATTGCGCGCCGGCGCCGTGACCGGCGGCGGGTCGGTGCTGCCGATCGCCCACGCGGGCCACTGGGCGTTCTGGATCCTCTACGCGGTTCCGGTGATCGTCGTCCTCGGCTCGATCGTCGCCTCGATGCGGCGCGAGCGGCGGGAGGCGGCGATCGAGGCGACCGAAGCCGAGGGCTCCGACGAGCCAAGCTGAGGCCAGCATTCTCGCTGCGGTCCGGGCGATCCCGGAGGGGTTCGTGCGCACCTACGGCGACGTCTCGCCCGGAGCGCCGCGCCTCACCGGTCAGGTGCTCCGCAAGACCGACGCGGTCGGACTTCCCTGGTGGCGCGTCGTACGCGCCGACGGCTCACTGGCCGCCGGCGAGCCGCAGCGCGTCCGGCTGGCGGCCGAGGGCGTCCCCTTCCGGCCCGGATCGAGGGCGCGAGTCGACCTCGCGGTGGCCCGCATCCCCCCGGACGCCATCCGTTGATGGGCGCGCCCTTGCAGGACGGCGGCGCCGACCGGGCGGCGGGCCAGACTCGGGCTGATGGATGATTCGCTCGCCTCGGCGCTCCTGGTGCTCGCCGTTTTAGCCCTGCTCTGGGTGGCGGTCGCGTTCGCCCGCTACCGAGCCGTCTATCGCTACGCCGACGAGGACCTGACCGCGGCGCGCAGGGATGCGACGAGGCGCAGCCGCAGCGTCCTGGGCGGCAAGGCGGGCGAGCAGCTGGCGCCGCTGGTGCCCGAGTTCAGCGCCCGCTTCGACCCCAGCGAGGCGCGCTTCCTCGGCGCCCCGATCGACTACGTGATCTTCGACGGGATCGGCGCCGGCGAGCTGCGCGAGGTCGTCCTGGTCGAGGTCAAGACCGGCCGCTCGAAGCTGAACCGCAACGAGCGCGAGGTCGAGCTCGCCGTCCGCGAGGGCAGGGTGCGCTTCGAGGTGCTGCGGATCTGAGCGGGCGCGTCAGGCGGCTTCGAGCAGGCGCTCGAGCCGGCCCTCGAGCTCGTCGCGAAGGGCGTCGCGGATCGGGCCTTCGTGGGCGCGCTCGACCAGCTCGGAGAGGAAGCCTTCGATCACCAGGCGCTTGGCCTCCGAGTCTGCGAGGCCGTGCGAGCGCAGGTAGTAGAGCTGCTCGGGGTCGACCTGGGCGACCGCCGCCGCGTGGGTGCAGCGGACGTCGTCGGCCTCGATCTCGAGCCCCGGGATCGCGTCGGCGTGGGCATCGGTCGACAGCAGCAGATTCCGGCTCTCCTGAAAGGCATCGGTGCGCTGCGCGCCCTTGTCGACGCGGATCATCCCGCGCCAGACGGCGGTCGCCCGCTCGGTCAGCACGCCCCTGAAGGCGAGGTCGGAGTTCGTGTCCTCGGCGGCGTGCTCCTGGGTCGTGTCGTAGTCGAGGTGCTGGTCGCCGTCGCCGGCGTAGGCGCCTGTGACCTTGGCGCTCGAGCCGCGCCCGGCTAGCTTGGTCTCCATCCGCACCTTGCCGTGCGCCGAGCCGAAGCCCAGGGCGACCCAGTCGAGGTTGGCGTCGCGGCCGATCTCGGCCCGCTGGGTGGCGAACGCCCAGCTCTCGGTGGAGAGCTCCTGCACGCAGACGTAGCGGAGGTTGGCGGCATCGCCGACGACGAGCTCGACGACCCCGTTGAAGAGCCCCTCGCCCTCGGATGTGTAGCGCTCCCAGACCTCGGCCTCGGCGCCCTCGCCGAGCACGATCAGCGCCCGCCATTCGATCTCCTCGCCGGCGGCACCGGAGACGGTCACCTTGATCGGCTCCTCCAGCCGCGTACCGGCGGGCACGTAGACGAGCAGGCCGTCGCGCCAGCGCGCCTCGTTGCGGGCCGTGAAGGCGTCGGCCGCCGGGACGATCGTCCCGAGCCGCTCGCGAACCAGCTCCGGGTGGGTGGCGGCGGCCTCGGCGAGCGGCAGCACCAACACCCCGTCCTCCTCGATCCGCTCGAGGCCGGCGACGGTCGCCACCGCCTCGCTGTAGCCGTCGAACTCGAGACCGCGCAGGTCGGTGAACTCCCAGCCCTTCCGCTTGGGGTCCGGCAGCTCGAGGTCGATCGCGAGCTCCTTGGCCCGGTCGCGCGCCTCGCTCAGCCAGTCCGGTTCTTGGAGCTGAGGCGCCGCTGCGGCACCGTCAGCCAATGGAGCCTTCCATCTGCAGCTCGATCAGCCGGTTCATCTCGACCGAGTACTCCATCGGCAGCTCCTTGGCGATCGGCTCGATGAAGCCGTTGACGATCATCTTCGATGCCTCCTCCTCGTCCAGCCCGTGGGCCTGGAGGTAGAAGAGCATCTCCTCGCCGACCTTCGAGACCGAGGCCTCGTGGCCGACGTTGGCGTCGGACTCGTCGATCCGGATCGTCGGGTAGGTGTCCGAGCGGGAGTCCTCGTCGAGCAGCAGGGCGTCGCAGACCACCTTCGACTTCGACTCGGTGGCTCCCTGCGCGACCTCGAGCAGGCCGCGGTAGGTCGCCCGGCCGCCGTCCTTGGAGATCGACTTGGAGAAGATCGAAGAGGTCGTCTTCGGCGCCGCGTGGATGATCTTGCCGCCGGCGTCCTGATGCTGGCCCTTGCCGGCGAAGGCGATCGAGAGGATCTCGCCGTGGGCCCGCTCGCCGAGCAGGTAGATCGACGGGTACTTCATCGTCAGCTTCGAGCCCAGGTTGCAGTCGACCCACTCCATCGTCGCGTTCTCGTGGGCGACGGCGCGCTTGGTGACCAGGTTGAAGACGTTCTGCGACCAGTTCTGCACCGTCGTGTAGCGGACCCGCGAGTTCGCCTTGGCGCAGATCTCGACCACGGCGGAGTGCAGCGAGTCGCTCGAGTAAACGGGCGCCGTGCAGCCCTCGATGTAGTGCACGTCGGCGCCGTCCTCGGCGATGATCAGCGTGCGCTCGAACTGGCCCATGTTCTCCGTGTTGATCCGGAAGTAGGCCTGGAGCGGCATCTCGACCTTGACCCCGGCCGGGACGTAGACGAACGAGCCGCCCGACCAGACCGCGGAGTTGAGCGCCGCGAGCTTGTTGTCGTTCGGCGGGATGATCGTCGCCCAGTACTCGCGGACTAGGTCCTCGTGCTCGCGCAGCGCCGTGTCCATGTCGGTGAAGATCACGCCCTGGGCCTCGAGCTTCTCGTTGATCTGGTGGTAGACGGATTCGCTCTCATACTGAGCGCCCACGCCCGAGAGGAACTTCCGCTCGGCCTCGGGGATCCCGAGCTTGTCGAAGGTGTTCTTGATGTCCTCGGGAACGTCGTCCCAGCTCCGCTCGCTCTTCTCCGAGGCGCGGACGAAGTAGTGGATGTCGTCGAAGTCGATCTGGTTGAGGTTGCCGCCCCATTGCGGGGTCGGGCGGCTCTCGTAGTGCTCGTAGGCCTTGAGCCGGAAGTCGCGCATCCACTGCGGCTCGTTCTTGTACTCGGAGATCGCCTCGATCAGCTCGCGGCTGAGGCCCTTCTCCGACTTGAAGGCATAGCCGGACTCCGGGTCGTGGAAGCCGAACTTCTCCTTGTAGTCGGAGCCGATGTCCTTCAAGCCCGACTCGGCCTCGGTCAGCTGCTTGCCGGAAGTGCTGCCTGGTGCGGTAACGGTCTCGGGGGGTGTGGTCATCTGAGAATCAGAGCTCCAGCTTCACTTCGTCGTCATCGACGCGAACCTCGAAGGTGTCGACCGGCCGGTAGGCGGGAAGGGTGCGCGGCTTGCCCGTGGTGATGTCGAACAGCGAGCCATGCCGTGGGCACTCCACGGTACAGGCCTCGGCGTCGAACTCTCCCTCGGCGAGTGGGCCGTCGTCATGCGAGCAGCGATCCTCGATCGCGAACAGCTCGCCGTCGGCGCAGTGGAAGACGCCGATCTTGCGCCCGTCCGCGTCGATCAGGCGCATCTCGCCCGCCGGCAGGTCGGCGAGCTTGCAGACGACGATGGTTGTGTCGGTGGTCACTTATTCCTAGTCTCCTGGTCGGATTTTAGCTAGGTTCCCGGCCGTGGAAGACGCCACCGGCGATGCCCGCGGTCGGATCCTGATCGCGATCGCGGCTGCGATCGGGCTGACCGCCGTGATCGTCGTCGTCGCGATCTCCTCCGGCGGCGGTTCGGAGCAGCGCTCGGTCGCCGCCCCGGAGCGCTGCGTCGACGCCTGGAACGCCGACCAGGCGGCGCTCGCCTACGGGCGCCACAACTTCAGCTTCCACCTCTACACGGGCGCGCTGGTCACCTTCCTGACCGAGGCCGGCGACGAGGTCGGCGCGGGCGAGGGCGGGCTGTGCGCGGTGGTCTTCCCGTCGCGCGCCCTCGACCCGGAGCCGTTCGCCGCCGGTCAGGTGCTTCAGCAGCGCAGCTGGGCGCCGATCAGCTCGCTGCCGCTGATCCAGCTCGCCCGGGTCGCGGAGCTGCAGGTGCTGGCCGCCGGGTCCCCGAATACGACCCTTGACGCGCGCGGCAAGCTCACCGCGCTCTGATAGCTTCGCGCTCGCCCGCCAACCCGATCCAGGAGGACGACCCGATGACCACCCCCGCCACGCTCCGACTCGCCCTCGCCGCCGCCTGCGCGATCGTCCTCGGCACCGCCGCGGCCGCCTTCGCCCAGGGCGAGACGGTCCAGATCGAGACCCAGGTGCAGCTGCGCAACCACGCTCCCGCCTTCCACGGCCGGGTCAAGGCCAACAACGAGAACTGCGTCGAGGACCGCAAGGTGAAGATGTTCAAGCAGAAGCGCAGCGGCGGTCACAAGCTGCTCGGCCTCGATCACGCCGACAACGACGGCAAGTGGGCCGTGCCGTTCGACAAGCTCACCTCGGGTGCGTACTACGCGGTCGCCCCGAAGGTCGTCCAGGGCACCGCCGGGACGATCTACGAGTGCGTGCGGGACAAGTCGAAGGTGATCGCCGTCGACTGAGCCTCACCGGCCGCCGGTGAAGCGGACGAACGAGGACCAGGCGGGCTTCGGGACCAGCGCCGCGGCATGGAAGAGGCCCGAGTCCGGGCACCACAGGCAGGGGCTGATCGCCTGCGGCACGTCGCGCCATGCGTACCAGAGGACGGCCCGGATGCCGAGCCGCGCCCGCTGCCTGGTGAAGTAGCGAAACGCCTGCGCCAACCGCCGTGCCTGGCCCCGGGGGCCGCGGTTGAGGCGGTTGTGCGCGCCGCCCGACGCCCAGCCGACCTCCGTGATCCAGATCCCGGCCTCGGTGTCGCCCAGCGCGCCGCCGACCAGCCGGACGACGCTTTCGACCTGACGCCGTACCCCGCCGAGCCGGGCCGCGTAGGGGTGGATCGCGATCCCGTCGAAGTCCGCGTCGATCCCGGGGTACTCGTACAGCGAGCGCAGGAAGTCCGTTGTCCTGATCCCCCCGTCGCGGCCGTGCAGCGGGTAGCAGCACATGCCGCCGAGGAGGATCTCGGCGCTCGCGTCGACGCCGCGGATCGCCTCCGAAGCGGCGCTCAGCAGCGCCGCGTAGCGGCCGACGTCGGGAGCCGGGGCGAAGAAGCCCGGGTCGTTCTCCTCGTTCCAGATCTGCCAGGTCTCGATCGGCTCGTCCGGCAGCTCCGGGTGCAGGAGCCAGAAAACGCCGCCCGGGCCGTACCGGCGGGCGGCATCGCCGAGGAAGGTGCGCCAGGCGGCGAGCCCTGCCGCGGTGTGCGGAGGGGTGATCCCGCATTCGGCTCCCGCCTCGCAGCGCTCGAGCGCCGAGACCCATCCGGGCACGGTGAAGACCGCCGGCAGGACCTCGATCCCGCGCCGCGCCGCCTCGGCGACCGTGTCGTCGAAGGCGGACCAGTCGTAGTCGAAAACCGGGCTCGGGTCGACCGCGCTCCAGGACAGCGTCACGCGTAGGGTCCCGACGTTCCCCTTGGCCATCCGCGCCAGGTCGTCGCGGTGGAGCTTGCTCTGCGAGACCACGCCGTAGAACTGGCGCGGCGGCGCCCCCGAGGCGCCCGCCGGCGCCGCGCACCCGAGCAGCGCGGTCACCGCCGCGATCGCGAGGGCGCTTCCCCTCATCGGACGAGCCTACGCCAGCGCGCGCGGAGGGGCCTAGATCCGCTCGCGCTCGGCGGCCGGGTCGGCGGGCAGGTCGCCCTCGTCGTCCCAGTCGGCCGCGTTGCCGAGGGCGGCCGACTTGACCACCTTGAGGCCGAGCAGCGCGCACTTCATCCGCGTCGCCGAGATCTCGATCCCGAGCAGATCGAGGACGTACTCCTTGTCGAGGCGCAGCAGCTCCTCGCGCGTCTTGCCCGCCAGCTCCTCGGTCAGCATCGAGGTTGCCGCGGTCGAGATCGCGCAGCCCCTGCCCTCGAAGGTGACCTCCTCGACCAGGCCGTCCTCGCCGAGGACGATGAACACGTGCTGCTCGTCGCCGCAGAGCGGGTTGGTGTCGGAGAACTCGAGATCGAACTCGTCCGGGCGCCCGAAGTGGCGCGGGCGCTTGTAGTGGTCGAGGATGTTCTCGCGGTAGAGGTCGTCCATGGTTTGAGGCTAGCCGCCTCTAGCGGCTCGCTCCCGGCAGGTTGATCAGGGCCTTGGGGATGTCGCGGCGCGAGCGCCCGTAGGCGCGCTCGAGCCCGGCGGCGGCGTCCGCCCCGTGCACCGGGGCACCGTGGCCGACGAACAGGTGGGCGGGCTCGTATCCGCGGATCGATTTCGGCGGCCACGCCCGCAGCATCGGGTGCATGCCGACGCCGCCCGAGCCGGCGTTGAAGACCGAGTTGGTGCCGACGATCTCCGCGACGACCAGCGACTCGGTCGCGGGCCACCACAGCGCCGTCTCCTTCCAGCCCGGCAGCCGGACGGCGGGGATCGCCTCAAACGGCGATCCAGGAACCTCGTCGGGGACGCGCAGGTGCTCGATCCCGAGGCGCTCGGCGACCGCGGCGCAGTCGCGGTTGTGCCGATCGAGCAGCTGCAGCACCCCCGCCGGGGCTCCGAGCGCGGCGCCGCGATCGACGATCTCGTCGACCTCGATCGGGTCGACGAACCAGACCTTGCCGCCGGCGAGGATCGCATGGCAGGCGCGCTGCATCGGCTCGTCGAGCACCCAGCTGAGGCCGAGCTCGGATTCGTCGACGGTGAGCAGCGTCCGTGGCATCGTCAGAGGTCGAAGACCCGGCGGGCGTCGAGCAGGGCCTCGACCAGGCGGTCGATCTCCTCGCGGGTCGTGTAGACGCCGAAGCTCGCTCGCGCGGTGGCGGCGACGCCGAGCCGGTCCATCAGCGGCTGGGCGCAGTGGTGGCCGGCGCGGACGGCGACCCCGTGGCGGTCGAGGATCTCGGCGACATCATGGCCGTGGATGCCGTCGAGCTCGAAGGAGACCGGCCCGAGGCGCTCCGGCGAGGGGGGAGGGCCGAAGACGCGCAGGCCGGGGACATCCTCGAGGCGCTCGAGCGTGTAGGCGGCGATCTCGCGTTCGTGGGCGGTGGCCGCGTCCATCCCGAGCCCGTCGAGCCAGCGGAAGGCGGCCGCGAGGCCGATCGCCTGGGCGATCGCGGGGGTGCCCGCCTCGAAGCGGGCCGGCGGGTCGGCCCAGGTCGTCTTCGCCTTCGTCACCTTGCGGATCATCGAGCCCCCGCCCATGAACGGCGGCATCTCGCGCAGCAGGTCGAGGCGGGCCCAGAGCGCGCCGATCCCGGTCGGCGCATAGGCCTTGTGCCCGGTGAGGGCGTAGAAGTCGATTCCCAGCGACGCCATCTCGACGGCCAGCTTCGGCGCCGCTTGGGCGCCGTCGGCGAGCACCAGGGCGCCGGCCTCGTGGGCGAGCCGGGAGATCTCGGCCAGCGGGTTCTCGGTCCCGAGCACGTTGGACACGTGCGCTACGGCGACCAGCTTCGGCCCCCGCTCGAGCAGCGTCGCGTAGGCGTCGAGGTCGAGGAGGCCGTCGTCGCCGACCGGCACCCAGTCGATCTCGGCGCCGGCCCGCTCGGCGAGCTGCTGCCAGGGGACGATGTTGGAGTGGTGCTCCATCTCCGTCAGCACGATTCGGTCGCCGGCGCCGACGTTGGCATCGCCCCAGGCGCGGGCGACGAGGTTGATCGCCTCGGTCGCGTTGCGGACGAAGATCACCTCGCGACGGTCGGCGGCGCCGATGTGGTCGGCGACCGTGGCCCGCGCGCCCTCGTAGGCGGCCGTCGCCTCCTCCGAGAGCGTGTGCGTGCCCCGGTGGACGTTCGAGTGGTGGCGGCGCTCGTAGCGGTCGACGGCCTGGATCGAGGCGAGGACGCGCTGGGCGCTGGCGCCGGAGTCGAGGTAGGCGACCGGCTTGCCGCCGACCTCGCGCTCGAGCGCCGGGAACGCCTCCCGGACCTTCTCGAGCGGGTAGGCCGCGGCCGTCGCGCTCATGCCGCCGCCTCGACCTCCTCCCTGATCCAGCCATAGCCCTTGTCCTCGAGCTCGCCGACCAGTTCCGGGCCGCCCTCCTTGACGATCCGACCGTCGAACATGACGTGCACGAAGTCGGGCTCGACCAGATGCAGGATGCGCTGGTAGTGGGTGATGATCAGGACGCCCATGTCGGGGCCCGAGAAGCGGTTGACGCCCTCGGCGACGACCCGCAGGGCGTCGATGTCGAGGCCCGAGTCGGTCTCGTCGAGGACGGCGATCTGCGGCCTCAGCATCGCCAGCTGCAGGATCTCGAGCCGCTTCTTCTCGCCCCCGGAGAAGCCGTCGTTGACGTAACGGCTGGAGAACTCGCGCGGGATGTCGACCAGCTCCATCGCAGCCTCGGTCTCGCGGCGGAAGTCCTTGAGGCTGATCTGCGGCTCGCCGCGGGCCTCGCGGTGGGCGTTGAGCGCCATCCTCAGGTACTTGGCGACGGTCACGCCCGGGATCGCGACCGGGTACTGGAAGGCCATGAACAGGCCGGAGCGCGAGCGCTCCTCCGGATCGGCCTCGGTGATCCGCTCACCGTTGAACTCGATCTCGCCCTCGGTCACCTCGAGCGCCGGGTGCCCCATGATCGCGTTCGCCAGCGTCGACTTGCCGGAGCCGTTCGGCCCCATCAGCGCGCGCACCTCGCCCTTCGATACGTCGAGGTCGAGGCCCTTGAGGATCTCCTTGTCCTCGGCGCTCACGTGCAGGTTGCGGATCTTCAGATCGGCCATGTGTCTCCTGGTTGTCGGTTGAAAGTTTTCGCCGCCGGCGCTCAGGCGGCCGGGGTGGCGACCGCCTCCGCCGCCTCCGCCGACGACGGGCCGGCGAACTCGACCAGGTCGGCGAGCGTCGTGCTCGTCAGCGCCCGGGTGACGCCGCCGTGGACGCGGGTCCAGAGCAGCTTCGTCGCGCAGGCGCCGGCGTCCACCTCGTGCGAGCACAGCACCCGGCCTTCGCGGTCGGCATGAAAGCATTCCATCGGCGCGATCGGTCCCTCCAGCGCCTCGACCACCTCGAGCATCGCGATCTCGCTCGGCGCCTTCGCCAGCCGGTAGCCGCCGTGAGCGCCGCGGACGGAGGTCACGAGGCCGGCCTGGCGCAGCTTCGCGACCAGGTGCTCGAGGTAGGAGAGGGGCAGCAGCTCCGCCTCCGCCACCGCGGCGAGCGCGACGGGCTCGGCGTCCGCGGGCAGGACCTCGCCGGCCCGGCGGCCGAGCTCCACCATCAGCCGTACGCCGTATTCCGCCTTGGTCGAGAACAGCACGCCTCAAATCCTAGCGGCGCGGTCGGAAAACGCTACGGCTCGATCAGGCCTCTGCGGATCGCGTAGCGCACAAGTTCCACCCGGTCGCGCATCCCGAGCTTGCGCATCGCGTTCGAGCGATGGTTCTCGACCGTCTTCTCGGAGAGGTGGAGGATCTCGGCGATCTCCTTGTTGGTGTGCGCCTCGGCGACCAGCTTCACGACCTCCTCCTCGCGGGGAGTGAGCTCGTCGGTGCGGCCGGCGCCCTGGCCGAGGACGTCCTTGATCAGCGCCCGCTGCGCGTCCGGGGTCAGGAAGGGCTCGCCGCGCTCGACCGCGCGCACCGCGCCCAGCAGGTCGACGTCGGCCTGCGTCTTCAGCACGTAGCCCGAGGCGCCCGCCTTCAGCGCCTCGAACAGGTAGGTCTCGTCGTCGTACATCGAGAGGATGAGGACGTCGACGTCCGGCGCCTGCTCGCGGATCTCGCGGGTCGCCTGCAGGCCGGTGAGCTTCGGCATCTTGACGTCGAGAATCGCCAGGTCGGGGCGCTCGCGGATCGCGATGTCGCGCGCCTCGGCACCGTCGGCGGCCTCGCCGATCACCTCGATGTCGTCCTGTTGCTCGAGCAGCATGCGCAGGCCCGAGCGCACGATCCCGTGGTCGTCGGCGATCAAAACCCTCAACTCGTCATTCCTCACCTTGGGAGTCATCACCTGTACCTATCGGCACCAGCAGGCGAACCCTTGTGCCGACGCCCTGCCGGGACTCGATCCGGAACTCGCCGCCGACGAGCAGGGCGCGCTCGCGCATCCCCCCGATTCCCAGCCCGCGGCCGGTCTGGTCGAAGCTGAAGCCGCGCCCGTCGTCGTCGACGCTGAGCTCGACCAGGTTGCCGGTCCGCTGCAGCTCCACCTGCACGTGCTCGGCGCCCGAATGGCGGACGGCGTTGGACAGGGCCTCCTGGGCGACGCGGTAGACGACCAGCTGCACGTCCGCCGGCAGCTCCCCGAGCGCGGGGTCGGCCTGGAAGCTCGCCTCCATCGCGCCCTGGCGGGACAGGTCGCGCACGTTGCCGGCAAGCGCCGGCGTCAGGCCGAGGTCGTCGAGCGCCGTCGGGCGCAGCTGGCGGGCGAGCGTCAGCAGCTCCTTCATCGCCTGGTTGGCGACCGCCCGGATCTCGGCGAGCTCGGCCGCGAGCTCGGGCGGGGCCTTCTCTCGTGTCGCCTCGAGTCGCAACAGCAGGCCGGTCAGCGACTGGTTGACCTCGTCGTGGAGATCGCGGGCGACCCGGGTGCGCTCCTCCTCCTGGGCGGTGAGCACGGCGCTCGACGTGCGCCGGCGCTCCGCCTCGAGCCGCTCGAGCATGCGCCTGAACGCCTGGTGCAGGCGCACGACCTCCTCCGGGCCGCCCGGGTCGGGGCCGGCGCTCAGGTTGGCGCCCGGGCGCGAGAGGTCGGCGCGCTCCATCTGGTCGACGAGCCGCTCGAGCGGCTGGAAGCGCCGCTGGATCAGGAGCACGTTGAAGAGGATCGTCAGCGCGACCGCGAGCCCGAGCACGATCCCCGACTGCGGGGAATCGAACACGTCGGCGCCCGGGTTGGCGGCGATCACCGCCGTGACGACGGCGACGACCACCAGCAGCAGGTTGACGAGCAGGACCTGGGTGAGGAGGTCGCGGCGGCGCATCGGGTAAGTATCGGGCGCAGGGCGGCGTATGCCGCCCGCGGGTGTTCGGCGTGCCGCCCGCGGGTGTTCGGCGTTGCGCCAGGGGAAAGCGGGGTAACCCCCAGGCCGAAATAGGGGCCAGCCCCCATGTAGTGAGGATCGGGCATCGTCAGAATGTCCACTGCAGGTTCAAGTCCGGCCGCCTGCGTCTTGAGAGCCGGGCAGGCATCAAGGAGTACCCCCGCAATGACAACGACTCGGAAGTCGAACTTCTCGGCTGCTCTGCGGACGACGATCCTGATGGCCACGCTCGGTGGCCTGATGATCGCGATCGGCTACGCGATCGGCGGCATCCAGATCGCGTCCATCTTCCTGGCGATCGCCCTGGCGATGAACTTCGTCGCCTTCTGGTTCAGCGACAAGATTGCGATCGCGAGCGCCCGGGCGAAGCCGCTCTCCGAGGAGGAGGCGCCGGGCATCTACCAGATGGTCCGCGAGCTGACGACCCGCGCCGGCCTGCCGATGCCGCGCCTCTTCATGATCCCCTCCGAGCAGCCGAACGCGTTCGCCACCGGGCGCAGCCCCAACCACGCCGCGGTCGCGGTGACCAGCGGGATCACGAAGCTGCTCTCCGAGGACGAGCTGCGCGGCGTGATCTCGCACGAGCTCGCCCACATCAGCAACCGCGACATCCTCACCCAGTCGGTCGCCTCGGCGATCGGCGCGATGATCACCTACCTGGCCTACTTCGCGCTTTGGTTCGGCGGCGACGACGATTCGCCGTTCGGGCTGATCGGGAGCCTGGCGATGGTCCTGCTCGCCCCGATCGCCGCTTCGCTGATCCAGCTCGCGGTCTCCCGCCAGCGCGAGTACGCGGCCGACGCGACTGGAGCGCAGTTCTGCGGCAACCCCGAGTCGCTGGCCTCGGCGCTGCTGAGGCTCGAGGAGGGCGCGGCCGCGATGCCGATGCAGGTCAACCAGGCGACCGAGCCGCTCTACATCGTGAAGCCGTTCAAGGGCGGCGGGATCGCGGGGCTGTTCTCGACCCATCCCCCGATCGAGGAGCGCGTCCGGCGACTGCGCCAGATGCGTCCGTCGCTCGGCTAGGGAACCAGTCGCGATCAAGTACTCGGTAGTCGTCGTCACCTGGGAGTGCGCGGATCACCTGCGCGCCCTGGTGGCGACGATGAACCGCCACCTGGCTCACGAGCCGCAGCTGGTCGTCGTCGACAACGCCTCCGGCGACGACCCGGAGGCGGCGGCGGGCGAGTGGAGGGGAGCCGTGCGCTTCCAGCGGCTCGGCAGCAACCTCGGCTTCGGCGCCGCCTCGAACGTCGGCGTGGGGCTCGCCGGCGGTGAGGCGTGCGTGCTGCTCAACCCGGACACCGAGCTGCTCGACGACGGGCTCGACCGGCTCGCCGCCGCGGCGCTCGAGCTCGGGGGGCTGGTCGGCCCCCGCGTCCTCAATGCGGACGGCTCGGTGCAGCCGTCGGCGAGCGGCCCCGAGGTCGGGCTCTGGCCCTGGGTTCGGGCGGTGGTCCCGGGTGCCCTGCAGCCGAGCGCCGTGCGCGCCCACACCGAGCCCTACCGGCTCGACCGCCGCACCGAGGTGAGCTGGCTGACCGGGGCCTGCATCGCCGGCCCGACCGACGTCCTCGCCGGCCTCGGCCCGTTCGACCCGGCGCTGCACATGTTCGGAGAGGACATCGACCTGGGCCTGCGAGCGGCCGCCGCCGGCGTCGGATCCTGGCTCGACCCGGCCGCCTGCCGGATCGTCCACCACGGCCAGGGCTCGTCGACCCGGGTCTACGGCTCGCGGGAGGGCTGGCGCCCGACCGGCACCCTGCACTGGCGGGCCGCGCTACGGCGCGCCTACGGCCCGCGACGCGAAACGCTCGGGTGGCTCGCCCTGCGCACCAACCTGCGCCTGCGGCTCACCGCCAAGCGGCTCCTCCGCCGCGCCACGGACCGCGACCGCGCGGCGGTCGAGGCCGTGGTGTCGGCGCGGCCGGTGCCGGAGCTCCCCAACAACAACGAGCAATAAGGGGTGGGCGCCGGGGGTGGGCCCGGGGCGGATGCCGGCGATTGGCGACTTTGGGTCGCATACCGACCCAAACTCGACAAAGCCGCCCCTCATTGCCCAGCCCTGCCTCTCTGCCCCGTTGCTACACTTTCTGAAGTAACACCTGTAATCCGGATAGGAATTAGGAGTTTTCGGGCAGATGCCGGTTGAGATGGTTGATCTGGAGAGCGCCCGTCGGGAGATCGAGGCGGGCACGAAGCTGATCGACGTCCGCGAGCCGAACGAGTGGGACGAGTCGCACCTCGAGGCGGCCGTGCTCGTGCCCCAGGGTGAGCTGGTCGAGCGCCTCGACGAGGTGGCGCCCGACACCTCCGAGCGGATCCTCCTGCACTGCCGCACCGACAACCGCTCCGCGAAGATGGCGGCGGAGCTCGCCACGCTCGGCTACGAGGACGTCGGCGTGGTCGAGGGCGGGATCGTCGCCTGGGAGAACGCCGGACTGCCGACCGTCAACGCCTCCGGGCTGAGCCGCGAGCAGCGCAATCGTTACTCGCGCCACACCCTGCTGCCCGAGGTCGGGGTCGAGGGCCAGCTGAAGATGCTGAACTCGAAGGTGCTCCTGCTCGGCGCCGGCGGCCTCGGCGCCCCGACGGCGCTCTACCTCGCCGCGGCCGGGATCGGCACGATCGGGATCATCGACGACGACGTCGTCGACGAGTCGAACCTGCAGCGCCAGGTGATCCACAACACCGAGCGGGTCGGGATCGCGAAGACCGCCTCGGCGCGGATCACCATCGAGGCGCTCAACCCCGACGTCGACGTGATCGAGCACAACACGCGCCTCGACTCCTCGAACATCCTCGAGCTGATCGAGCCCTACGACGTGATCGTCGACGGCGCCGACAACTTCCCCACCCGCTACCTGCTCAACGACGCCTCGGTCCGGCTGCGAAAGCCCGTCGTCTCGGCGTCGATCCTCGGCTTCGACGGCCAGATCTCGACCTTCGTCCCGTTCGAGGGCCCGTGCTACCGCTGCCTCTACCCGGTGCCGCCGCCGCCTGAGCTGGCCCCGAGCTGCGGCGCCAACGGCGTGCTCGGGGTGATGGCCGGCGTGATGGGCCTGCTGCAGGCCAACGAGGTGATCAAGCTGGTCGCCGGGATCGGCGAGCCGCTGGTCGGCCGCCTGCTGCTCTACGAGTCGCTCGGCACCCGGTTCACCGAGCTGAAGGTGAAGCGCGACCCCGAGTGCCCGATCTGCGGCGAGCACGCGCCCGAGATCGAGCCCTCGGAGATGGGCAAGTTCCCCGACTACGAGCTCTTCTGCGGCGCCCCGGCGCGCGAGGAAACGCCCGCGGTCGTCTAGGGCACGTCGCCCCGGTAGGTTTTCGCTCGATGCCGAACGTGAAGATCCCCCCGGTCCTGCGCGCGCGCACCGACGGCGAGTCGGAGGTCGCGGCCGCCGGCGAGACGGTGGGCGAGGTGTTGACGGCGCTGGCCGAGTTGCACCCCGAGACCCGCGATCAGCTGTTCGGCGCCGACGGCGCGCTGAACCGCTACGTCAACGTCTACCTCAACGACGAGGACGTGCGGGTGCTCGACGGGCTCGAGACCCCCGTCTCGGACGCCGACACGGTCGTCATCCTGCCGGCGATGGCCGGCGGCGCGGGCCTCTGATCACCTAGGACCCGCCGGTGAAGGAGGCGAACGCCTTCCAGGCCGGCTTCGGGGTCAGCGAGTCCTCCTCGAACAGGCCCGAGCCGGGGCACCAGTCACATTGGTTCGGGTCGCTCGAGTCGCGCCACGAGTACCAGGTGACGCCCTCGATGTTCCAGGCGACGCGGTGGCGGAGGAAGAAATCGAAGGCCTCGCGCAGCTGGTCGGCCTGACCGTCGGGCCCGAGCTCGAGCGGGTTGGGGCCGGTGTCGGAGGACGAGCCGACCTCGGTGATCCAGATCCCGGCGTCCCGGTCCCCGGCCCGCACGATCTCGTCGCGAAGCTTCCGGACCTGGGGCTCGATTCCGACCTCCCGGGCGGCGTAGGGGTGGGCGGCGACGGCGTCGAAGTAGTCGCGCGTGTCGTCGATCGAGTAGAGCTGGCGCAGGAAGTCCCAGGCGGGCTCGCCGGGCGGCGGGGTGCCGAACATGCCGCCCAGGATCACCTCGGCGCCCTGGTCGCGGTCCGTGATCGCGGTCGAGGCGGCCTTCAGCAGCGCGGCGTAGGACGCCGGATCGACGGCCGGCTGGTAGAAGGTCGGCGAGTTCTGCTCGTTCCAGATCTGCCAGGCGCGGACCGGCTTCGGGGTCACCTCCGGGTGCTGGCCCCAGATCGTGCCATTCGGGCCGTACCGATCGACGAGCTCGCCGAGGAACGCCGCCCAGGCCGCCAGCGCCGCCGGCGAGCGAGGGGCGAAGGAGGCGCAGGTGGGCGCGCAGGAGCGATGGTCGAGCTCCTCGGCGACCCAGTCCGGGGTCCCGTAGATCGTCGGCAGGAGGCGGATCCCGTGCTCGGCGGCCTGCAGCACGATCGGGTCGATGGTCGAGAAGTCGCCCTCGTCGGGCTTCGCCGAGGGATCGAGCGTTCCCCACGGAATCACCAGACGGATCGTCCCCACCCGGCCCTCGGCCATCCGGTTGAGGTCGGCCTCGTTGAGCAGGCCCTGCGGGACGACGCCGAAGAAGTCGCGCGGCGCCTGCGGCGGCGGCGGTGGTGGTTCGACGCCGCCGGTGGACTCGCCGCAGCCCGCGGCGACGACGGCGAGAGCGAGGATGCCCGCGGCGGTGACCGCGGCGAAAAGCGACCTCATCGGCACCGGATCAGCTGCCGCCGGTGTAGAGCATCAGGGCCCTCCAGGCCGGCTTCGGGGTCAGCGCGCCGGCCTCGAACAGGCCGGCGTTCGCGCACCACTGGCAGATCGGCTTGCCCGCCAGGTCGCGCCACGCGAACCAGGTCACGTTCTCGATCCTGTAGGCGGCCTCGTGACCGATGAACCAGGTCATCGCCTCGCGCAGGCGGCTGGCCTGCCCCTTCTTGCCGCGCTCCAGCGGGTTCCCGCCCGTACCCGAGGACCAGCCGACCTCCGTGATCCACATCTCGGCCGGGTCGTGGGCCCTGACGATCTCCTTGTGCATCAGCTTCACCTGCTCGATCACCTTGCTCATCCGCGCCGCGTAGGGGTGCACGGCGACGCCGTCGAATTGATCGGCGATCCCCGGGATCTCGTAGAGCCTGCGCAGGTAGTTCCACGCGAACAGCTTCGGCTCGTCCTCGCCGCCCGGGCTGCCAAACATGCCGCCTAGGAGGATTCTGGCATCCGGGTCCACCGAGTGCACAGCGTCGGTCCCCGACCTGACCAGGGTGGCGTAGGAGTTGACGTCGGGCTTCGGCCGGTAGAACGTCTGTGAGTTCTGCTCGTTCCACAGCTGCCACACCGTGATCGGCTGGTAGGGGAGGTAGGGGCGGTCGGCGAAGAACTCGCCGCCGGGCCCGTAGCGCTCGACCGCCTCGACGAGAAAGCGCTTCCACTGCTCGAGGGCGAGCTGTCCCGCCGGCGCGAAGAGCCCGCAAGTGCTCGGCGAGCAGGCGCGATGGTCGAGGTCCCGGGCGACCCATTCCGGGGTCCCGAAGACGAACGGCGTGACGGTGAGTCCGTCGGCCGCCGCCGCCTCGACGATCGGATCGATCGTCGACCAGTTGTCGTCGTCGCTGCTGGTCGGGTCGATCGCGGCCCAGTTCACGAACACCCTCACCGTTCCCAGGCGTCCCTGCGCCATCCGGTCGACGTCGGCGGCGGTCAGCGTGTTCTGCGGAGCGACCCCGTAGAACGACCTCGGGACCACGGAGACCGGGCCGTCGGCGACGGCGCCCGAGCCGGGCCAGAGTCCAAGCGCCAGCCCGAGCGCGACCGGGACGGCGAGGGCGAGGGCGCGGCGCCGGGCTCGCTCAGTCCGCATGGGCGAACTCCGCGAAGACGCCGAGGGACGGTTTCGCCGTGCCGTCGGCGTTCAGGAGGCCGGAGTCCGGGCACCAGGCGCAGCGGCCGGCGAGGACGCCGGGATCGTCGCGCCACGAGTACCAGGTGACGTTCTCGATCCGCAGGGCGCGACGCTTGCGGAGCAGGTAGGCGAAGGCCTGGCGGAGTCGGCTCGCCTGGCCGTCGAGGCCGCGGTTGAGCGGGTTCGGTGCGCCGCCCGAGGCCCAGCCCAGCTCGGTGATCCAGAGCCCCGCCCGCTCGTCGCCGGCGGCGTCCATGCGATCGCGCAGGAGGTTGATCTGCTCGCGCACGCCAGAGAGCTTTGCAGCGTAGGGGTGCGCGGCGACGCCGTCGAAGTCTCGCCTGGCCCCGCGGTGGCGATAGAGGCGAGCGAGAAAGCGCGCCGCCGTGATCGCGGGCCCAAGGCCTCCGAGCGGCGTGGCGAACATGCCGCCGAGGATCAACTTCGCCTCCGGATCGCGCTGCGTGATCGCCTCGTGGGCGGCGTCCAGCAGTCGCGCGTAGGCGTCCACGTCGGGCCTCGGCTCCCAGTAGCTGGGCGAGTTCTGCTCGTTCCAGACCTGCCAGACGCGGACCGGCAGCTGCGGCAGCGACGGGTTGTCGGCCCAGAACGCGCCGGCCGGGCCGTAGCGGTCGACGGCGGCGGTGAGGAAGGCGCGCCAGGCGGCGAGCGCCGCGCTGCCCGTCGGCGCGAACGGCGGGCAGCCGCGGCGGCCGCAGCGCCGGCCGTCGAGGGCGATCACCCAGGCGGGGGTGCCGGTGACCACCGGCAGCGCCCGGATCCGGTTGCGCGCCGCGCCCGCGACGACCGCGTCGGCGTCCGACCAGTCGTAGCCGCCGGCGGCCGGGCCGGCGTCGATCGCGGCCCAGGAGAGCTGCAGGCGCAGCGTGCCGACGCCGGCGGCGCCCATCCCGGCGTAGTCGTCCGCGCTCAGCGGCCCCTGCGGCATCACCCCGAAGAATCCCCGCGGCGCCGCCGGCGCCCCCGCCGGCAGCACGGCGAGCGCGAGCGACCCGGCCAGGCCGCCCGCGATCAGCCGCCCGCGGATCACCCGCGCGCCACCCTCACGAACGCCCGCCAGGCCGGCTTCGGCTCGCCCTTCTTGTCCCTCAGCCCCGCGTGGCCGCACCACTCGCAGATCAGGTCGCCACCCTTCATGTCCCGCCACGAGTACCAGAACACCCCGCGCAGATCGAGCGCCCTGCGCTCGCGCACGTAAGCCGAGAGCGCCTGCGTGAGGACGCGAGCCTGGCCCAGCAGGCCCTTGACGTAGGGGTTGTTCGCCGGTCCCCGCCCGGCCCAGCCGATCTCCGTCACCCAGATCCCGGCGTCGGTGTCGCCCGCCCTGTCCATCACCCGCCGCGCGCTGTCGAGCTGGGCGACCGACTGCTTGGCGTTGTTGGCGTACGGGTGGAGCGCGATCGAGTCGAAGTCGCCGGCGGCGCCGAGGGCGTAGAGCTTGCTCAGGTACTCCTTCGTCGTCGTCACCACCTCGCGGGCCGAGTTCGGCCCCCACATGCCGCCGAGGACGATCTCGGCGCTGGGGTCGACGAAGCGGATCCCTGCGGCGGCGCTCTTCAGCAGCGCCGCGTACTTGCGGACGTCGACCTTGGGAGCGAAGTACTTGGGCGAGTTCTCCTCGTTCCAGATCTGCCAGACGGTGATCGGGTGGGCGACCGTGCAGCCGCAGGGCGGCTCGGTCGGCAGCGGCGGCGGGGTCGGCAGCGGCGGCGGGGGGGTCGGGGGCGGCTGCGGTATGCAGAGCTCCGGCGTGACGTCGCATGGGTCCGGGGGGTCCTGGCCGTAGGGGCCGTCTTCGCGAGGGTTGATCGGCGGCTCCCAGAAGGTCCCTCCTGGGCCGTAGCGGGCGGCCGCGGCCGCGGCGAAGGCGCCGAATGCGTCCCGCGTTTCCTTCGTCCGCGGCGGATAGACGGCGCAGGTGCCGGCGCCTCTGCAGTCCCGGTTGTCGATCTTCGCGGCCCAGTCCGGGGTCCCGTAGAGGAAGATGAACGGCTGGATGCCGCGGTTCGTCGTCTCGCGGATGATCGCGTCGGCATCGCCCCAGTCGTAGTGGCCGCGGGTCGACTCGATCGACCCCCACGGCAGCATCGTCCTCATGCCCGTGATCCCGCCACCGGGCATCAGATCGAGGTCGCTGGTCGGCGGCAGGGCGCCGTCCTGGGGCACGATCCCGAAGACCGGCTTCGCCGCCGTCGCCGGGCCGGCCAGCGCCAGCATCGCGACGACCGACACCGCCGTGACGACGATCGCCCGAAGGCGACGCCGGCTTGACGGCGGTGCCTGGTTACCGGCCCCGCGTGAGTCCTCCGACCGCACCCACCTATTGTGTCTCGGAAGCGGCCTCGGGTGCGCCGGGACCAACCTTCGAACTGCGGTCGCCGGACCGGTCGCGCAGGCGCCAGACCGCGGCCCCGGTGCAGAGCGCCGCCAGCGCGGCGAGACCGATGAGCACGATCGGGGCGCCGCCACCGCTGCTGTCGGCGCCGGAGGCCCCCGGAGCGCCGGCGCTCGGGGTCTGGCCGCCGCCGGCATCTCCCTGGCCGCCACCGCTGGCGCCGGGCAGGGTGAGGTTGTACTCGTTGTCCGCGGCCTGGGCGCCGGCGTACGCGGGCACCACGGTCGCCGCCGCGAGGGCGGCGAGCGCGCAGACGATTGCGAGCACGGTCCTAGACTTCCTGCCTTGCGTCATCCGTAAGTCACGTCCTTTTCAGAGGTGGGGGCCCGCAGCAGGGTACAGAGTGCGGTCGACAATGAATGCATGCAACGTGTAGAGGTGAAACACCTGATCATGGGCGCAGTTGCGGGCGCCTGCGTGGCCCTGGCGATGGCCGGGGGCGGGTTCGAGGCGACCGCGTTCGCCGCTGCCGGACTGATCGTCTGGGCCCTGGTGCTGCTCGGGCTGGCGACCGGCGTCGTGCCGCGGGCCGAGCCACCGGGCGCCGCCGTCGCCACCGGCCTGGCGCTGGCCGGCCTGGCCGCGCTGACGGCGCTCTCGCTCGCGTGGGCGACCGACGACGGCCACGGCTTCGAGGACGTCGTCAGGACGCTCGCCTACCTGGGGGCATTCGTCGCCGTGGTGATCTCCTCCCGGCGCGGCGAGGCGCGGCCGTGGCTCGCGGGCCTCGCGGTCGGGCTGACGGCCGTCGCCGCGGTCGCCCTGCTCGCCCGCTTCGAGCCCGCACCGTTCGGCCATCCCGACGCCGATCTCGCCCGCACGCTGCCCGCGGTCCTCGGCCGCCTCACCTACCCGATCGGGTACTGGAACGGGCTCGCGTCGGCGATGGCGGCGGCGATCGTCTCGCTCGCCTGGTTCGCGGCCAGCTCGCCGTCGCGCTGGGTCCGCTCGGCGGCGGTCGCGGCGATGCCGGCCGTGTGCCTCGCCCTCTGGATGACCGACTCGCGCGGCGGGATCGTCGCCGCCGGCCTCGCGATTGCGGTCCTGGTCGCGGTCGGCCCCTGGCGGGCGCGCCTGGTCGCGAACCTCGCCCTCGGCCTGCTCGCCGCCGCGATCCTGATCGCAATCGCCGAGACTCGCGACGAGCTGCTCAACAACCCGGTCGGCGCGCAGGCGGGCGGTCAGGGCGACCAGATGCTCGCCGTCACCGTCGTCCTGGTTGGCGCCACGCTGGCGCTTCGCCGGCTGCTCGACGAGCCCCTGCAGGCGTTCCGGATCTCCGTCCGCACCGGTCGGCTCGCGGCCGGCGTCCTCGGGCTGGCCGCCGTGATCGCGATCGTCGCCGCCGACCCCGTCCAGCAGTTCGACGAGTTCAAGGCCGCGCCGAGCAACGCCGAGCTCGCCACCGGGCAGGTGGGCCTGCTGCGCGGCGGCGGCAGCGGCCGCTACCAGTTCTGGGAGACGGCGGTCGATGCCTTCGCCAGCGCGCCGATCGGCGGCGTGGGGACGAGCGGCTACACGCCCTACTGGTTCGAGCACCGGGAGGTGCCGATCCCGGCCACCCGTGCCCACTCGGTCCTCTTCGAGACCCTGGCCGAGCTCGGGATCGCCGGCTTCGCGTTGCTGGTCGCGTTCTTCGGCTCGGTCGCGGTCGCCGCGGTGAGGCGGCTGCGCGCCGCCGATGCGGTGGCCGACGCGGGTCCGGCGCTGGCGCTGCTCGTCGTCGGCTTCGCCGCCGCGGCGGTCGACTGGACCTGGGATCTGCCGGCCGTGTTCGGGATCACGATCGTCGCCGCGGCGCTGCTCACCGGCCCGGCGACGGTGAGCGCAGCCGACGGCGCGCCGCCGCCCGCGCGGTGGCAGGCGCGCAGCCGCCGCCGCTTCGCCGGCGGGGTGGTCCTGCTGCTGGTCGCCTGGGTCTCGATCTGCGCCTCCGGCCTGCTGCTGCTCTCCGCGCACTCGCTCGATTCGAGCCGCGGCGCCGCCGCGGACGGCCGGATCGACGACGCCGTGAAGGCCGCCAACGACGCGATCGACCTGCAGCCGTGGGCGGCCGAGCCGCGCACCCAGCTCGCCCTCGTCTACGAGCAGGCGGGCGACTACGAGAGAGCCCGCGCGGCGATCGGCGAGGCGATCGACCGCTCGTCCGACGAATACCGCCTGCGCCTGCTCGCCGCGCGGATGGCGGCCGAGGACGACGACCCGGCCGCGGCTCACGCGGAGCTGCTGGCGGCGCACGAGCTCAACCCGCGCGACCCGGACATCATCCAGCAGCTCGCCGCGGCGAGCTGACGGCCTCAGGCCTCTTCGTCGGTTTCGTCGTCGATCTCGGGCTCCAGCGGCAGGCGCTGCTCGAGCCAGAGATAGCGGTCGCTCCGCGGGTCGAACGGCGGCTCGACCCTGCCCAGCGCGTCGGGCATGTGGAACCAGAGGCGGTAGTGCAGATGCACGATCTCGGCGAGGTCGAGCTCGACCGCCGCGGCCTTCAGGGACGGGCGGTGGCGGAGGGGGTAGTTGTAGGCGTCGGAGAGAATCCGCACGCGATCGTGGACGTCGGCGGTCACCATCGCCCAGCTGATCTGGTCCATGAACTGCGGCCAACGGCTGTCGACCAGGCCGGCGTCGTAGAGCTTCCCCAGCGCCCGCTCCCAGGCCGTGAACAGGCCGGCGCTGCGACGGGCCCCGATCAGGCCGCTGTTCCAGTAGGCGCGGATCTCCATCTGCCCGACGGTGGTGCGGACGAAGGGGCGGCCCGTGACCCCGAGCTCCGCGTACATCTTCTGCCAGAAGGGCTCGCCCCTTCCCTTGCCGCGCGAGCCGGCGATCCGCCGGTCGACGGGCCGCATCGCCGCCACCCAGTCGCCCTCGGCGAGCTCGGAGGGCTCGCCGAGGAACACGCAGTCGGTGTCGCAGAAGATCAGCGTCTCGTGGTCGAGCTCGCGCTCCGCCCAGGCGCAGACGGGAACCTTGTTGAAGGTCGGGTTGTCGGCGAACCGGTCGACCAGCGGCTCGTCGATCACCGTGCAGCCGAGCTCGGTGAGGCGCTCGACCGTCGCCGCCTCCGGCCGGAACTCGGGCCGCGGGGCGAACGCGTAGACCGGTGAGTCCGCCGATGAGCCACCCCAGGCGCGCAGGCTCTCGACCAGCAGGATCGCCTCGCTCTCGAGCCTGCCGTGCTCGACGCAGATCAAAAACGCGGATGGCTCGGGGGCCGGGCTCATCGGCCGGTGAGGGTAGAGGGACGAGCGCAGCGCTGCGGGCGCGCGTCCCCAGAAACCGCGTCAGCGCTGCTTTTGCGGTCCTGCCGGGTTACCCTAGACACGATGGCTAGGGAAGGATCCCCTCCCCTTCAGGTCGAGCGGGACAGCGAGGGCGAGGCCGGTAGGCCACGTTTCTGGCGTGACGCGCTGCGCCGCCGCATGCTCGCGCTCGCCGATCTGATCGCCGCCGCGGGGGCCAGCCTGGTCGTCGCCTCGTCCTCCGCGGACGCCTTCTGGGCCCTGATCCTGCTCCCCGCCTGGGTCGTCGTGGCGAAGCTGATCGGCTTGTATGACCGCGACCACGTCGCGATCCGCCACCTGACCGTCGACGAGATGCCGGCGCTCGCCGCCTGGGCCGCCGCCGGGGTAGCGCTGCTGGCGCTGGTGCTGCCGCAGACGCCCGCCGGGGAGGTCACCCCGACCGCCGCCGTCGGCGCCTGGTTCGTGGCCGCGGTCGGTGCGCTGTTCCTGCGCGGGGCCGCGCGCTGGGCCTGGCGCAGGCTGACGCCGCCCGAGGTGACGGCGGTGCTGGGCGACGGCGACCTGGCCGAGATGATCCGCCGCAAGCTCGAGCTCTTCCCCGACATGCACCTGAAGCTCGTCGACGAGCACGAGATCGAGGCCTTCGACGCCCTCGCGGGCGGCGTCGACCGGGTGATCTTCGCCTCCGACCGGATGGAGCCCGGCGAGGTGGGAGGCCTGGTCGCCCTCTGCCGCGAGGCGCAGGTGAAGCTGAGCGTCATCTCACCGCTGCACGGGCGCGCGGGCCCGGTCCGCCTTTCGCGGGTCGCGGACCTGCCGGTGCTCGAGTACGAGACCTGGGATCCGTCGCGATCCACGGCGCTGATCAAGCGCGGCTTCGACCTCCTCGTCTCGAGCATCGTGCTGCTGCTGACGGCGCCGTTCTTCCCCCTGATCGCGCTTGCGATCAAGCTCGACAGCCGCGGCCCGGTGTTCTTCAACCAGACCCGGGCCGGGCTCGACGGGCGGCCGTTCCAGATGCACAAGTTCCGGACCATGGTCGCCGACGCCGAGGAACGGCTCGCCGACGTGATTCGCCTCGACGACCTCCGCGACCCGGTGTTCAAGCTCTCCGACGATCCGCGCGTCACTCGGTTCGGGCGCTTCCTGCGCCGGCTCAGCCTCGACGAGCTGCCGCAGCTGATCAACGTCCTGCGCGGCGAGATGAGCATCGTCGGCCCGCGGCCGGAGCAGGTCGAGCTGGTCGAGCGCTACCGGCCCGAGCATCGCTTCCGCCTCAGCGTCAAGCCCGGGATCACCGGCCCGATGCAGGTGTTCGGCCGCGGCGACCTGACCTTCCACGAGCGCCTCGCGGTCGAGCTCGATTACATCGAGAACCTCTCCCTCGCCCGCGACCTGCGGATCATCGCCGAGACCGTCCCCGTGACCCTGCGCGGGTCCGGGGCCTACTGACCGCCCGGTCGTGGACGCCGCGACCTGTCCGGCCTGCGGCCGGCAGTCGCTGACCGACTGGCGCCCTGCGACCGCGTCGGATCCCCAGCTCGCCGGCGCCGGGCGCTTCGAGCTGCGCCGCTGCGCGGTCTGCGGGTCGGGGGTCACCGTCGGCGACGCGCCCGACCGGGCGGCGATGTACGAGGGCGGTACCTACACGCCCGCGCGAGGGCTGGCCCGCGGCCTGCTCGCCCCGCTGCGAAGCATCGCCGAGCGCGACCGGCTGCGGTTCGTCTCCCACCTCGAGGCCGGCTCGCGCGTGCTCGAGGTGGGTGCCGGCGACGGCAAGCTGGTCGCGGCGATGCGCGCTGCCGGGCTCGACGCCCGCGGCATCGACCCCTCGCCGGCGGCGTGCGCCGCCGCCGAGGCGATCGGGGTCGAAGTGGCGAACGTCGGTGTCGACGACGCCGAGTTCGCGGCGGGCAGCGAGGACGCCGTCGTCGTCTGGCACGCGCTCGAGCACCTCGACAGGCCGGCCGAGGCGCTGGCGCGGATCCGCGGCTGGCAGGCGCCCGGGGGGGCGCTGGTGGTCGCCGTCCCCAACCTCGCCTCGCTCCAGGCGCGCCTCGGCGGCGACCGGTGGTTTCATCAGGACGTGCCTCGTCACCGGATCCATCTGACCCCGGCCGGCGCCGTCGCCCTGCTGGAGCGCAGCGGCTATCGGGTCGAGCGGGTGCGTCACCTGCTGGTCGAGCAGAATCCACTCGGCATGTGGCAGACCCTGCTCAACCGCCTCACCCGCGAGCGGGACTTCGCCTTCCGCGCCCTGAAGCGCGACCTCGGTCAGGCCGGCGGGGTGGCGTCGCTGCGCGACTGGACCGTGACGGCGCTTGCCGGCCCGCTGCTGGCGCCGGTCGCGGTGATCGCGGAACTGGGCGCCGGGATCTGCAGGCGCGGCGGCTCGATCGTCGTCCAGGCGAGGGCCGTGTGATGGCCGGGCGGACGGCGAGCGTGGTGGTGCCGACGCTGGACGCGAAGCGGGTCGGCGCTCTGCTGGCGTCCCTCGACGGCGGCGACCATCAGACGATCGTGATCGACAACGGCTCACCCGGCGACGAGGTCGCCGCCGTCTGCGCCGAGCACGGGGCCGAGGTGGTGCGGTCGGCGACGAACGTCGGTTACTCGGCCGCCGTCAACCTGGGCGTCGAGCGGGCCGAGGGCGAGGCGATCGTCCTGCTCAACGACGACTGCGTCTGCGACCAGGGGTTCGTCGAGCGGATCAGTACTCGCCTCGACCCGGCCGCCGGGATCGCGATGGCCGCCGGAGTGATGCGCGACTGGGCGGACCAGACGCGGATCGACAGCGCCGGGATGGAGCTCGACAGCACCCTGCTCGTCTTCGACTACCTGAACGGCGAGCCGCTCTCGGCGCTGGAGCGGGTCGACCGCGATCCGATCGGCCCCTCGGCGGCAGCCGCCGCCTTCGAGCGGGCGGCGTTCGTCGACGTCGGCGGCTTCGACGAGCGGCTGTTCGCCTACTGGGAGGACGTCGACCTCGTCCTGCGCCTTCGCCGCGAGGGCTACCGGTGCGCGCTCGCCGCCGACGCCCAGGGCGTGCACGAGCACTCGGCCACGCTCCGGTCGGGGTCGGCGCGTAAGAACTACCTGATGGGCTTTGGGCGCGGCTACGTGTTGCGTAAGTGGGGCGTGCTCACACCGCGAAGGGTCGCGCCGACGATCCTGGCGGAGGTCGCCCTCTGCGCCGGCCAGCTGGCCTTCGACCGCACGGCCGCAGGGATCAGCGGGCGCTTGCGCGGCTACCGGGCCGCCCGGGGCAGCGAGCCCTATCCCGAGGCCCTGCTCGCCCGCGAGGGAACCGACCGCGGCCTGGTGGCCGAGCTGCGGCGGCGAGCCCGCCGCCGCCGGCGCCTGCGCCGCCGCTCGCCGGCTCCGCGACAGCTGCGGACGCTCGCCGTCTTCCACCTCGCGGACACCAGCGGCCCCTCGCGCTCGCTCGAGCGCGAGCTCGCCTGGCTTGCCTCGCAGGGAGCGCTGGACGTCGTCCTGCCCGCCGACGGCAGCGTCGGCGAGGCACTCCCCGAGCAGGCGACCGTGCTCCTGCGCGACTACGAGGCCCTGACGCTGCCGCGGGCTCGCGGCGGATCGCTGAGCCAGCTTCGCCGGATGATCGCCGAGGTGGGCGAGTTTCGCCGCCTGATCCGCGAGCGGCGGCCGAGCATGATCGTCGCCGTCACGTCGATGCTGCCGGCGGTCTCGCTCGCCGCCCGCCTGGAGCGGGTCCCGGTGCTCGTCTACTGCGGCGAGCTCTTCGACCGCGGCTACGGCGCCGGTCCGGTCCGGGCGCTGGCGGGGCGCGAGCTGGCCCGCCTCACCGGGCTCCTGGCGAGCGGGCTGATCGCCTGCTCGGAGGTCGTCGCGGGGCAGTTCGACCGCCTTCCACCCGGGGCGGTGGAGGTCGTCTACCCGCCGCACGACGCGCGCTACGGGGAGGGCGAGGGCGGCGCGGTGCGCGGCGCCTACGGGATCTCAGCCGAGGCGCCGTGCCTGGTCTCCGTGGGATACCTGACGGAGGGCCGCGGCCAGGACGTGCTGATCAGGGCGATGCCGGAGATCCTCGAACAATTCCCCGACGCCCGCTACCTGATCGTCGGCGACCCGTTTCCACGGCCCCAGGACATCGCCTACCGCCAGTACCTGGTCGGCCTGATCGCCCAGCTGAAGCTGCAGCGGTCGATCATCCTCGCCGGGCACCACGAGGACATCGCCGACGTCTACGCGGCCGGCGACGTGATCGTCAACCCGGCGCGCTTCAACGAGCCCTTCGGCCGGGTGCCGTTCGAGGCGGCGATCGCGGGCAAGCCCGCGGTCGTCACTCGGGTCGGGGCGATCCCGGAGCTGCTCGTCGAGGGCGAGTCGGCGCTGATCGTCGAGCCCGACGATCCACCGGCGCTGGCGGCCGCGGTGATCCGGCTGCTCTCCGACCGCGAGCTGGCCGCGACGCTGGTCGCCGGGGCGCGCGAGATCATCGACTCCCAGCTCACCCCCGCCCACAGCCTGGCGGGGTTCCAGCGCTCGGTCGCCTGGACGCTGAGTAGCTGAGCAACAACAACGGGCAGGTGGGGAGGGGTTAGGCGGTATCGGCTGTTGCGCGGCCCGTTTCGCTGCCATTGGCGACTTTGCGTCGCTATACGACCCGAAACTCGCCAATGGCCCTTGTTCCGCCAGAGGCCGCCGCTACCCAGCCCGTCCCCTCGCGCGGTGCGGGCCCGTCAGCCAGGGGCCCCGTCCGGCAATGTCGCCGGGGTCGGGTCGACGCCGACGATCCCGGGCGGCAGGTCGGCGTCGTCGAGCGGGTCGCCGCCGCGCCGGCGCGTCAGCGCCCGCCGCCAGGCGAGGCCCCGGAGCATCCCGGCCTCGCTGCCGCCGGTGTCGTCGTGGAAGGGCCGGCGCAGCTGGCGGGCGGCGAGCCAGGCGAGCGCCAGGGCGGAACCGTCGGCGGCGCGCACCAGCCTGATCGCGCGCCGCGGGCCCGTCGCGATCGCCGGGCCGAGCCGGCGCTCGAGCGCGACCGCGGTCAGCGCGGCGCGGCAGTACTCGGCGAAGTAGATCCGCCGCCATTCCCCGCGCAGGCGCCCGCGCGGGCGGCCGCGCAGGGCGGCGAGACGGCGCAGGGGGCCGCCGCCGACGACGCCGCGGTTGGCGCCCGCGTGCCCGATCGCGGCTCCGGGGTGCTGGACGTAGTCGTAGAGCGGCCGGTCGACGTAGGCGATCCGCCCGCTCGCCGCCGCGACCAGGGCGAGCCAGTGGTCGTGGTAGAGGTTGCCGGCCCGTGGCGGCAGCGGCAGGGCCTCGTCGAGCAGGCGGCGCCCGAACAGCGAGGCGGCGCCGGTGACCGAGTTGCCGAGCAGCAGGGAGGCGAAGTTGTCGTGATTCGGCCGTCGCGCCGTCCAGTAGGTGTCGGCGACCACCGATCCGTCGGGCCGCGTCAGCCGCATGTCGCTGAAGACCAGCCTGGCGTCGCCGAGATTGGCGATCAGGGTCTCGAGCTTCTCGGGATACCAGCTGTCGTCCTGGTCGCAGAGCGCCACGTACGCCGCTTCCGGCGGGACCATCGCCAGCGCCCGGGCGAAGTTCGCATACGCGCCCGCCCGCTCCGCGGCGCGGCTGAGTCGAAAACGGGGGTCGTCGCCGGTCAGCCGCTCGATCCGGGCGAAGGCCTCGTCGCCGGAGGCGTCGTCGCTGATCAGGCAGATCCAATCGGTGTGGGTCTGGGCGCGCAGCGAGTCCAGCTGGCGCTCGAGCAGGTCGGCGGGGGGCTCATGGGTGGCGATGCAGATCGCCACCGTGCTCCCGGCGCCGGGCCCGCTCGGTTGCGGCCCGGCGGCGAGCTCCGCCGTGCCGAGGGGCACCCTGACCAGCTCGCCCCCCTCGAGCTCCGCGATCAGCGCCAGCTCGCTCGCCGTCCCCGCCCCCGCCGCCTCGAGCGGGACCACGCCCCAGAAGATCGAGCGCGCGGCGCCGGGATCGCCGAGCTCCGCGGCCAGGGTCGGGGAGGGCATCGCCGACGCGCTCGCCGGCAGGGACCGGTCGCCGACCGCGAGCTCGAGCCGCCGGACCCGGCGGCCCGGGTGGAAGGCGGCGCCGTGCAGGAAGAGGGCGCTGCCGGCGCCGGTCTCGAGGCGCGCCGGCACCGGCGTGCGCAGCCAGACCGCGAGCCCCTGCGCCTCGGCGACCGCCTCTCCCCAGTGCTCGCCCAACATCCGGGAGCAGGCTAGCCTTCCCGGCCGTGGCGGGCGACCGTGTGGCTGCCGAGGGGCCGGCGGGGCGGGGTGCCGCCGTCGCCGGGCTGCGCTCGGTTGCCGGCTCGTCCTGGATCGTGCTCCCGATCGGCGTCCTGATCGCGATCGCGACCTGGGAGCTGCTGCCGCTCGGCGTCGCCACCGGCCTCGACCCGTCCGCCGTCAACGGCGTCAACTTGGCGGCCCGGCTCGGCCTCGACCAGGGAACCGAGTTCGCCTGGACCTACGGGCCGCTCGGCTACCTGCTCGAGCCCTCGGTCGCCGGCGACTGGACGGCGGCGCTCGGGGTCGCCTATACGGCGCTGATCCGAGCCGCCCTCGCGGTCAGCCTGCTCTGGGCGGCACGCCGGAGCTTCGGGCTCGCGGCCGGCGCCGTGCTGACTTACGCCGTCTGCGCGATCACCGGCGCCGAGGCGGTGCCGCTCTCGCTCGCGGTGGTCTGGGCGCTCGTCGCCCTCGACCCCGAACGCCCGCCGTGGGTTCCGCGGCTGCTCGCAATCGGGGGCGGTGCCCTCGCCGCCGTGGAGCTCCTGGTGAAGCTCAACGTCGGGGTCGAGGTGCTCGTCGTGCTGGCGATCGCGATCGCGGCGCTGCCGGGGCCAAGGCTGCGCGCCCTCGCCGAGTTCGCCGGCTCCTTCGTGGCGACGGCCGCGCTGCTGTGGCTGCTCACCGGCCAGGGGCTGTCGAACATCGATGACTTCGCCAGTGCGGCGTTACAGGTCCTCGCCGGCTACTCGGCGGCGATGGGCACCGAGGCGGGCGCGGTCGGGTGGGACTGGATCGCCGCGGCGGTCCTCGTCCCGGCCGCCCTCGGGGCGACCGCGTGGACGACCCGCGGCTGGGAGCGACGCGCGCGCGCGGGGTCGCTCGTGGTGGTCGCTGCGCTCTGCCTGTTCGCCGTCAAGCAGGGCTTCGTCCGCCACGACGTCGGCCACATGCACGCGTTTGTCGCCGCGCTTGCGGCGCCGCCGCTGGCTCTGCGCTGGCAGGGGGCGGAGCGGTTCGCCGCGGCCGCCGCCGTCGTCGCGATCGGCCTCCTCGGCGCGCCCCTCACGGGCCGGGCCGAGCGCGACCTCTACCGGCCGGTGGCGGCGGCTCGCGACGGCTTCGACCAGCTGCGGACCGGGCTCGACCCGGGCCGCAGGACGGAGCTCGCGGTGGCGCAGGGGGCAGCGGCGCGGGCCGAGTACGCGCTCGACCCTCGCACGCTCGCCCTGCTCCGCCGCGGCAGCGTCGCGGTCGATCCCTGGGAGACGACCGCTGTCTGGGCCTACGACCTCGACTGGAGGCCGCTGCCGGTGTTCCAGTCCTACCAGGCGTACACCGCCGACCTCGACCAGCTCAACGCCGACGCGCTCGCCGCCGCCGACGGCCCGCGGCTGATCCTCCGTCATCTCGGGCCGGGCGGGACCGCGACCGAGTCGATCGACGGCCGCTACCAGCCCTACGACGCTCCGGCGACCACGAGGACGATGCTCTGCGACTTCCGCGCCGTGCGCACGACGGAGCGCTATCAGGTGCTCGAGCGCGCCCCGGATCGCTGTGGCCCGGAGGCCGAGGTGGCGACGCTGACCGGCACCTACGGCGAGCCGATCGAGGTCCCGAGGGTGGGACCGGACGAGGCGCTGTTCGCGCGTCTGCGGGATCTCGGGCCGTCGGGCCTCGGCCTGCTGCGGACCGCGGTCTACAAGGACGTGCGCCGGCTGATCGCGCTCGACGACCGGGTCCACCGGCTGGTCCCGGCGACCGCCGAGAACGGCCTCCTGATCTCGGCCCCCGCGGCGGCCGACTTCCCGGCGCCGTTCGCTCTCGCCCCCGACCCGGCGACGATCACCGTGGCGAAGCAGGGCGGATTCGGCTCCGGCTCGGACTCCTTCGAGGTCGAGTTCTTCAAGATGGGGATCGAGCGATGATCGTCTACGCCTGTGCAGTCAGCGACGGCAACGTCTTCGCCCGGTGCGCCGAGCCGGGCATCCTGCGGGTCACCGACGGCGTGGCGGACGCCGAGATGCTGGCTCAGCCGACCGCCGGGACGATCTTCCGCAACTACAACCTGCTCTGCGAGCGGGTGGCCGGACGGGAGGACCTCGAGGCGCTCGTGCTCCTGCACCAGGACGTCGAGATCGTCGACCCGGGCTTCTCGGCCAACGTCCGCCGGGCGCTTGCGGACCCCGAGGTCGCGATCGTCGGTTGCGCCGGGGCGGTCGGCGTTCGCAGTCTCGCCTGGTGGGAGGGCTCGGTCACCTGGGCGTCGCTGACCCAGCGATACGAGGAGTTCGGCGGCGGCGGCGAGATCCCCGGCCTCTCCTGGCTCGCCGAAGGGCCGCCGTCATATGCCGGGACCGGCGAGGTGGACGCGATCGACGGCTGCGTGATCGTGCTCTCGCCCTGGGCGGTGCGCAACCTGCGCTTCGACGAGTCGATTGGGCGCCACCACGGATACGACGTCGACATCTGCCTGCAGGCGAGGTCCGCCGGCAAGAAGGTGGTGACGGAGAACCTACGCGTCGTCCACCACCACTCGCTCGTCCTGATCAGCGAGCCCGAGGAGTGGATCCGCGCCTACGTCGCGGTCGCCGAGAAGTGGGAGCGAGAGCTCGGCGGCGACGAGGACACCGACTGGCCGCAACGCGCCCGCCGGGCGGAGGCCGAGGCCGCGGCCTACAGGTTGCTGATGGGCGGAGCCGAGCTGCAGCGCAACGATGCCCGCGGCAAGTTGATGACCACCTGGGGCAGCTCGAGCTGGACCTGGACCGAGCCGCTGCGCCGCCTCGGCGCCCGGATCAGGAGGTCCCGCTAGCGAGGTCCGGCCGGGCCGGGGGGGTGCGCGACGGGTTCGGGCCGTCGCCGTTCGCGCGATCAACCCGCAGCCCGCCGTCGCCTTCGGGGGACGGCTCCGGGAAGTGGCGGAGATGGTCGACATCGAGGTCGCCGTCGGCCACCTCGTCGAGCAGCGCCCCGAGGTCGGCGCGCGTGACGTTCGGCCGCCCTGGTCGGCGCAGGCGCGAGAGCCGCTCGGCGAGCGCGAAGGCGCTCGAGTCGTAGATGGGCAGCAGCCGCCCGACCAGCCGATAGCGGTAGACGTAGTCGTCGGTGCGCATCTGGTCGATCCGCTGCAGGTTGAGGAACTCGGCGACCAGGTGGTCGACCCGCTTGGCCTCCATCCGCTCCAGCATCGGGTTGCGGTCCCAGGGCGCGAGCGCGCGCTCGACCTCGGGCGCCCAGGCGGCCTCGCGGTGCCAGACCACGCCGAGCCCGAAGAACGGGGCCACGATCGCCAGGCGCAGCTCCGGGCGCTCGCCGACGAAGTCCTCGATCGCGGTCAGGACGCCGTTACGAGGCCCGCCCTCGCGCGCGGCGGTGCACTCGTAGTAGAGGCCGCGCTCGCCGACGCCGGGATCGCCGGGGATGAGGAAGGCGTCGTCGGCCAGCGGCTGGCGGTGCTCGGCGGGGATCCGCTCGGGGTCGGAATAGCTGTCGCGCCGCGCCAGCGGCCAGCCGATGTCGTGCAGCATCAGCAGCGGCAGGTCGGCGCCCGGGGCGCGCTCGCCGATCAGCCGCAGCTCCTCGCTGACCGTGTGGTAGTTGTGGTCGCCGTCGATCAGCACCGCGTCCGGGAGCTCGAGCTCCGGCAGGGCGGCGTGGCTGGTGGCGACGATCAGGTTCAGCTCGGGATCGGCCGCCGCGAGCTCCCGGAGCCGCCGGCGGGGGGCGGGGTCGATCGCGGTGATCGGCCCGGCGCCGGTCCGGGACGCCCACTCGAGCAGCTCCTTCGTGAACAGCCCGTGCTCCGCGCCGATCTCGGCCACGGTGCGGGCGCCCGCGGCCTCCAGGGTCGAGAAGACGATCTCGCTCAGGTTCGCGAGCGTGCAATCGAAGCTGTCGAGTCGCTCCGTGGCGGTCCAGCTGTCGTCTTGATTTCCCATCTCTCTGAGTTACGCGGCCGTCTTGGCCGCCACCAATCCTAGGGAAGCGCCTGGCGGTCTTTGATTCTCAGTGGTCGAGCACGAGGCCGAGAAAGCGCTGTGTGCGTGGCTCCTTCGGGTTGTCGAGCACGTCGGCCGGCCGGCCCTGCTCGACGATTACTCCCTCGTCCATGAACACGACCCGGCTGGCGACATCGCGCGCGAAGCCGATCTCGTGGGTGACGACGATCATCGTCATCCCCTCGGCGGCGAGCTCGCGCATCACGTCGAGCACCTCCTTGACCAGCTCCGGGTCGAGGGCAGAGGTGACCTCGTCGAAGAGCATCAAGTAGGGATCCATCGCCAGCGCGCGGGCGATCGCGACCCGCTGTTGCTGGCCGCCGGAGAGCCGGTCGGGGAACTCGTCCACCTTGTCCTCCAACCCCACCCTGACGAGCAGCGACTGCGCCTTCTCCCCCGCCTCCGCCCGGGACCGGTCGAGCACCTTCTCCTGAGCGAGGCGGACGTTGTCGAGGGCGGACTTGTGCGGGAACAGGTTGAACTGCTGGAACACGATCCCGACCCGCTGGCGAACGTAGTCGATTCCGTAGGCGGGGTCGTCGCCCGTGATCTCGTGGCCGTTGATGAGGATCCGGCCGCCCTCCGGCGGCTCGAGCAGGTTGATGCAGCGAAGCAGCGTCGATTTGCCCGAGCCGCTCGGCCCGAGGACGCAGACGACCTCACCGCGCGAGATCGAGAGATCGATCCCGCGCAGCACCTCGAGCTGGCCGAAGCGCTTGTGAACGTCGTCGAGGACCAGAACCGGCCCGCCCGCGGCGCCGCTCTCGGGCTCGGTGCTCATATGGTCACGCCGCCGCCGGTGCTCAACATCGGATCGTCCAGGGTCTCGTCGCCGCCGCGACCGCCGCGCTGGGTACGCGCCCTCTCGCGGGCGATCAGGACGTCGACGAGACGCGCCAGCGGAATTGTCACGATCAGGAACAGGATCGCCCCCATGATCAGCCCGGAGCCGTTGTAGGTCTGGTTCTGGATGTCGCGGCCGGCCTGGACGACCTCGACCGCGCCCAGGACGCTGACCAGCGAGGTGTCCTTCATCAGGGCGATGAAATCGTTGAGCAGCGGCGGGATCACCTTGGTCACCGCCTGCGGGACGATCACGAAGCGCATCGCCTGGCCGTGGCTCATCCCGAGCGAGCGAGCGGCCTCCATCTGACCGCCCGGGACCGCCTCGATCCCGGCCCGGTAGACCTCGGCCATGTAGGCGCCGTAGGTGATCGTGAGCCCGAAGACGCCGTACCAGAAGGGCGCGGTCTGGCCGAACCAGGTCGGCGTCGCGATGAAGTGCGGCAGCACCTCGCCGCCGATCGGGGCGCCGAAGACCGAGACCCCGGAGACCAGCAACAGGACCAGCAGCAGGGGTATCCCGCGGAAGACGTCGATGTAGCCGATCGCCAGCCATCGCACCGGGGCCATAGCCCGGCCGGGAAGCTGGCGCATCAGGGCGAGCACCAGACCCCAGCTCAGCGAGAGGATCCCCGCGACGACCGAGAGCTCGCACGTGAGCAGGAAGCCCTTGAGGATCTTCTGGAAGTTGTCGTCGGCAAAAACGGTGCCGCTGAAATCGAAGTAGTAGTCGAGTATGAAATGCATGTCCCTCGCGCTTTCGTGGGTCGTACCGGCGGGCCTTCACGCAAGCGGGGCGCCCGAAGGCGCCCCGCGTACCTAGTTCGTTGTCGCGCCCGGGTCAGCCAGGATTCTGCGTCGTTCCGTTGAGCACCGAGTCCGGCGCCTGGCTGCCGCCGAGGTACTTGTCGTAGAGGCTCTGGATCGTGCCGTCGTCCTTCATCTCCTGCAGGGCCTGGTTGACGGCGTCGAGCAGGGCAGGATTCTCCTTCGACATCGCGATCCCGTAGAGCTCGTTGGTCGGGATCGTCGTCGCGATCTCGATCCCGTCCTGCTTGTCGACCGCGTCGACGGCGACCGGCTCGTCGATGATCGCTGCGTCGACCTGGCCCGTGACCACCGCGGCGATCGCGTCCGGGCCCTCGGGGAAGCCGCGCACCTCGGAGGCATCGGTCTCATCGTTGCCGTAGGTCTCGCCGGTGGTCCCGTCCTGGGCGGAGACGATCTTGCCTGCGAGATCATCGACGGTCGCGATGTCGGAGCCCGTGGGCACGACCAGCGCCTGCTGGGCCTCGTAGTAGGGATCGGAGAAATTGACGGTCTTCTGGCGACCGGGCGTAATCGTCGACGCGGCGACGACGATGTCGAACTGGTTCGCGGCCACGTCGCGGAAGATCGTGTCGAACGAGGTGTCCTGGAACTCGGGGGTGAGCCCGAGCTTCTCGGCCACGTCGTTGCCGACGTCGACGTCGAAGCCGCTGAAGTTCGCGTCGGCGGGCGTGCCGATCTCGAACGGCGGATAGGGGGCGTCGGTGCCGATCAGGAGCGTGCCGTCGCTGATCGTCGTCACGTCGCCGCCGGTGGACGCAGACGTGTCGCCCGATCCGCTCGTCGACGAGCTGTCGCCGCCGCTACCGCAACCCGCCGCGATCAGGCCCGAAGCCAGCAGCGCCAGCAGGCCGATCGAGAGCCAAAGCCGAGTTCCTCTCATCCGCTTCCAGTCCTTCCTACGCTTGGTCAAGCTGTCCCTGGGTGTCGTCGCAACATACACCGATCGCGGCGCCGCTCTCGTCGCCGGGCCGGACTCGCAGCCCGTGCTCGGCCTGCCACCGCGCCAGGACCCATTGCTCGCCGCGGCGTCCGGCATCGTCGAGGATCACCACGGCACCGCCGGCGAGCCGGCCGGCGAGCTCGGGCAGGGCTGGGTAGCGGCTGCGCTCGATCGCCGCGTCGCCGGCCGGGGGGCCGTCGACCAGCAGCAGCTCGACGTCCCGGGCCGGGAGCGCGGCGAGGGCCCAACGGGCGTACCAGTGGCAGCCCGGCTGGGCGCGCGGGTGGGGCTCGAGCGGGGCCTCGATCACGGTCGCGATCGTCGCCAGCCCCTCGGCGGCGAGCTGGAGGCGGCAGAGCTGCGCCCAGGCCGGGTCGTGCTCGAGGCTGTGGACGGCGCCGCCGCCGTGATCGCGCAGCGCCCGCGCGATCACCACCGTGCTGCGGCCGCAGCCGCACTCGACCACGGTCCGGGCGCCGCCCTCGAGCTCGGCGAGCACCGCCTCGAGTGCGGCGTCGTCCAGCGACCAGGCGTCGGCGCGCAACGGTGGCCCCGTTGCGAGCAGACCGTTCAGACGTGCCGTTTCGACCACAGCACTATCCTTTCTATAGTGACTGTCGAGCCGACGCTCAACCGCCCCTGCGGGGGCCGTTACGGCAACCTGATCGAGGCCGTCGGCAACACGCCCCTCGTCGAGTTGCCGCGCCTCTCGCCGAAGCCCGGCGTCCGCATCTTCGCCAAGCTCGAGGGCCGCAACCCGACCGGCTCGGTCAAGGACCGGGTGGCGAAGGCGATGATGGAGGCGGCCGAGGAGGAGGGGGCGATCGCCCCCGGCCAGACCGTGCTCGAGCCCACCTCGGGCAACACCGGGATCGCGCTGGCGATGATCTGCCGGCGCAAGGGCTACCCGTTCAAGGCCGTGATGCCCGACAACGTCACCGAGGAGCGCTCGCAGCTGCTGCGCATGTTCGGAGCCGAGATCGTCTACTCGGAGGGCGCCAAGGGGTCGAACGGCGCCGTCGAGCTCGCGCTCGAGATCGTCGGCGCCGACGACTCGTACTACATGCCGTATCAGTACGGCAACGAGGCCAACCCGGGCGCCCACTACCACGGCACCGCTGTGGAGATCCTCGACGAGCTCGATGACATCGCCGCCTTCGTCGCCGGCCTCGGCACCGGCGGCACCCTGATGGGCGTCGGCAGGCGGCTGAAGGAGGCCGATCCGGAGACGAAGATCGTCGCCGCCGAGCCGATGCAGGGCGAGGCGGTCTCGGGCCTGCGCTCGCTCGACGACGGCTTCATCCCGCCGATCATCGACCTCTCGGTGCTCGACCGCAAGATCATGGTCTCGAACCGCGACGCGATCGTCTGGACCCAGAAGCTGCTCCACGAGGAGGGCCTGTTCGCGGGCGTCTCGGCGGGCGCGGTGGCCGCGATCTGCGTGCGCATCGCGGCCGAGCTCGAGGGTGGAAACGTCGTCTTCCTGGTCCCCGACGACGGCTGGAAGTACCTCTCCTCCGGCGTCTACACGACCCCGGTCTCCGAGCTCGAGGGGATCGACTCGACCGTCTGGTGGTAGGCGCCCTGGCTCTACTATGGGCCGGTGTCCAGTGAGCTCGAGCTACAACGGGAGCAGTTCCATCGCGAGCTGATGCGCAAGTCGATGCGGATCGCCGAGCTCGAACTGCTAATCGGCCTCACCAAGGCCCGGTATGAGCGCTCGCTGAGCTGGCGGCTGACGAAGCCGTTGCGGCTCGCCGAGCGGCTGCGCAAGCGGGTCCGGCCGCCGAAGCCCGGCTGATGCGGGGCCGGCTCTCCAGGCCCGCGTGGACAGGGGGGGCGCGCGCACGGCGGCGGGCGGCGTTCGAGGAGGTCCAGGCGCTGCCGGCACGACCGCTGATCTCCGTCGTCATGCCCACCTACGAGACCGACCCCGGGCTGCTCGGCGAGGCGATCGAGTCGGTGCGCCGCCAGCGCTACCCCGCCTGGCAGCTCTGCATCGCCGACGACGGCTCGCGCTCGCCCGGCGTGCGGCGCGCGCTCGACCGGCACGCCGCCCGCGACCCGCGGATCGCCGTCACCCGGCTGGAGCGCAACTCCGGCATCGCGGCGGCCACGAACGCGGCGCTGGCGCTGGCCGAGGGCGAGTTCGTCGCCTTCCTCGATCACGACGACGTGCTGGCGACCGACGCGCTGCTCCGCGTCGCCCAGGCGCTGGGCGACGACCCGGCGCTCGACGTCGTCTACACCGACTCGGACAAGCTGACCGCGCACGGCGTCCGGGCCGACCCATTCCTGAAGCCGGACTGGTCGCCGACCTACGCGCTCGGGGCGATGTACATCGGCCACCTGCTCGTCGTCCGCCGCTCGCTCGCCGACCGCGCCGGCGGCTTCGATTCGGACTACGACACGATCCAGGACTTCGAGTTCATGCTCCGCGTCTCCGAGCTCACCGAGCGCATCCACCACATCCCGCTGATCCTCTACCACTGGCGGGCGATCCCGGGCAGCATCGCCGCGGGGACCGAGCAGAAGTCGGGCGTCCCGGAACTGCAGGCGAAGGCCGTCAGCGCCCACCTGCGCCGGACCGGGGTGGACGCGGTCGCCGTCCCGCATGCCTCGATCCCCCACCGGGCGCAGCTGGCGCCCGATCCGCAGCGCACGATCGACCCCGCCGCGCTGGCGGCCACGGCCAGCGTCGTGGTCGCCTGGCGCGGCGGTGACGGGCTCGAGCGCCTGCTCGGCTCGCTGTTCGATGTCAGCTCCCACGTCCCGGCCGAGGTGATCGTGGTCGCCGCCGACCCCGACCGGGCGGCCGAGCTGGCGGCCGGGCGTCCGGTCCGCGTCGTCGCCGCGGAGGGAGCCGTCAGCCGGTCGCGAGCCGCCAACCTCGGCGCCGGGGCCGCCACCGGTGAGTGGCTGGTCTTCTGCTCCGACCGCGCCGAGATCGTCGAGCCCGATTGGCTCTCCGACCTGCACCTGCACGCGTCGCTGCCGGGGGTCGCCGCGGCCGGCCCGCTGATCGCCAGGCCGGACGGGCGCACCGAGGCGGCCGGGTTCGCGATCGCGCTCGACCATCCGGTCGAGCCGATGCTCGCCGGCGTCGAGGCGACGGCGGACGGTTACTACGGGTCCCTGGTATGCGCTCGCGACGTCTCCGCGATCAGCGCCGAGTTCATGCTCATTCGCCGGGCGGCGTTCGAGCAGGTGGGTCGCTTCGAGGGGAGCTTCGCGACCGGGTTCGAGGACTACGACCTCTGCCAGCGCCTGCGCGAGCTCGGCCACGGCGTCGTCTACGCGCCCCGCCCGCGGGTCGTCGTCCACGAGACGCCGGCCTCGCGGCGGGAGGGCCTCGACGTCGTCGACCGGGCCCTGTTCGTCGACCGCTGGTACGACCGGCTCGCCGACGGCGACCCGTTCTTCAATCCCAACTTCTCGCGCACGGAGGCAAGCTTCGTGCCCGCCGGATGAGCGTCGCGGCCAAGAGCGCGGGGTTGCCGCAGCCGATGCGGCTGGTGATCGTCTACTTCGGCCCCTTCCACGTCAACAGCGCGATCCAGGCCTTCCACTTCGCCGGCGACCTCACCCATGCCGGCTGGGACGTGACCCTGGCCGGGATCGGCGACCCGGAGCGGATCCGCGAGGTCGGCGAGCCCAACTTCGAGTGCGTCACCCACCACGACCTGCCGCGGATCCAGGAGAGCTGCCGGCGCGATCCGAAGCCCGCGATCGTCCTCGCCTGGACCCCGCGCGAGAACGTCCGGATCGCGACCGAGGGCTTCGCCGGGCGGCTCGGGATCCCCTACGTCGTCCACCTCGAGGACAACGAGTGGCACCTGTACGGCGAGGCCGTGGGCCGCCCGATCGAGCAGATCCGCCGCCTCTCGATCGCCGAGCAGGACAGGATCACCCCACCGGCGCTGATCCACCCGACGCGGTCAGAGGGCTTCCTGCGCGATGCCGCCGGGATCACCGTGATCACCGAGGAGCTGAACGAGTTCAACCTCGCCGGGCGGCCCCACCACGTCGCGCGCCCGGGGATCGACACGGAGCGGTTCCGCCCCGACCTCGAACCGCCGCTGAGCCGCGAGCAGCTGGGGATCGGGGCCGAGGAGTTCGTGCTCGTCTACCACGGGACGGTCCACTACGCCAACCAGCACGAGATGCTGAGCCTCTATCTGGCGGTGAAGCTGCTGCAGCGCGGCGGCCGCCCGGTCCGCCTCGTCCGCCTCGGCGAGACCGAGCTCGGCGGCGTCGACCCGCGCTCGCTCGGCGCCCTGCGCGAGGGCGTCGTCGACCTCGGCTCCGTCGGCTGGCGCGAGATCCCCGGCTACCTCGCCCTCGCCGACGCCTTCGTGCAGCCGGGCGAGCCCGACGACTTCAACCGCTACCGCCTGCCGTCGAAGCTGCCGGAGTTCCTTGCCATGGGCCGCCCGGTCGTGCTCCCCGACTGCAACATCGGCCACGACCTCACCGACGATCAGAACGCGCTGTTGCTCCGCAAGGGCGACGGGCTCGAAATCGCGGCGCAGGTCAAGCGGCTGCTCGACGACGGCGAACTGCGCGCCCGGCTCGCCGCCGGCGCCCGCGCCTTCGCGCTCGAGCGGCTGAACTGGAAGGATAATTCGATCGCCCTCGGTCACTTCCTCAACCGGGCCGCGCGCCTCGACGGCGCCGAGGCCGAGATCGTTCCCGTCGCAGCCGGCTCTCCAGCCTGAAATGGCGTCACGGGTTACGAACACGGCCAGGCGCGCCCGGGCCGCCGCCCGCCGGCGGCTGAAGTCGCGCTTGGGATCGCCGTCGTCGAACGGCGTGCCCGGGGCCAACGGCTCGGCCGTGGCGCTCGCCGACGACGAGCTGTGGCCCCTGCTCGACCTCTATCAGGGCCGCTTCGAGCTCGAGCCGATCTCCTACGGGACGGTTCGCGACTACGCCGACTCGACCGAGAACATGCTCGGCCTCGCCTCCGCGAGCGGCGACATGAAGAACCTCCAGCGTTGCTGGATGGCGAAGGCGGTGCTCGGCGACGTCCCCCCGGGCTCCCGGCTGATCGAGATCGGCGCCGGCGAGCCCCTCGTCGCCGGGCTGCTCTCCCGGCTCGGCTACGACGTCACGGTCGTCGATCCCTACGACGGCAGCGGGAACGGGCCGCGCGAGTACTCGCGCTTCGCCGCCGCCTACCCCGACGTGCTCCTGATCCGCGACCGCTTCCCTCCGGCGGCGGGCCTGGACGGCGGCTACGACTGCGTCTACTCGATCTCGGTGCTCGAGCACGTCCCGCTGGAGGCGATCGATCCGCTGATCGGCGGTGCGGACGAGGTCCTGCGCGAGCGGGGCGGCTGCCAGCTGCACGCCGTCGACCACGTGCTCGCCGGCTGGGGCGCAGACTCCCATCGCCAGGGTCTGGAGCGGATCGTCGCCGCGATGGGCCTCGACGGCGGCGCGCTCGCTGAGACGATCGAGCGCATGGAGCGCGACCCCGAGACCTACTACGTCTCCGCCGAGGCCCACAACCAGTGGCGGGGCCAGGTCCCCTACGACTCCTACCCGATGCGGCGGATCGGGTCGGTCAACCTGCTCAGCCAGCCGCCCGGGCGGTAGGTGCCGCCCGCCCGCCGCTCCCACCAGGCCCACGCCGCCATCACCGCGGCGGCGTAGAGCCACCCCAGCAGCACGTCGAAGAAGTAGTGCTCGCCGGTCGCGATCAGCGTCAGGCCCATCGCCAGCGGATAGAGCGCCAGCAGCGGCCGCAGCCACGGCCGCCCGCGGCCCCAGAGGAACATCGCCACGAGCGCCGAGATCGCCGAATGCAGCGAGGGGACGGCGGCGACCATGTTGACGCCCGCCTGGCCCTCCGAAAACAGGCCCGCCGTGCCGCCGCCGATCACCTGCCAACCCTCCGACGTGCTCCGGTGGACCTCGCCGAGCAGTCCCATCTGCGCCGCCATCCACGGAGGCGCGGCGGGGAAGGCGATGTACGTGGCGAGGCCGGCGAGGGCGAGCGAGACGAGCCGCTTGGTGTAGCGCAGGAAGGCGAGCCGGTCGCGGGCCCAGAGGACGCCGGCGACCGCGAAGGGGACGATGAAATAGGAGGTGTAGACGAGGGTGAAGGCGACGTCCCAGCCGTTGATCACCTCGGGCGCGTTGAGGTGCGCCTGCAACCACTCGGTGGGCGTATCGCCGAGGAAGACGAAGCGGTCGAAGTCGATCATCGGGTGAGCGTGGACGCCGATCCCGAGCGAGTCGGCCGCGCCCCGCGTCAGGTCGTAAAGCGCGAGCACCGCCACGATCGGGAGCCAGTCCCGGAGCAGCTGCAGGATCTGGGCCGGGTGGCGGCCGAGCGAGGCGCAGGCAAGGGCACCGCAGGTCCAGGCGATCACGAGCTCGCGCTGGGTCGGGATCCCGTAATGGGCGCTCCAGGCGCCCAGGGCGACGAAGTAGGCGCCGAGGGCGCAGCGCCGTACGAGCGCCCAGTGCGCAAAGCGGAATTCGGCTACCTGTTCGACGCCGCCGTGGGCGAGCTCCGTCGCGCTCACAGCGTAAATCTATGCGGAACGAATGCTCAGAGCGCCTCGGCGACGCGCGGCGCCTGGCGGTTGAAGACGCGCCAGCCGAGCACGCAGGCGACCACGAAGATCGCGATCGCCGGGATCAGGCGCCAGGGGCTGCCCGCCGCCTCGGCGGCGTTCGGCGCGCTCGGGTCGATGATCCAGACCCGTGCCTGCTCGAAGATCACCGCCAGTGGGTTGACCATCATCGGGGCCTTGAGGCCGTCCGGGGCGGCCGTGATCGGATAGAGCAGCGGCGTCCCGTAGAAGAGGATCATCGCGGCGACCGTCCAGATGATCAGCATGTCCCGGAAGCGCACGTAGAGGATCGAGAGCAGCATCGAGACCGCGGTCGTCAGCACCGTCAGCGCCAGCACGATCACCGGCAGCAGCAGCCACGTCCACATCGGGTCGACCCCGTAGGCGAGGAGGAAGATGAAGACGACGACCAGGTTGAGACCGAGGTTCATCAGCCCGGTGAGCACGATCGAGAGCGGGATCACCAGGCGCGGGAACTGGGTCTTGCGGACGATCCCCTCCTGGGCGACGACCGAGGTGACGGCGGCCGTCGTCGACTCCTGGAAGAAGCCGAAGAGGACGATGTTGAAGAGCAGCAGGACGGGATAGTTCGGGACCGTGGAGCCGAGGCGGAAGATCTTCGTGAACACGAAGAGCAGGACCGCGAACAGCAGCAGCGGCCGCAGCAGCGACCAGAAGTAGCCGAGCACGGTGCCGAAGTAGGTGCGCTTGAACTCGGTCACGGCCAGCAGCCAGAGCAGCTCCAAGAACCGCCGCCGGCCGCCGCCGAGCGCCGACGGGCCGCGGACCTCGCGCAGCTCCAGGGCCTCGGGCAAGGCGCTCACTCGCCCTCCTCGAACAGCAGCTCGACCTGGTCTGAGATCTTGACCAGGCCGACGGTGTGGTCGGTGCCGAAGACGACGAAGTCGAGGATCCGCGGCGAGACGAGCAGCGGCTCGGCGAAGGAGTGGTTGCGGTGCACCCAGCACTGCATCGCGTAGCGGCCGGGAGCGAAGCGGTTCTCGATCGCGGCGCGAACCCGGACGGTCTGGCCGGCGGCGATCGCGTCGTCGAGCCCGACGTTGACGTTGAAGCCGCCGATCTCGACCGCTTCCGCGTTCGTGATCACGAAGCCGAAGCTCGGGCCGGGGATCTCGGTCGGGGCCTGGAACACCGCCTCGAAGGCGAGCGGGTCGCCCTGCTCGACGTTGGCCGTCCGCTCGCCGTTCGACTCCAGCCAGGCATCGAGGAGCAGGATCTCGGCGCCGTCCGGGGCCACCGGGTGGTCGTCCTGGCCGCCGGTCGGCTTCGCGAAGTTGAGCCGCAGGTAGCGTTGCGCGACCTCGTCGGGGTCGCCGATCGAGACGATGTCGCCGCCGTCGAGCAGCATCGCCCGGTGGCAGTACTGCTCGACCGCGCTCATGTCGTGGGTGACGAGGACGACCGTGCGCCCGGAGCCGCGGATCTCGTGGAAGACGTCCTTGCACTTCTGCTGGAAGGCGGCGTCGCCGACCGCCAGCACCTCGTCGATCAGCAGGATGTCGGCGTCCGACTGGATCATGATCGAGAACGCCAGCCGCACCAGCATCCCCGAGGAGTAGTTCTTCAGCTTCAGGTCGGCGAAGTCCTCGAGCTCTGCGAACTCGATCACGGCCCCGACCCGGCTCTCGGCGTCGTCTCGCTGCAGGCCCATGAGGACGCCGTTCAAGACGACGTTCTCGCGCGCGGTCAGGTCGGCGTTGAAGCCGACCCCGAGCTCGATGAACGGGGCGACGCGGCCCGCCATCCGGATCGTGCCCGCCTCGGCGCGATAGATGCTGGCGAGGATCTTCAGCAGCGTCGACTTGCCGGTCCCGTTTCGCCCCACGATCCCGAAGAACTCGCCTCGGTGGACGTCGAAGGAGATGTCGGAGAGGGCGACCAGCCGGCGCGTCTCGACGCTTTGGAGGGGGTGCAGGACGCGCTCCTTGATCGAGTCCACGCGTTCGAGCGGGATCTCGAAGGACTTGGTCACGTTGCGGACCTCGATCGCGGCCGGGCGCGCCGCCACCTCGGCGTCGGGCGCCTCGGGCGTCGGTGAGACGATCTCCTCGAGCGGCATCCGGATCTACGTTACGAGAGGCACCGTCGCAGCGCCGGCGGCGGCCCTCAGGCGACCGCGCCCTCCCAGCGCTCGACGTTCTGTTCGTGCATCTGGGTGAGGATGTCCTCGATCCCGTACCGGGGCGACCAGTCCGGGTAGTCGGTCTCGAACGGCTCCAGGTCGGAGATCCACCAGCGGTGGTCGCCGATCCGAGGCTCCGGGCCCATCTCCCAGCTCAGCTCGCGCCCGGCGATCCGCTCGCAGGCGGCGATCGCCTCGAGCATCGAGCAGTTCGAGAAGCGGCCGCCGCCGATGTTGTAGACGGCGGCGGCGCGGGGGGCCCCGCGGTAGGCCTCGAAGGCGGCGACGAGGTCGGCGCTGTGGATGTTGTCGCGCACCTGCTTGCCCTCGTAGCCGAAGACCGTGTAGGGCGTTCCGGTGACGACGCACTTCATCAGGTAGGCGAGGAAGCCGTGCAGCTTGGCGCCGGCGTGCTGGGGGCCGGTCAGGCAACCGCCGCGAAAGCAGACCGTGGGCATCTCGAAGTAGCGCCCGTACTCCTGCACGAGCAGATCCGCGGCCGCCTTGGAGGCGCCGAACAGGGAGTGGGTGGAGAGGTCGATCGACATCGTCGTGTCGATGCCCTTGAAGTAGGGGTGAGATTCGGGCAGCTCGAGCCGCGTCTCCAGGTCCTCGAGCGGCAGCCGGTTGGGCGTGTCGCCGTAGACCTTGTTGGTCGAGCAGAAGATGAACGGGGCGTCCGGGCAGTGGGCGCGGGCCGCCTCGAGCAGGTTCAGGGTGCCGTTGGCGTTGACGCCGAAGTCGGTCTGCGGCTCGCTCGCCGCCCAGTCGTGGGAGGGCTGAGCGGCGGTATGGACGACGACCCCGATCGAGCCCGCGTGGGCGGCGAACAGGCGCTCCACGCCCTCGGCGTCGCGGATGTCGAGATCGGTGGAGCGAAACTCGGGGTGGGCCGCCTTCAGCTCCTCGGTCACGGGCGAGGTCGAGGCCTCGGGCCCGAAGAAGTAGCTGCGCATGTCGTTCTCGATTCCGATCACCTCGAAGCCCTGCTCCACCAGGTGGCGCACGGACTCGGAGCCGATCAGGCCGCCGGAACCGGTGACTATCGCGTTCTGTCCCATCGTCATAGGAAAGCGGACGGCAGGCTAGATTGTCGCGGTGTCCAGTGCCGGTGCAACGGGGGCGGGGTCGCGCACGGGCGAGCGCTGGGGCTCGCGTGCGCCAGGCGCGCGCGCGATCTTCGGCCTCCTCGATCAGCCCGTGGTCCTGCTCCTGGCCGCGGCGATCCTCGCCTCCGCCGCGGTCCTGCTCTACCTGACCCGCAACATCACCTTCCTGCTCGACGACTGGGAGTTCCTGGTCTACCGCCGCGGCTTCACCGAGCACGCGCTTCTCGATCCTCACAACGAGCATCTGATCCTGGGCCCGATCCTCGTCTACAAGGCGTTGCTGGGGCTGTTCGGGATGGACTCCGCGCGCCCGTTCCAGGTCGTCTCCACGATCGCCTTCCTGACCAGCGCCGCGCTGCTGTTCGCCTGGCTGCGCGGGCGGGTCGACCAGTGGCTGGCGCTCGGCGCGGTGATCCTGGTCCTCTTCCTCGGCGCCGCCTGGGAGGACCTGCTGTGGGCGTTTCAGATCGGCTACTTCGTCTCCATGGCGGCCGGCCTCGCGATGCTGCTGGCGCTCAAACGGGAGACCGCCGTCGCCGACCGGGTCGCCTGCGCGGCGCTGGTGGTCTCGCTCGTCTTCTCGAGCGTCGGCATCCCGTTCATGATCGGGGCCGCGGTCGCGATCGGGACCGCGCCGGGATGGCGGAACCGGCTCTACGTCGTCGTCATCCCGGCCCTGCTGTACGGCCTCTGGTGGATCGGCTGGGGGCACACCGCCGAGAGCCATCTCTCGGCCCACAACCTCGCCAACGCGCCCGTCTACGTCTTCGACGCGATCGGCTCGGCGTTCTCCTCGCTGCTCGGCCTGCAGACGCCGCGCGACGAAGCCGGGGTCGGGGCCTATGACTGGGGCCGCCCGCTGGCCGTGCTGTTCGTGGCGCTCGCGGGCTGGCGCCTGTACCGGATCGGCTCGGTCCCGCGCTGGCTCTGGGTCGTCGGCGCGATCGCCCTCTCCTTCTGGCTGCTCTCGGCGGTCAACCAGTTCCCGGGCCGCGCCCCAAGCTCGAGCCGTTACCAGTACGTGGGCGCGATCCTCGTCCTCCTGCTCGCCGCCGAGCTCCTGCGCGGGATCGAGGTCCGGGCGCCGGCGCTCGCCCTCGCCGGCGCCGTGGGCGCGCTGGCGGTCGCCAGCAGCATCTCCTTCCTCAGCCAGTCGTCCGCCTCCTACGAGGGCACGAGCGATCTGATCAAGGCCGACCTGGGCGCGGTCGAGATCGCCCGCGACACCGCCGACCCGGGCTTCGTGCTGTCCGAGGACCTGGCCGGGACCGGGTACGTGGGCGTCTCGGCCGAGGCGTACCTGTCGGCCGTGGACGCGTTCGGCTCGCCCGCCGACACGCCCGAGCAGATCGCCGCCGCGCCGGAGCCCGCCCGGGAGGCCGCCGACCGAGTGCTTGCCGGTGCGCTCCGGATCGCCGTCGCCCCGGCCGCGGCCGGCACCGCCGCCGGCTGCCGGCGCGTCGATCCGGCGGGAGCGACAGCGGTCGCCGAGCTGCCGCCGGGTGGGGCGGTGGTGCGCGGCTCGCCGGGCGCCGCCACCGACCTGCGCCTGCGCCGCTTCGCGACCGGCTCGTTCCCGATCGGCGCCGGGCAGCTCGCCGGCGGGCAGAGCGTCTCGATCGGGATCCCGCCGGACCGCTCGACCGTGCCCTGGCAGCTGCAGCTCTCGGGTGGAGGGGCGGTCGCCGTGTGCCCGGAGCCCGGGGCGTGATATCCACTCCCGGTCCCAGATGGCGAACGCAGGCCCCGCTCCACCCGTGGCTTCGGCCGTGAGCGCCGTTGAAGGCGGCGCGGCGTGCGCGTGGTGCGGGGCGCCGATCGAGCCCGAGGCTCCGCATCCGCCCGGCAGGGTGGGCTGCGGTCGCTGCGGCTCGCAGACCACCTGGCCCGCGCCCACGGACGCCGAGCTCGAGCTCGCCTACGGCAGCTGGTATCGCCCCGAGCAGGGCCGCTTCTCCGGCCTCGGCGACCGGATCCTCAGACGCTCTCGCGGCACGCTCGCGGCGCGGCTCGACCGGATCGCCCCGCCGGGGACGGTGCTCGACGTCGGCGCCGGCGACGGCGCGCTGCTGGACGCGCTCGCGGCTCGGGGGCGGCCGGCGATCGGGCTCGAGCGCGAGGCGACCCGCCCCGACGTCCGGGCGGTCGAGCTGGGCGACCTCGACGAGCGGTGCGCGGCCGTCGTCTTCTGGCACTCGCTCGAGCACCTGCGGGGCGCCGGCGATGCGGTTGCCGACGCTGTCGCGCTGCTCGAGCCGGAGGGCGCGCTGGTGATCGCGATGCCCAACCCGGCCAGCGTCCAGGCTCGGCTGTTCGGCGACCGCTGGCTGGCGCTGGACCTGCCACGGCATCTGGTCCACGTCCCGGCTCGGGCGCTGCGCGCGCGGCTGCGATCGCTCGGGATGCGGATCGAGCGGACCAGCTACCTGCGCGGCGGCCAGGTCGTCTTCGGCTGGCTGCACGGGATCGTCGGGCTGCTCCCGGGCCGTCCGGACCTGTACGACGCGATTCGCCGGCCCGAGGCCCGCAGGCGGCCGCTCCCGGCCGGCCGGCGCGCCGCGATCCTGGGCGCCGCGGCGCTGGCTCTGCCGCTGGCGGTCGCGGGCGCGCTCGGCGAGGCCGCGCTACGGCGCGGCGGCACGGTCTACGTGGAGGCCCGCCGTGTCTGAGGGCGGGCGGCCGAAGACGGTCGTGGTGATGCCGGCGCTCAACGCCGCCAAGACGCTCGAGACCACGGTCGCCGCGATCCCGCGCGACGTCGTCGACGAGATCATCCTCGTCGACGACCGCTCCACCGACGAGACCCTGAAGATCGCCCGCGAGCTCGGCGTTCACGTCGTCTGGCACCCGCACAACGTCGGCTACGGCGGCAACCAGAAGACCTGCTACCTCGAGGCCCTGCAGCGCGGTGCCCAGATCGTCGTCATGTTGCACCCCGACGGCCAGTACGAGCCCGGTCTGATCCCGAAGCTGGTCGCCCCGATCGAGGCGGGTGAGGCCGACCTCGTGCTCGGCACCCGGATGGCCGAGCGGGGCGCCGCCCGGGCGGCCGGGATGCCGCTCTACAAGCGAATCGCCAACCGCGGCCTGACCACGATCGAGAACCTCGTCCTCGGCACCGACCTGACGGACCTGCACACCGGCTACCGGGCTTACGGCCGCGACCTGCTGCTGACGGTGCCGTTCCTGCGCAACTCGATCGACTTCGTCTTCGACTCCGAGCTGTTGATGCAGGCGTCCTACTTCGACTTCCGGATCGCCGAGGTGCCGGCCCGGACCCGCTACTTCTCCGAGGCCTCCTCGGTCGGCCCCTGGGTCTCGACGGTCTACGGCGTGAAGACGCTGTGGGCGGCGGGCCGGCTCGTCCTGCATCGGGCCCACCTGCTGCGCTCGCGCAAGTTCACGGCCTAGCGTGGAGGCCCGTGCTCACACAGGCGTGATCGAGCGCGCCCGTGCCGCCGGGCCGGGGACGCTCCTGTTCGCCGCCGCGCTGCTCGTCTCCGCCGGGGCCCTCATCCACTGGCTCTCCGCGCTGACGTTCTGGCGCGACGAGTGGGCCTTCATCCTCGACCGCCGCGGCTCCGGCCTCGACGTCTACCTGACGCCCTTCGTCGAGCAGCTGCTGGCGATCCCGCTGGCGATCTACAAGCTCCTGATCGCGGTCTTCGGGATCGAGTCGCCGCTGCCCTTCCAGCTCGCCCACGTCGTCGTCTACGCCGCCACGATGGTCGTCGTCTTCGTCTACGTCCGGCGGCGGGTGGGGGAGTGGCTGGCGCTCGCCGCCCTGCTGCCGATCCTCTTCCTGGGCCCGTCCTGGGACGACCTCCTGTTCCCGTTCCAGATCAGCCTCGTGATCGCGCTCGGCTGCGGGGTGGGCGCCCTGCTGGCGCTCGATCGCCCCAGCCGCGCCGGCGACGTCGCGGCCGCGGTGCTGCTGACGATCGGGCTCTTCTGCCAGCACGTGGCGATCCCGTTTGCGCTCGCGGCGACGATCGACATCGCCTTCACGCGCGAGCGCTTCCGGCGCGCCTGGGTGATCGCGATCCCGGCGGCCCTGTGGATGGTCTGGTATCTCGGCTGGGGCCGCGACGCTCAGAACTTCGTCTCCTTCCACAACTTCGAGACCCTGATCGGCTACGTCGGCGACGGCCTCTCCTCGAGCCTCTCGACGCTGCTCGGGCTCGCCGTCCCGCGCGACGAGATGAGTCTCAGCCCGCTCGACTGGGGCCGCCCGCTGCTGCTGGTCGCGATCGCCTTCGGCATCTGGCGGGTGGCCAGGGCGGGGATCGGGGCGATGCCGCGGCGCCTCTGGGCGGTGATCGCGGCCCAGCTCTCCTTCTGGACGCTGACGGGGCTCAACGCCTCCTTCTTCGGCCAGGCCACGTCCGGGCGCTACCAGCTGGTCGGCGTCGTGCTCTGGGTGATGATCGGGGCGGAGCTGCTCCGCGGCGTCAGGGTGAGCCGCTTCGCGGTTGCGACCGTGGTCGCCGTCGCCGCGCTCGCCGCGCTCGCCAACTTCTCGCTCCTGCGAGACGAGGCGCATGGCCTCGCCGGGATCGCCGAGCAGCAGAAGGGCGGGCTCGCCGCGCTCGAGCTGACCCGGGAGGAGGTCGCACCCGACTACGTGCTCACCGAGCAGAACTCGGGGGTCGACTACCTCGGGATCGTCGACGCCGCCTCCTACTTCTCGGCGATCGACGCCTTCGGCTCGCCGGCCTACACGCCCGCCGAGCTGCTCGACGCGCCCGAGGCTGCGCGCGTGTCCGCCGACACCGTCTTCGCCTCGGCGCTCGCCCTGCAGCCCCGGACGGTTCCGCTCGACACACCCGCGGGCGCCTGTGAGCCCTTCGACCTCGACCCGGGACCGGCGGTCGCCGAGGCTCCCCCCGGCGGCGCCGTGGTGCGGCCGGCTCGCGGCGCCGCCGCGACGGTGCGCATGCGCCGCTACGCGAGCGCCTCGTTCCCGGTCAACGCCGGCCGGGTTGGCGGCGGCGACGCCGAGCTGATCGAGATCCCCGCAGACCAGTCCCCACAGCCGTGGCAGCTCCAGCTCGACGGCCGCGGGGTGGTCGAGATCTGCGCACCGGCATCGTGAGCGGGGCGGCCTCACCCGCGGCGCCCGGGCCCGCCCGCCGGGATCGCGGCGCCGGGCTACGGGCGCTGATCGGCGACCCGCGGCTGCCCGAGTCCCTGTTCGGGTTCGCGGTCGTCGTCTCGGGCGCGCTCCTGGTGGCGCTGAACTCGAAGCTCACCTTCCTGATCGACGACTGGGAGGTGCTCCTGCACCGTCGCGGCTTCAGCGTCCACGCCTTCTTCCTCGATCACGCCGGCCACCCCTCGATGAGCCTGGTCGCGGTCTACAAGGCGATCCAGGCCACCTTCGGGATGGATTCGCTGACGCCGTATGCGATCGCCGCCACGCTCGCCTTCCTGGCCAGCGTCGTGCTGCTCTTCGTCTGGCTGCGCCGCCGGGTCGGCGATTGGCTCGCCCTCGCCGCGACGCTGCCGGTCCTCTTCATGGGCACCGCCTACGAGGACCTGCTGTCGCCGTTCCAGCTCGGCTACTTCGCTCCGATGGCGTGCGGGATCGGCGCCCTGTTGGCGCTCGAGCGCGGCGACCGCCGCGGCGACATCGCCTGCTGCGGGCTGCTCGTCTTCGCCCTCACCTTCCAGACGCTCGGCCTCATCTTCGTCGCCGCGGCCCTGGTCACGATCGGCTTCGACCGCGAGCTGCGCTCGCGCGCCTGGATCGGCGCGATCCCGGCGGTGCTGTACGCCCTCTGGTACCTGGGCTGGGGGAGCTCGGACGCCAACCAGCTCTCCTTCGACAACGTCGCCACCTCGCCGGGCTTCATCGTCGACGGCTACGCCTCCTCGCTGTCGTCGCTGCTCGGCTTCGCCCCGGGCAGCGGCGACGAGGTCGCGGGCTCGCTCGACTGGGGCCGTCCCCTGCTCGCGTTGCTGGTCGTCGCCGCGAGCGTCCAGCTCGCGACCTCGCGCCGGGTCTCGAAGTGGCTGCTGGCCGCGCTCACTGCCGGGGTCGCGTGGTGGTTCCTGACCGCGATCAACGCCAGCTTCTTCCGCGCCGCGATCAGCCCTCGCTACCAGTACGTCGGTGCCGTGCTCCTGCTGATGGCAGCCGCCGAGGTCTGGCGCGGGCGCCGGGCGAGCCCGGTCGTGATCGCGATAGCCCTGGTGGCCTCGCTGGCCGCGACGGCGTCGAACCTGGCGACGATGCGCGATCGCCTGCACCCGCTCGAGGCGAGCACGGCCCTGGTGCGCGGAGACCTCGCGGGGCTCGAGATCGCCCGCGATCGCGTCGACCCGGGCCTCGTGCTGACCCCGCACAACTCCGGTTTCAACTACTTCACCCTCGTCGACGCGGGGTCCTACCTCTCGGCCGCGGACGCCTTCGGATCGCCCGCGTACTCGCTCGCCGAGCTGGCCACCGCTCCCGAGAGCGCCCGCGTGGCCGCCGACAAGGTCCTCGGCGCGGCCTACGAGCTCGCCCTGCGGCCGCTCCCCGCGGTATCCGGGTGCCAGCCGCCGCCCGGCGGCGCCGGCGTGATCGAGCTCGCCCCCGGCGAGACGATCCTCCGCGCACCCGGCCCGGGGACCGCGGACCTGCGCCTGCGCCGCTACGCCGGCGAGTCGTTCCCGGTGGCGCTCGGCCGGCTTGCCGCGGGCGAAGCGGCCGCGCTCTCGCTGCCGGCCGACGATTCCTCGGAGCCCTGGGAGCTGGAGGCCACGGGCGGACCCGTGGACCTCTGCACGGCGGCCCATTCGCCGCGCCGGTAGTCGCCGCGGCTCAGGTGGTGCTCGAGGAAGACGTAGAGGACGATGAACAGGTAGCGGCTGCCCATCTCCTGGATCGCGAGCTTGCTCTCGCCCGAGGTGCGGTTTCGCCACGAGATCGGGATCACCGCGAAGCTGTGGCCGCGGACGATCGCCTTCAGCGGCATCTCGACGGTGAGGTTGAAGTGGTTGGAGAGCAGCGGCTGGATCGTCTGCACGACCTCGCGCCGGTATGCCTTGAAGGCGTTGGTCGTGTCGTTGAAGCCGTGGCGGAAGAGCACGCGGATGAACCAGTTCGCGAGCCGGTTGAGGACCAGCTTCGGCTTCGGGTAGTCGTGGATCTCGGACTCCGGCATGAAGCGGGAGCCAAAGACGCAGTCGTAGCCCTGGACCAGCAGCTCGTGGTAGCGGACCAGGTCGCCCGGGTCGTCGGAGCCGTCGGCCATCATCACCGCGACCGCGTCGCCCTCGAAGCGCTCCAGCCCGGATCTGACCGCGAACCCGAAGCCGCGCGGATGATGCGAGCGCAGGCAGCGGACCTGCGGATGCTCGGAGGCGATCGCCGCGACGACGTCGACCGTGCCGTCGACGCTAGCGTCGTCGACGACCAGGATCTCGTGCTCGATCCGGGCGCGATCGAGGTGCTCGATCGTCCGCCGCAGGGTCTCGGCGATCGAGCCGGCCTCGTTGTGGGCGGGGACGACGACCGAGAGCTTCACGGTCCCAGCCTCAGCGACGCCGCGACGTCGTCGGTGTGTTCATCTACCCAGGCGAAGATGTCTGCGAGTACCTCCCGTGGCCCTTTCGCCGGCCGCCAGGCGGTGTGCCCGTACAGCCGTGCGCAGTCGGAGATATATAGCGGAACGTCGCCGGGCCGCCCGTCGTCCGAGGGCTCGATGGTGACCTCGTTGCCGGTCAGCTCGCGGCAGATCTCGGTCGTCTCGCGGAGCGAGAGGCTGACCTCGCGGCCGCCGCCGACGTTGCCGACGAATCCGTCCCAGCCACCGGGGTCGGCGAGCTGCTGTTGGATCAGCTCGACCAGGTCGGCGATGTGCAGCAGGTCGCGCACCTGGTGGCCGCCGCCGCCGTAGCCGATGTAGGTGAGCGGCCGCCGGAAGTAGTGCGCCAACAGCCAGAAGGTGAAGACGCCCTGGTCGACCTTGCCCATCTGCCAGGGCCCGGCGATCACGCCGCAGCGGTCGATCACCGTCGGGATGCCGAAGTTGGCCGCGTACTCGGTCGCCAGCAGCTCGGCGGAGAGCTTCGTCGCCCCGTACAGGGTCCGCGGGCCGGTGAGCGGGAAGTCCTCCGAGATCCCGGCCGCCGAGGCGCCGGGGAACGGTTGCTGCGGATCGAGTTCGAAGCGCGTCTCGGTCCGCTCCAGCGCCAGCGAGTTGAGCGCCGGGTAGGGATAGACGCGACTGGTGGAGAGGAAGACGAACTGGGCGCCGTCGCGGCGGGCGAGCTCGAGGCAGTTGTAGGCGCCGACCAGGTTCGTCTCGAACGCATATGAGGTGTCGCCGCTCATCCCCACCAGCGCCGAGGGCTCGGCGGAGCACTCGATCAGGGCGTCGATCGGGTCGATCGAGCCGAGCGCCTCTCGATCGCGTACGTCGCCCTCGAGGAAGCGCACTCCCGCCGCCTCGAGCCGGGGCAGGTTGAGCTTCGAGCCGGGCCGGTAGAGGTTGTCGAACGCGATCAGCTCGCGACTCGGGTCGCTCTCGGCCAGGGCCACGGCCAGGTTGGCGCCGACGAAGCCGGCGCCGCCGGTGATCAGGATCCTCGCCACGGCCGCCGCAGGCTACCGGCCGATGTAGCCTCGAGGCGATGGCGCGATTCGGCAACCAGGGTCTCGACCACGTCGCGATCGGGGTCGCCGACCTCGAGCGCTCGCAACGCTTCTACGCCGACGTGCTCGGGCTCGAGCGCGTCCACGAGGCCTGGGAGGTGCCCGTGGTGATGGTGGCGGAGGGGACCGGCGTCGCGATCTTCCCCCAGGAGCTGCACCCGTCGTCGGCGCCGGCCGGCGCCGAGGCGCCCGCGGTGCGGATCCTGCACATCGCCTTTCGGGTCGACCGGTCCGGCTTCGCCGAGGCACGCGCGGCGCTCGAGGCGCTCGGGCTCGAGGTTCGGTTCTCCGACCACGAGATCAGCCACTCGATCTACTTCCGAGACCCGGACGGGCACGCGCTCGAGCTGACCACCTACGAGGTCTAGATGGGCGACGTGCAGCCGCCGGCGGCCGTGGAGGCGCGGGTACGCGAGCTGTTCGCGGCCTACGAGCCGCCCGGCTTCGCCCACGTCCCCGACCCCGATGCGGCGCTCTTCCTGTGCGCGGTCGACCATCGCAGCGGCTACGAGCGCGCGCACAGCGTCGGCGGGTCGCTGCCCGTCGCCGGCAGCGAGCTGATGTGGGCCGTGGCTCTGGCGGCGGCGGCTCGGCGCCCGGGTCTGCTGACGGCCGCCTCGCTGACCGAGGTCACGGGCGATCAGGTGGCCGAGCTCTTCCGGGTCGGCGGCGAGACGGTCGCCGACCCGGGCCGCAGGGCGGAGCTGTGGCGCGACCTGGCGGCGCCGCTGCTGGGCGAGTACGGGGGCAGGGCGACAGGCCTGCTCGCCGCCGCGGACGGCCGGCTCGGCGGCGGGGGAGGCCTGCTGGCGCGGCTCGCTCGCTGTCGGGCCTACTCCGACCCGTTGCAGAAGAAGGCGCAGCTCTACGCGAAGATCTGCCACCGCCGCGGCTGGTTCGAGGTCGCCGATCCCGAATGCTGGGAGGTCTCGGCCGACAACGTGCTGATGCGCCTGGCGCTGCGCTCGGGCCTGGTCGAGCCGGGCGGGCTGGACGAGGTCCGCGCCGCGACCCGGGCGGCGCTGAAACGGGTCGCCGAGCGCACCGGGATCTCGCCGCCGCTGCTCGACGACATGCTCTGGGAGCTGGGCCGCGAGGACCCGGACCTGCTCGGTCGCGAGGCCGGGGACCTGCGCGAGCCTTCCCGGGACCCGGACTCGGCCTGGTACTAGAGGACGCTGGAGGGCGCGGTGTCGGCGATGAAGAAGAACCAGATGCTGAGGGCGACGATCGCGACCGCCAGCGAGGCGAACATCAGCGGCTCGAGCGGGCCGCGCAGCCGGCGGCTCCAGCCGCCGGTCTCATCCTCGTCGGCCTCGGCGCGGGCGAGGATCCCGGTGACCCGCAGGTAGAGCGCGTTGAGCCAGATCAGGATCGGGGCCGTGACCACCATCGCCAGCGGCACGCCGACCACCCCGGCGACGAAGTGCGTGGGGCCGTCGTTGGTCGCGTGGGCGAGGCCCCAGAGGACGAGCGCCGGGACCCCGATCCACCAGCCGACGCAGGCGACCGTCATCACCGCGAGCACGAAGGTGCCGAGGATCCGCTCCCTGGTCTCCAGTCGCTCGCTCATCGCAGGCGGTCCGGCGAGGCGGGGGTGCCCTTGTCGGGTCGAGCGTCGATCTCAGCCTCCGATCGGAGCGCGTGGATTTGCTCCCCAGAACACCAGTGTGCCCATCATCCCGATGATGTGCACGAGGACGATGTTGAGCACCATCGACTTCGCCGTCGCCGTGCCCACCCCGACCGGGCCTCCGGACGCGGTGT
>JAWVFH010000009.1:0-6485 GCA_033856255.1 Solirubrobacterales bacterium | reverse complement strand
CTTGCCGTTGGTGCCGACGACGTGAATCGAGGCGTAGCGGCGCTGCGGGAGTCCCAGCACAGTCATCAGCTTGTGCATGCGGTCCAGCCCGAACCGCATGCCGAACAGCTCCAGTCCGAGCAGATAGTCCTCGGCCTGCCGTAGGTTCATCCCTCGAGACTCTCCAGCTCGCGCTTGTATGCGACGAGTTTGTCGCGTTCCTCCTGGACCACCTCCGGTGGCGCCTTCGCGACGAAGCCGTCGTTCGAGAGCTTCTTCTCGATCCGCGCCACCTCGTCTGCCAGCTTCGCGCGCCGCGCCACGATCCGCTCCAGGAACACACCGGCGTCCAGATCGCCGGACGCGAGGATGCGGACCGCGCCGCCGCCCACCGTGGCGACCGGATCGCCGCCGTTGCCGGACAGGTCGAGCCGCGCCAGGTTGGCGACGTGCTCGGAGAGCGCGCCATCGAGATCGGAGGAGGCGAGCAGCTTCACCCCCGGCTTGATTCCGGCCTCGTCGCGCAGGCGCCGGATGACGGTGACGATCTCGCGCACCCGCTCCATCTCGGCCTCCGCCTCGGCGTCCAGCAGCGAATCGTCCGCCTTCGGCCACGGTGAGACGGCCAGCAGCCCGCGCTCGCCGGGCATGAAGCTCCAGATCTCCTCGGTCACGTGCGGCATGAACGGATGCAGCAGCTCGAGACTGCGACCGAGCACGTGCAGCAGCACCGCCGCGGCGTCCGGGTCGCCCTCGTAGAGCCGCGGCTTGACCAGCTCCAGGTACCAGTCGCAGACGTCGGTCCAGAACGCGTCATAGAGCTCGAGCGCCGCGGGCGAGAAGCGATATGACTCGATCAGCTCCTCGACCCGACGCGTATGGCGCTCCATCGCCGAGACGATCCAGCGGTCCTCAACCGTCCCCAAACCCTCAACCAAGGGTCTGACCCCTGCTTGAGGGTTGGCGTTCAGCAACACCAGGCGCGAGGCGTTCCACAGCTTGTTCGTCAGGTCCTCGCCCTGCTTGACGCGCTGCTCGGAATAGCGGACATCCTGGGTCGAGGACATCGCCAGCAGCCCGAAGCGCACGGCGTCGGCGCCGTGGACCGCGATCTCGTCGAGCGGGTCGATGCCGGTTCCGAGCGACTTCGACATCCGGCGGCCGTCGGGCGCCTGGATCACCGACGTGATCGGGACGTCGGTGAACGGCACCTGCTCGGTGAACTCGATCCCCATCATCACCATCCGAGCGACCCAGAGGAAGATGATCTCGCGCGCGGTGGTCAGGACGCTGGTGGGATAAAACGCCTGCAAGTGTGGCGTTTTATCGGGCCAGCCCAGAGTTGCGAACGGCCACAGGGCGGAGCTGAACCAGGTGTCGAGAACGTCGGTCTCCTGGGTCAGCGAGTCAGGATCAAGGCCCCGTTCAACCGCGGCCTGCCGAGCGAGCTCGACCGACTCGGCAACGATCTCCACGACCTCGGGCCCGTACCAAACCGGGATCTGATGGCCCCACCAGAGCTGCCTCGAGACGCACCAGGGGCGGATGTCGCGCATCCAGTTGAGGTACACGCGCTTGTAGTTCTCGGGGACGATCCTGACCTCGTCGCGCTCGACCACCTCGATCGCCGGCGCCGCGAGCTCGTCCATGCGGCAGAACCACTGCAGCGAGATCAGCGGCTCGATCCGCTCCCCCGAGCGCTCTGAGAAGGGGACCGAATGGGTGTAGGGAGCCTCGTCGCCCAGGCTGCCCTGCTCGCGCAGCGCCGCGACCACCGCCTCGCGGGCCTCGGCGGCGGTCATCCCCTCGAACTCCCCCGCCTCGGCGGTCATCCGGCCGTCCTCGCCGATCGCCGAGATCTCGTCGAGCCCGTGGGCGCGGCCGATCTCGAAATCGTTGGGATCGTGGCCGGGGGTGATCTTCAGGGCACCCGTCGCGAATTCGGGGTCGACGTGCTCGTCCGCGATGATCGGCAGCCGGCGACCGACCAGCGGAAGGACTACGTGCCCGCCGACCAGAGGCGCGTAGCGCTCGTCGTTGGGATGAACCGCCACCGCGGTGTCGGCGAGCATCGTCTCCGGGCGCACGGTGGCGACCGTGAGCACCTGATCGGAGCCCTCCACCGGGTAGTCGATCTCGTACAGGGTGTCCTCGACCTCCCTGTTGACCACCTCGAGGTCGGAGATCGCCGAGTTGGTGCCCGGGTCCCAGCTCACCATGTAGTTGTCGCGATAGATCAGGCCCTTCTCGTAGAGCCCGACGAAGACCTTGTAGACGGCGCGCACGTAGCCCTCGTCGAGGGTGAAGCGCTCGCGCTCGTAGTCACACGACGCGCCGAGGCGCTTGTACTGCTCGACGATCTGCGAGCCGTACTGCTCGCGCCACTCCCAGACCTTCTCGACGAAGGCCTCGCGGCCGAGGTCGTGCCGCGAGCTGCCCTGGGCGAACAGTTCCTTCTCGACCACCATCTGGGTCCCGATCCCGGCGTGGTCGGTGCCGAGGATCCAGAGCGCGTTCCGCCCCTGCATCCGGCGCGTGCGGATCAGCACGTCCTGGACGCTGCCGTTGAGCGCGTGGCCCATATGCAGCGCGCCGGTGACGTTCGGAGGCGGGATCGCGATCGAGAAGTTCTCCTCCGGGCTGCCCTCCGGCGGCGGGTCGAAGGCGCCGCTCGCATACCAAGCGTCGAAGATCCTGCGCTCGACCTCGGCCGGTTCCCAGCGGGTAGTCGCCTCGAGTCTCTCTCTGCGCGCCTCGTCCATCGAAGCGGCGATGTTACGGGCGGCGGCGCAGGCAGCAGCGTCAGCCGAGCTCGTAGGCCCCGGCGTCGGGGTCGCGACGGGTCCTGCTGCGCTGGTCGCGTCGCGGCGCGTCGACCCGCGCCGCCCCGATCGCCGGGCTGCCGCGGCGCAGCGCCACGGTGGATGTCGGGCCGCCGTTGGGCTGCAGCCGCCCGATCCGCGGGTCGCGCCGGACCAGGTCTCCCCCGCTCCCGAGCTCACCACAGCCGGCCGCGATCCCGATCAGGTTCCCGCCGCCGGACGCGAGGCCCGGCCCAAAGCAGTCGGGGCTCTCCGCTGCCGAGCGGTTGCGGGCGATCAGCGAGTTGTCGACGATCGCGGTCGCTCCCGGCGCGAGCGAGATCCCGCCACCCGGACCCCCGTCGGCCTCGTTGGCGGCGATCGTTACCGCGTTCAGCCGTGCGCGCCCACCAGCGGCGATGAAGACCCCTCCACCCGAGCCGAGGGCGAGGTTCTCGGCGACGGTTGAGTTGGTCGCCTCGAGCGAGCTGGTGCCCTCGAGGGCGATCCCGCCGCCGTCGCCATCGCTGAAGTTTCTGCCAACCGTCGACTGGCGCAGGGCGACGCCCGCGTTCAACGCCGCGATTCCGCCGATCTCCCCCGAGTTGGCGACGATCGTGCTGCGCCCGAGGCTCAGGGAGCCGTTCGCGATCGCCACCCCACCGCCGTTGTCAACCAGGCGGCTGCGCAGCAGGCTGCCGACGCCGTCGAACGTAATCGCCGCCCCCTCGGCTTTCGAGACCTGAGCCCGGACGAGCGCGACATCACCGTCGTCGAACTCCGCCAACCCGACCCCTCCGCTGTCGATCACCTTCGCCAGGGTGAGCCCGATGCCGCCCTCGCCGCGCTCGACCACCCCGCCAAGCGGACTGCCCTCGAGTGTCGTCTCCTCGAGCCCGACCGAGCCCGCGTCGGACTCGCTCAGCCCGATGCCATCGTTGAAGGCGATCCGCGCCTTGATGAACGAGATCCCGCCCGGCCCGCGCTCGACCGCGGCCCCCCCGAGCGACCCGGTGACCTTGCTGCGGTAGACGCTGAGCTCGCCGTCGCCGTCCTCGGTGACCGCGGCGGAGCCGTTGTCTCGCAGCCGCGACCGGCGCACGAATAGGCCGCCGTCTCCCTGCTCGTCGATCGCCTGGTCGCCGTTGCCCGCGATGATCGCGTCGACGGCCGCGACGTCACCGCCGTCGAACTCCTGGATCCCGCGCAGCGCGTTGTCGGAGATCACCGCGTGGTAGAGCGACAGGCTGCCCGGGCCGAACCCCTGAACGCCGGTGCCCGAGTTGCGCAGGATCTCGGTGTGCGCGGCGCGCAGGCCGCCGCCGCCGCGATCGATGATTCCGCCGCCGACGTTGTCGGAGACCTCGCTGTCGCGCGCGGTCATCCCGTCGTCGCCGATCAGCTCGACGGCGCTCTCAGGTCCGGCGTTGGCGACGATCGCGCTGTCGCGAAGCGTCAACCGACCCGCGTTGACCCGGATCGCGGCTCCCTGGGCGCCGCCTGCCTGCGGCGCAAGTCCCCCGGTGAGCTCCAATCCCTCGAGCTTCACCGCCGCGAACAGGTCCAGGACCCGATCGATCTGAGCCGCGTCGATCCTCGCTCTTCCCGACCCGGTCGCGACCAGCTCGAGCGGTCCGGTGACGTCGAGGTCGCCGGTGGCGGACGCGTCCTCGGCCCCGCCCGGGAGCGAGAGCGCGTAGGTGTGACCCGGCTCGACGAGAACCCGGTCCTCGCCCGGGTTCGCGTTCGCCGCCAGGATCGCCTCGCGCAGGGTGCACGACCCGGGCTCGCACCCGTCGGGGGCGGTGTCCGGCGCCGGCGTCGCGTGCAACTCGAGCGCCGATGCCGACGAGCTCGAGAGCGCGGCCACGAGCGCGACGCCAACCGCCGCCACCAGCCTTCTTCGATGTCTCCCCGGCCGCCTCACGGCTGCTCAGGGAACCCCGTCACCGGGCCCGAGTTGCGCCTCGGTCTAGGCGGATTCCTGAACGTCTTCGAGATCCTCGGCCGGCTCCTCGGGCACCGCCTGCGTGACCAGGGTCGGGCGCAGGCCCTGTTCGATCGTGTCCTTGGTGACCACGCATTTGGAAACGTCGCGGCGCGAGGGCAGCTCGAACTGCACGTCCATCAGCGTCTCCTCGAGGATCGAGCGCAACCCGCGGGCGCCGGTCTCACGCTCGAGCGCCTTGTCGGCGATCGCGCCCAGCGAGTCCTCCTGGAAGGCGAGCTCGATGTCGTCGAACTCGAAGAAGCGCTGGAACTGCTTGGTCAGCGCGTTGCGCGGCTCGGTCAGGATCGTGATCAGATCGGAGCGGCTGAGTTGGTGGATCGCGGAGACGACCGGCAGGCGGCCGATGAACTCGGGGATCAGCCCGTACTCGATCAGGTCCTCGGGCAGCACCTGCTCGAACAGCTCCCCGGTGTCGCGCTCGGCCTTCGACGAGAGCTGAGCACCGAAGCCGACGCCCTGATGGCCGATCCGGCGCTCGATCACGTGGTCGAGCTGGGCGAACGAGCCACCGCAGATGAAGAGGATGTTGGTGGTGTCGATGGTCAGGAACTCCTGGTGGGGATGCTTGCGCCCACCCTGGGGAGGGACCGACGCCGTCGTCCCCTCGAGGATCTTCAGCAGCGCCTGCTGCACGCCCTCACCGGAGACGTCGCGGGTGATCGACGGGTTGTCGGCCTTGCGGGCGATCTTGTCGATCTCGTCGATGTAGATGATCCCCGTCTCGGCCTTCTTGACGTCGAAGTCGGCGGCCTGGATCAGCTTCAAGAGGATGTTCTCGACGTCCTCGCCCACGTAGCCGGCCTCGGTGAGCGCGGTCGCGTCGGCGATCGCGAAGGGGACGTTGAGGATCCGCGCCAGAGTCTGGGCGAGCAGCGTCTTGCCGCAACCCGTCGGGCCGAGCAGCATGATGTTGGACTTCTGCAGCTCGATCTCGCCCTCGGTCGTGCTCTGCATCATCTGGACGCGCTTGTAGTGGTTGTAGACCGCGACCGAGAGGGTGCGCTTGGCGCTCTCCTGGCCGACCACGTACTCCTGCAGCACGTCGTAGATCTCGACCGGCTTCGGCAGGCTCTCGAGCTCGAACGCCGGCGGCGCGGTCAGCTCCTCGTCGATGAGCTCGTTGCAGAGATCGATGCACTCGTCGCAGATGTAAACCCCAGGTCCCGCAATCAGCTTCTTGACCTGCCGCTGCGACTTGCCGCAGAAGCTGCAGAGGAGCTGCTCGTTGGAGTCGGTCGGGCGTGCCACAGCGCTGTTCTCCCTTCGAAGTGTTACGTCCGAGGCGCCACGGTCAGGTTACGACACGATCGCCCTCGGCTCGACCCGATGTTGTTACGCGGCTTCGGCCACGGTCCCTGCAAGCGGGGGCCGGGTTGCAGCAAACGCGCTCGGGCGCTCGGCGCCTATCCGCAGGCGCCGAAGACGTCCGGAACGTTGTCGGCGCCGCAGTTGCCGGTTCCCTCGTCGAGGACGTCGAGCAGCCCGTTGTGGGCGGAGACGTTGTCGAACAACCGGTTGCCGTGCGAGTCCGCATCGAGCTCGATCCCGTACTTGGCGTTGTGGCGGGTGCGGTTGCCCTCGATCAGGACGCCGTCGCTGTTGTGGATGAAGATCCCGCTGCGGTTGCCCTCGCCGACGAGTTTGTTGCGGTCGGCGATGTTGTTGCGCAGGCGGATGTCGACCGCCTCGCCGCG